>JAZRVN010000001.1:0-7215 GCA_045599225.1 Candidatus Cryptobacteroides sp.
GGCGTAGCCGCCCGTGGCTTCGTGAACGGGAGGAGCCTGCGCCGAAGGCGTAGGAGGGATAGCACCGACAGGTGCGTACTGGTCCGAAGGCCCTTGACCCGCAGGCTGCACTCGCGTCTGCGCAAAGTCCCCCGAAATAAGAAAAGGCCGACTCCAAAAGTCCGTTCGGACTTGGAGTCGGCCTTTTTTATGTATCGTTAAGGATTATTCGGCGGGAACGACAACTTTTTCGGTTGCGAAAACGCCCTTGTAGCACTTGACCTTAGCCTCGTACTCCCCGGCTTCCTTGATTTCAGGAACAGTAATGTTCTTCTTCTCAACCTGGATATCGCTCTGGGCAAGAGCCTCTGCAACCTGAGCGGCTGTAATTGAACCATAGAGCTTTCCGCTCTCACCGGCCTTTGCTGTAAGTTTAACTTCAACAGCGCCTATCTTAGCTGCCTGAGCCTCGGCATCGGCAACAATCTTAGCTTCTTTGTGAGCTCTCTGACGAAGTGTCTCCTCGTGCTGCTTGAGTGCTGAAACAGTGGCAACCGTTGCCAGACCCTGAGGTACAAGATAATTGAGAGCGTAACCTGTTTTAACTTCTACTACATCTCCCGGATCTCCGAGATTTGCAACTTCTTTTTTAAGTATGATTTTCATATCTCTCAATTATTTAAGGAGGTCAGTAACATAAGGGAGAAGAGCGAGGGAGCGGGCACGCTTAACGGCCTGGGCAACCTTGCGCTGGAACTTGAGGGAAGTTCCGGTAATGCGGCGGGGAAGAATCTTACCCTGCTCGTTGAGGAATTTCTTAAGGAATTCAGCATCCTTGTAATCTACATACTTGATACCGGCTTTCTTGAAGCGGCAGTATTTCTTCTTGCGAACCTCTACGGTAGGAGGATTCAGATAACGGATTTCACTATTCTCAGCCATAATTATGCCTCCTGATTTTCTACGGTTTCAACAACTTCTTCTGCCGGAGCTTCTTCTTTTACGCTCTCGGCCTCTGCCTTGGGAGCGGCAGCCTTGCCTGCGCGTACCTGACGGCGATGCTCTGCGTATGCAACGGCATCCTTGTCGAGCGCTACTGTGAGGTAGCGGAGGATACGTTCGTCACGGTGATACTGGGTTTCCAGAGTTGCTACGAACTCGGGAGTAGCCTTGAATTCGATCAGGTAATAGAATCCTGACGTCTTGTGCTGGATAGGGTAAGCAAGCTGCTTGAGACCCCAGTCCTCTTCTGACACAATCTCGCCACCATTGTCCTTGATGAGAGATGTGTACTTGGCAACCGCTTCCTTCATCTGGGCATCAGACAAAACGGGAGTTGCAATGAAAACGGTTTCGTACTGTTTTAACATCTTGAGTTATAATAAATTAATAAAAATGTAGCCCCTCGGATACAATCCAAAGGGCTGCAAATATAGTCATTATTTCTTAATAATCAATGCTTGCGCGATCAATTAAAGCTCAATCGGGGCAGAAGGCACGCTTTCGTTCCAACAGTGGTCGGTAACGGTTACGTAATACTTGTGGGTGCGGCCGCTCTTGCAGGCGGGAATCTCAAAGGAAGTGTCCTTTGTTATAAGGAAAATCCTTTCGGGATTGTCGAAGTCCACCTTCTCGTCCTTAAGGAAACGGTAAACCACAAAAAATCCGAGTTCCTGCAGGGGATCGCTTGTCTTGGCGGCTTCCCAGTAAATGCTGCGCCCCTTAGAGTATATCTTCTGTACCGGGTCCGGTGCAATCGCATCGATTCTGGTGTATGCGGGAATAAGCGCGCGTTCTTTCTGATACTTGTCTGCGAGTTTCTTTTCGAGTTCGGTTCCGCCCTGCGCTCCGTTTGAAAAATACCAGCCCGGCCACCATACGTTCCCGTCAACGTGGGGAAGTTCCCGAACCAGTTTCATCTTTGAGTCGGTCTGGTCTGTCTTGGGATTCTTCACGTCGGGTTCCTTGAATGTGGCAATGCTCTGGCCTATGTAGAGATGAGCACCGAAGTTGCCGTCGTTCCACCATTTGATTAGAGTCTCGTAATCGGCAAGCTTGTGCCCTATTTTCCAGTACAGTTGCGGAACGTTGTAGTCTATGTAGCCTTCTTTGCACCAGAGGGGAATGTCGGCGTAAAGCTGGTCATAGGTACACAGTCCGTTGGTCTCGGAGCCTTCGGGGTCCTGCTTCTTGTTGCGGTGGATTCCGAAGGGGGAGATTCCGAACCGTACCCAGGGCTTGATTGCCTTTATGGCGGCGTTTATCTCCTTGATAAGCTGTGTAACGTTATATCTTCGCCAGTCGCCTTTGTCGGTGATTCCGTTCGAGTATTTCCCGAATGATGCGTCGTCCGGAAAATCCTGTCCGTCGATGGGGTAGGGATAGAAATAGTCGTCGAAGTGGATGGCGTCCACGTCGTAGCGGCGCACGATGTCTTCAATGACCTTGACGGTATGCTCTCTTGCTTCGGGAATGCCGGGGTCGAAGTAAATCTGTTTGCCGTATTTTACAAAGAGTTCAGGCTTTCTGAAATACAGATGGCCGGGGCAGAGAACTTCCTCGTCGTTGGACGTAACACGGTAGGGATTGAGCCAGGCGTGAAGTTCCATACCTCTTTTATGGCATTCTGTGATTGCAAACTGGAGCGGATCCCAGTACGGATTGGGTGCCTGTCCCTGTACTCCGGTGAGGAATCTGGTCCAGGGTTCCAGCTCCGATGAATAGAAGGCGTCGGCCTGTGGCCTGACCTGGAAGATTACGGCGTTGCAGTTGATGCTTTGCAGTGTGTCCAGAGTGGATGTAATCCAGGTCTTCACCTGGTCTGTGGTCATAGTTTTGATTGTCTGATTGCCTACGATGTGCAACCAGGCTCCGCGGAATTCCCGCTTTGGGAGCTGTTGCGCGATGGCGGATACGGCAATGACTGCCGCCAGAACAGTGGCTGTTAGTCTTTTCATAAGTATTGAATAAAAAAAGCCAGCGTTAAGCTGGCAAAAGGTTTTGATATCTTATTCACCGGGAGTGATTGCTCCGGTGGGGCAGGCGTCGGCGCAAGTTCCGCAGTCCACGCAAACAGCGGGATCGATTGAATATACATCACCTTCCTTGATAGCTCCGGAAGGACATTCGCCCTGGCAGGTGCCACAGGCTACACAAATGTCGGGATTGATTTTGTATGCCATAATGAATTGTTTTGTTATTACAGGACAAATTTAGGGAATTTTAGCCATTTGTCAATAGGGTTGGAAAGAATTTTGTGATTACATTTGCAGTTATGAAACGATTCTCCAGTATTGTCCTGTTGCTTGCGTTCAGCCTGACCTCTCTCGCCCATACCGATTTCGGCGACGCTGTCCGGTTTCACAGAACCGTTTACGATTTAGGAGATATAGTACAGGATTCGGGGCCGGTCAGCTGCAGCTTTGTTCTTACCAATATTTCCGACAAAGGCTGGACCATAGACCAGGTGGCCTCCTCCTGCGGCTGCACTCAGGTGCAGTGGACAAGAAGCATTGTCGCCCCCGGACAGAATGCCAACATTACCGCGACATATTCCAACGATGAGGGACCTTATCCTTTCGACAAGACCCTGACCGTGTATGTGTCTTCGCTCGGAAGGCCGGTGGTTCTGCATCTTCGCGGAGTTGTCCGTTCCAAAAGCGCGTCGCTTGGGGACAGTTATCCGGTGCATTACGGCCCTCTCTCTTTCAGGGATAGGGAAATACGGGCTGGGAATATGTCTCAGGGTGAATCGCGCAGCGGCGAGGTAACCGTCGCAAACATCTCCGCCAGGCCCATCAGCGTAAGTTTTACGAACGTTTCTCCCGGTCTTACGGTTCGCCTTAAGGAAAAACGCATCCCCGCCCGGGGAACCGCGACCCTTGTTTATACGGTAGAGTCGAGCCGCGATCGCTGGGGCGAAAACTATTATTTTGCAACTCCGGTTATTAACGGTAAAGTCTTCCCTTCGTCAGGAAAAAAATTCGCTCAGAAGCCCGTCCTTGGAACTCAGGCCATCGAAAGCGACACCTCTTCAGCCCTTTCCGAAGGTTGTGAGTTCATAGGGGTGTCGGCGGTAACCCGGGATTCATTCTCGGCCTCCGACCTAACCTCGCCTCCGGTGCTGGAAACTCCAGTCAGCACTTATTCTTTCGGAAAGATGAAGGCGGGAAAACCGGTGAGGGGGAAATTCCTTCTCGAAAACACCGGAAAAAGGAAGTTGCTCATATACAAGGTTGAACCTATGTCGTCCCGGCTGAAATGCACTTCTACGGTGAAGGAAATCGATGTCGCGCAGTCCGGGACCCTCTCGTTCGAACTGGATACCTCCGGACTCGGGGCGGGGGAGCATCTTTTCATAGTGAACCTGTATTCCAATGCTCCTTTCCAATCGGTCCGCAGCCTTTACGTCACAGGGATTATCGAATAAAATTCGTATATTTGCGTGATATGACAAATTACGATGACAGTCAAATAAAAACGCTCGAGGGTGTCGAGCACATCAGGCGCCGTCCCGGAATGTATATCGGCCGCCTTGGAAACGGCAACAATCCCAGCGACGGCATTTATGTTCTCCTGAAGGAAATCGTCGACAACTCAATAGATGAGTTTGCGATGGGCTGCGGGAAGAACATCATAATAGGGATAGAGAACAATGAGGTTACTGTCCGGGATTTCGGCCGCGGAATTCCTCTGGGCTCTGTAATCAAGGTGGTAAGTGTGCTCAATACAGGCGGAAAATTCGACGACGCGGTGTTCAAGAAGTCTGTCGGTCTCAACGGTGTGGGTACCAAAGCCGTGAATGCCCTGTCTCAGGATTTTTACGTATGCTCATATCGTGACGGAGAATGCTCCTGGGCCAGATTCTCCAAGGGAGAGCTGGTGGAAAGTGCTCAGGAACCCACCAAAGAAAAGAACGGAACCTTGGTGAGGTTCCTTCCCGACGAAGAAATATTCGGAAAATTCAATTATAACCTGGAGTTTGTGCAGACTCTGGTTAAGAATTACTCCTATCTGAAAAGAGGCCTGACCCTGACCCTGAACGGGGTGTCCTACAAGTCCGAAAACGGTTTGCTGGATCTTGTAAAGGAAAACCTCAGCGAAGCGCCTCTCTACGAACCTGTTCATCTGGAAGGGGAGGACATAGAGATTGTGCTTTCCCACTCCAATTCTTACGGCGAGAACATAAGTTCCTTCGTGAACGGACAGAATACCCGCGACGGCGGTACCCATCTTGCTGCATACCGTGAGGCCATAGCCAAGACTCTCAAGGACTTCTTTAAGAAAAATTATGCTCCCGAAGACTGCCGGATGGGCATTGTGGGAGCTATCAGCATTCAAATCCAGGAACCGCAGTTCGAGGCGCAGACAAAAATCAAGCTCTCCTCTACCTATATGTGGGAGAAGCAGGTTAAGGGCGAGCTGCAGCACGGCCCTACCATCCGGGCCTTCGTAAACGATTTCGTCTCCAGAAATCTTGACGACTATCTTACCATTCATAAGGAGATAGTGCCTGTAATTGAAGATAAAATCAAGGCTTCGCAAGCCGAGAGGCAGGAAATTTCCAGCATCCAGAAGAAAACCCGCGAGCGCAACAGGAAGGCCAACGTGTACAACAGCAAGCTTCGCGACTGTCGCTATCATTTCAACGACAAACGCACCGATGCTACGCAGGAAAATATCGAACGCTCCAGCATTTTTATAACTGAGGGGGATTCTGCCAGTGGAACAATCACCAAGGCCCGCAACGCCAACTTTCAGGCGGTATTCAGCCTCAGGGGAAAGCCGCTGAACTCCTACAAGGAGAGTTATAAGAAATTCGCCGAAAATGAAGAACTGCAACTGCTCATATCGGCGCTTGGCATAGAGGAGGATATCGAGAATCTGCGTTACAACTACATTGTAATCGCCACCGATGCCGACGACGACGGAATGCATATCCGTATGCTGGTGCTTACTTTCTTTATGAAGTATTTCCCCGATCTTATCCGCCGCGGTCACGTTCACGTGCTCCAGACTCCTCTTTTCCGTGTCAGAAACAAGAAAGACAACCGATACTGCTACAGCGACGAAGAAAAGCTCAAGGCTGTCGCCGACCTTAAGAACGGGGTGGAAATCACTCGTTTCAAAGGTCTGGGAGAAATCTCTTCCGAGGAGTTCGGCGCCTTCATAGGCGAGGATATGCGCCTCGACCTGGTAAAGATTTCAGACGAAGAGTCGATGCAGGAGATTATGTCGTTCTATATGGGAGACAACACTATGGAACGTCAGAATTTCATATGCAGCAATCTCCGGAGCGAGCAGGAACTCGAAGACATCGATATATAAATATAGAAAAAAACGTAATTATGGCTAAATGGATTTGTCCTGTATGCGGTTATGTTCACGAAGGTAACACCGCTCCCGAGAAGTGCCCTCAGTGCAATGTTCCCGGTTCAAAGTTCAAGAAAATGGTAGAAGATGCAGCTCTTGCATTCGCAACGCAGCACGTTATCGGCATCGCCAAGGATATACCTCAGACCGAAGAAGGAGCTTTTGTTCTTCAGGGGCTTAAGGATCACTTCGCAGGAGAGTGCTCGGAGGTGGGAATGTACCTTGCAATGAGTCGTCAGGCCGACCGTGAAGGTTACCCCGAGATCGCCGAGGCTTTCAAGCGTTATGCCTACGAGGAGGCCGACCACGCTTCCCGCTTTGCCGAGATGCTCGGTGAAGTGGTTTGGGACACCAGAACCAATGTAGAGAGGAGAATGCTTGCCGAGCACGGAGCCTGTCAGGGCAAGATGGATATTGCCAAGGTTGCAAAGCAGCTCAATCTGGATGCCATTCACGATTCCGTTCACGAAATGGCAAAGGACGAAGCCCGTCACGGAGCCGGTTTCCAGGGTCTGTTCAACCGTTATTTCAAGAAATAACATATTTCCCCGGGAACGCAACGCCCCAGGAGAAAAAGAAAATCGCCATTCTGGATGTTCGGAATGGCGATTTGTGTGACTCCTACAGGACCACGAATATGAAAACCTATGCAAGTGAAATGCAAGGTTAATGCAAATGAATATCAATAAGTTAACTTAAATTCTTTTCTTTGTCCCAACAAATAATTTTCACTCATTTTCAATTTGGTGGGGCAAATGTGGGGCAAATTTATTATCTTTGTCATCGGAATTGAAATATAGATACGATGGCTCTGATCACTATCAAACGTCGGACGACAAAGACGTCCGGAACAATCAAATTGCG
>JAZRVN010000002.1:0-17947 GCA_045599225.1 Candidatus Cryptobacteroides sp.
CGCCCGTCAAGCCATGAAAGCCGGGGGTGCCTGAAGTTCGTGACCGCAAGGAGCGACCTAGGGCAAAACTGGTAATTGGGGCTAAGTCGTAACAAGGTAGCCGTACCGGAAGGTGTGGCTGGAACACCTCCTTTTTGGAGCAGACCTTGACACTTGAGGCTCGCGGTTTTCCCTTGTCCTTTCCTTTCATTAATATATAGACTCTTAGCTCAGTTGGTTAGAGCGCTACACTGATAATGTAGAGGTCCGGAGTTCAACTCTCCGAGGGTCTACGAAAAGAGGTCGGCTAATTAGAAGGTCGGCCTTTTTCCGACAATAGGTGTAAAATACAGCTTCGGGCAGAAGTAAAGAAGACCTTTATTCCGAAGAGAGAATGGCCATTGCCAGAACGGAAATCGGGTTGAGAACGGGGAGTCCCGTTCCCGATTCTATCTGCCATTTGCAGGTTTCGCAGTCGGTGATTACAACGTCGGCGCCGGAAGCTTCAAGGGTTTCGAACAGTGGTTGTCCGATGGCCTGAGAGTACTCGTAATTCTCTTTCTTGAAACCGAAGGTTCCGGCAATTCCGCAACAGTGCTGCTGAGGGACCGTAAGTTCAACGCCCGGAATCATCTTCAACAGTTCCTGAGAAAAAATCGCCCATCCGAGTTTCTGCATATGGCAGGCGGTATGATATACTGCCTTGAGATGAAAATCGGGATTAAACCGGAGGCTTACGTTGCCGGACGCGATTTTTTCGTATATCCATTTGACTGCAAGTTCAACCCTGCCGGCCATATCCTCGCAGTCCAGTCCCAGCACGTTCCGGTATTCGTCCCTTATGGTAAAGGTGCAGGTCGAAGATGTAGTGAGCACGGGTGCTCCGGCTTTTCGGATCGAATCTACGTTCTGTCTGGCCTGAACGGTGGCCTGTTTCCCGAATCCGTTTGAAATGAGCGCGACGCCGCAGCAGAGTTCCTTCTCCAGAAGCGAAACCCCGTACCCGCAGGCATTCATAACTTTTACAAAGTCCTTTCCCAACTGCGGGAAGTTGTAATTGACATAGCAGCCGTGGAAATATGCCACGTGTTCTTTGTACTTCTTTTGGGTCGGAGCGGCATTTTTTCTGAACCAATCCTCGAACTTCTCGCCGGAATATTCAGGGAACGTGCGCCTGTGGTCCACTCCGAAAAGTTCCAAGGCGCGCTTTGCCGGCCCGAACGACAATACCGGATTTACAACCGCTGCAAAAGCGCTTGCGACCGACCCTACCAGGTCGGTACTTGCCAGCATCCTGTCTCTCAAGGGATTGGACTGCCTGCCATACTTAAGCCTTGCAATCTGGATTATATCTCCGACCTTGACTCCGGAAGGACAGGCAACCTCGCAGTTTTTACAGTTTAGACAGTATTTCAGGGTAAGATCAAAGAACGCAGGGTCCTTGATGCGATACCTCTCCCCGTCCGGTCCGGCCTGCTTGGGCCCCGGATAGTGAGGATTCACCTCGAACATAGGGCAAACCTGAGTGCAGATATTGCACTTGAGACATTGCTCGAAATTGCCTTTGCTTATATTATGTTCCTGCATACCCTTTCAACAGATTCTTCAATGTCAACTTCTCCTGCCAGAATATCTCCTGCCGCGTACAGATTAGACACCGCCTTGCCATCGACATAAACCTGCCCCTTGTCTGTTGTCCGCACTCCAAAGCTCTCGAACGGCTGGCTTGCATAGAAATCACTTGCAACCCATTTGGAACGGTCTTTTTCGTACAGCACTTCGCAGTCGAAAACAGGCTCATAAATCTCCTCGATTGTGGATATCAGCCCCTTGCTGAAAAATTTACCGGTGCAGAGGATGAAATTCTCTGCCTCCAGCACCGTGTCTTTTCCAAGATTCTCCGTGTTGACGAAAAGCAGCCTGTCCTCTTCGATTTTTCCGCCCGTGACACGGTCGCCGTTCAAAAAGGTTCCGCCGCAGGCAATGAATTCGCTGCGGAACGTTTCTCCAAGGCAGAGCCCGGCCGATACAACAGCGCAGCGCTTGCCCGCCTGCGCAAGTTTAAACGCGGCACGGGTACCGGCCTTTCCTCCACCTATGACAACAACGTCAAATCTCATCCTTTCCTATCTGATTTCTCATATATTCGGCCTCTCTCAAGGATTCTCCCCAGCATACCGGGGCCATCCCTTTCCATCGTTCCTGTATGTATTCGTTTATGAATTCCTGTTCCTTTTCGGGGTATCCCAGTTCCAGGGCAAGAGCCTGTGCCACTCTCTTTATGCAGAAAGCCCCCTGGCAGGTGCCCATTCCAACCCTGGTCCGGCGTCGGAGGTCCATCATAGTTCTAACCCCGAGATTCTTTACCGCGTAGGCAATTTCGGCCCGGGTAACGTGCTCGCATTCGCACAGAACCTCGGATTTTTGGGAGAATTCCATCTTCTGAATCAAAGACCCGTGACGACCCTCAGCCGCCTTGAAGGCAATGGACAGTTCCTTATCGGGGGTTGAATGCCTTTCGGAGCCAGGCAAAGGCCTGCTTGCCGTCGAGCATTTCCGGTTAACCTTCAGTTTGAGGCAAACCAGGTCGGTTGTCTGTTCCGCCATAAGTCTGTAACTGGTAAGTTTTCCTCCTGTAATGCTGATGAATCCGGCGACACCGTCCCTTGTCTCGTGGTCAAGAAGCACTATTCCCCGGCTGGTGCTTCTTCCGGTAGGGTCGTCGTCGGAAGCTACCAGAGGCCTCACTCCACCGTAAGCCCTCAGAATTCTGGTATATTCCAATTCCGGGGCAAGCGAGCAGCCCTCCCTGAGCAGCAGTTCAACTTCCAGGGGAGTAACCCTGACGTCGTCGCACTCGTCGAGTCCGACCTTGTCGGAGGTAGTGCCGATTACGCAAACCACATCTCCCGGTACCAGGATATCGGCATTCGCCGGCTTGCGGCAACGGTTGATTACCATCCGGTTAACCCGATGTCCGAATACCAGCAGCGAGCCCTTTGAGGGCAGCATCCTGATTTCGCAGCCTGCCATTGCGGCAATCCTCTGCCCCCAGATACCGGCGGCATTAATTGTTATTGGTGCATAAACGCAGACGGTTTCTTTCTTCTGCAGATCCCGGTATTCGACTCCTACCACGGCTTCTCCATCCTTAATAAGAGAGAGCACTTCGCAATAGGTACGAATGACTGCGCCGTGATTGACTGCGTCAAGGGCGTTGGCGGATGCAAGGCGGAAAGGGTCCACCGAAGCATCGGGAACACGAACTGCACCTATGAGCGAAGGATTGACCGAAGGTTCCAGCCTCCGGGCCTCGGCCGGATCTATCTCTCTGGCATCTATACCCGCCGCTTTGCAGCGGACTACGAATTGGGCCTGATACTGCAGATCGTCCTGCGGCAGGGTAATGAAAAGTCCTCCGGTCTGCTCCACGCAGTTGGAGGCTATGCGCCTGATTATCATATTTTCCCGGATGCATTCCGAAGCCGATTCCATATCGGTAACAGCATATCGGGCGCCGGAATGCAGCAGGCCGTGATTCCTCCCGCTCGCCCCGTTTGTAAGGTCTGCCTTTTCGAGCAGCAGTACCTTAAGGCCGCGAAGGGAACAGTCCCTGGCTGTCCCTACGCCGGTTATTCCGCCGCCTATGATTATGACGTCAAACGAAGTGGTGGAATCTGCCATTGGCCTTAAACTCAACGGGTTATAAAATTCTTTGGATGCAGGGCCACGGGCCTGAGGTCCTCGTAAATCTGTTGGATACGGTCGGTGTCGGCCCGGGCGTTTCCGGTAAGTTCTGCCTTGCATACAATTCCGGTTCTCTTATGACCCCAGTCCACTATGGTAATGTAAACCGGAATGTTCGCCTGGGTTGCTATGGTATGGTATCCTGTCTTCCATTTTTTCACCGGTTTGCGGGTTCCTTCGGGGCAAATGGCCAGATGAAACGGCTTGGTTGTCTCCGACTCCATCTCGTGAACGATGCTCATTATGGTTTTCTGCGGATTCTTCCTGTTTATCGGGAAGCCTCCCAGGGCCCTGAGCAGATTCCCGACGGGAAAGAAGAAGGCCTCCTGCTTAATCATCACCCTGAGCTTATGCCCTTTTGCACGGTAGTAAAGATATCCTATTAGGAAATCCCAAATGCTTGTATGAGGTGCCTCGAGATAAATGCAGCACCTTTCGGGAGCCGGTTCTCCTATCAGGGTCCAACCGGTTTTCTCCAATATGAATTTCGCAAGTTTCGGGCTCATCTCGCCAATTTTACTTTAAGAACAACCCGCTGGGCCACTTCGCGCAAATAGGCGCATTTCTCAGGGTCAAGGCCAAAATCGGCCTTTGCGGTAAACGGAGTCTTGAATATCGTAAGATAATTCACGCAAGCTTTGAGGTATGCGCCATAGTCGGCGGGATGATGATCGTCGGTGCTGTAAACCACGATATCCTCACGCTCGGCGCGCACAAGGGCAAAGGCGTCGGCTATGGGCGAAACCGTTGCATTTATCTTTGCCGCAAGTTCACCGGCGCCTGCCGTGGCGCAGCTGTCAAAGGCTTCGTAACTGCCGAAACCGCCGAAATCGTCCTGGGAAAAGGCCCAGGTTTTTTCGTAGATAAGCTTCACGTCGGGGGTAAAATACCTGATTACGTCTCCCAATGTTTTGGTATAGTCCATAACGTCTTTCTGCTTATCCCTTCCGTAACGGGCGGCCTGAGTGCTCTGGTCCTGAAGGATAACGTAGTCGTAGCCGCCTTCGGAAATGTAATCCATACTCTTTGTGAAACTCAGGTGGCTTCTGAACCTGGCTCCGGGATAGGTTCCAACCCTCAGATCGAGGTAATGACCTTCGCAGAAGGCAATTTCCTTGAGAATGAAATCGGCCGCGTTCACGAATGTAAAGGAATTTCCCAGCCATCCGATTTTTGTCGTATCCTTCGGGGTTTGCGTTCCGGCAAGCCTAGCGTAAGCGCCAATGTATCCGTAGGTAAGAATGCGGACTCCGGTTTCAGAATCCGGGGAGAGGGTTGTGCCTCCGTTGCAGGCATAATCGCCCACGGCCTTGAGGCGCACCAGCAATTCCCCGTTCCGAACGGGATTTGTGAAGAGCAGGGTTTGGGTAACGCTGCAATGATAATGGTCGTCGCCCGTACACTTGACATTATAGGATAACGCCGGATTTTCGGGTACCGGGTGAAGGTCGCTCCGGGAAACTTTCCACTCCTTGCCGTCAAGATACTCTACAATAAAATATTTCGGAGACGAAGGTTTTGTGCCGAGTACAAGGTCGATTTCCACATATCCGCCCGTGAATTTCTGAACAGGGATATGGAAGGTCCAGCTGTCTCCCCGACGCATCCCCTCGAGGCAGGGCATTTGTGAAGAGGCAATCGTGTATTTCGCCGAGGGATTCGAAGTTTCGGCAGTAATGTAGGCTGTGCCCCCGTTCAATGCGGGAACCTTGTGTTCATTCAGCCACAACTGCTCGAATTCCGCCGTTCTGGATTTCATAAATATCCATTTGCCAGCCAGGGTCTGAGCCTGAATCTGGAAAGACGCGAAAACAATAAGGGAAAGTAATATTATCCTTTTCATATTGTGGAGTTTTTTTGTTCTTCGGGAAGCGCCCTGCCACGCAGGAACAGTGAGAGAGAAAGCCCGGAAACGATATGCCAGATTCCCCACCAGGCGGTAATGAAGAGCATTCCTCCGTAAAGCACTCCGGTAGTGGGATTGTTCCAAACCGAAGGCTCGAAGATAACCGGGTTGAGCAGAAGCGTAAGCCCGAGACCGGAATTCTGAATGCCGACCTCGATGGTGATGGAGCGGCGGTCCCTTTTCGGAAGTCTCATAAGCGTACTGCCCAAAGCTCCGGTTCCGAATGCGCAGGCATTATGAAGCAGTACCAGAATGAAGATGAACAGGATGTATCTGACAAATAACTGCCAGTTGGGAATGAACATCCCCAGCACCATAGCGGCAAAGACGGCCAGCGAGAATATACTGAAAGGCTTTTTGATCTTTTCAGTGGCTTTAGGAAAGAAACGCGCGAAAAGGATGCCCAGAAGGATGGGAATGCCAAGGATTATGAATACCGTCTTGAATATCTCACTGAAGGGAATTTCCAGATGCGGGATTGTAAGGGTTCCCTTCAGGGAGGCATACTTGAGATAAAGGTTTCCCCAGAACCAGAAATTGAACGGAGTAACTGCAGGAGCACAGACCGTAGTGACCGCTGTCATACTTACAGACAGTTCGACGTTGCCCTTGGACAGCGAACTCATAAAGTTCGAGATGTTCCCTCCGGGGCAGCTGGCCACAAGCAACATTCCAAGACACACCATAGGAGTCAGATACGGATTCAGCACCATTATGAGCAGGAATGTGACCAAAGGAAGGCCAACCCACTGCAGCAGTATTCCGGTAATGATGGATTTAGGGTTTACAAACACATCCCTGAGTGTTGTCGTCTTTATGCCCAAGGCAACCCCGAACATTATGAGAGCGAGCACAATACTCATAATGAGGCCTGTGCCGCCCGCGAGATTCAGGGTCACACTGTCGAGTGACGATAATTGTTCTTTAATCATAACATACAAAATTATCAAAAAAGTGATTATCTTGCACCATTGTTCGCAATATAAAAGCGAAACCGTACTGAACCTATGACCAAAATCTGGAAGAAAAGCCTTGCTTATACAATTTTGAGGAGGTATGTCGACTGGTGTACCAATACCAGTTACAGCAGCCTTACAGTCAGGGGGAAGGAAAATATTCCAAAAGACGGCGCCGTTATTCTGGCGCCCAATCACTGCAACACGCTTATGGACGCTTTGGTTGTGCTTCAGGCCGACAGGGGCCCGTCCGGGTACGGTGCCCGCGCCGACATCTTCCGCAAGCCCGGGATGGCAGCCCTTCTGCGCTGGCTGAAAATACTCCCTCTTGCCCGTGCCCGCGACGGACGCGAAGCCGTCGAAGGCAACGAGAAAATATTCGACGAAGTGGTGGAAAGTCTGGAACACAACCTGCCTTTCTGTATGTTCAGCGAAGGAACGCATCGCACCAAGCACTCTCTCCTCCCTCTGAAGAAGGGCATTTGGAGAATTGCTACAAGAGCGGCCAGAAAGCTCGACAAGCCGGTTTACGTCGTGCCCGTAGGCATCGACTACGACGACTATTTCAGCTATATGAAAAAAGCCCGCGTGACCTTCGGCAAAGCTATCCGCGTTTATGAAGACACCGACAGGAATGAATTGCTCGGCACCCTTCACGACCGCATAGCGGAACTCATCACCTATTTCCCCGACGACGAAAATTACGAGCACAACTGGGATGAATGGAAAAAATCGCACACTCCCCATTACACTCCCTTACAGAGATTCGGGAGAATTGTTCTTGCCTTTGTGTCGCTGCCTCTGTTCCTCGTATTTACCGTAATATGCTCTCCTATGTGGATTACAGCCTCCATTCTCGGGAGCAGGTTCAAGGACAAGGCCTGGATGAACACCGTCCGTTACATCACCAAGTTCGCGTTCATCCCATTGATTATGCTGCTTCTCATTATCCTTGCCATAGTTTTCAAATGGCATTGGTATTTTACCCTCGGAATAGGAATACTCTCTCTGATATCTCACAGCGGATTCTATTACCTTCTGAATTTTTATCGCAGTGTATTTGAATTTGAACAAAAATGAAAAAGTTTTTTTTAATATTCATTACCATACTTGCCTGCACCGCACTGAACGCAAAGGATAAGGAACAGATAATAAAGACAGGTTACAACTTGGGGCCTCTCCCGGCCATTGCCTACGATGCCGACAAGGGATTTCAGGTTGGAGCGGTATTGCAGCTCTTCAATTACGGCGACGGCAGCAATTACCCCAATTACAATTCCAAGACGTATTTCGAATACTCATTCTTCACAAAGGGCTCGCACCTTATTCAATTGAGATACGACAACAAGACTCTGATTCCCGGTGTACGGTGGAGTTCTTCGGCCAGGGTAATCCTCGATAAAGCCTTCGATTTTTATGGTTTCAACGGATACCAGACCTATTACGACCACGCTTCCGTTGCAGCCGGAAAGGACAAGGGCAGTGCCGACTTCATATTCACCCCCTTCTACAGGTACCAAAGAAACGAGGTAAGGGTCAAGACCGATTTCATAGGCGAGATAACCCCTGCATTCAAATGGGAGGCAGGCCTGTTCTTCGACTATTACAAGACGGGAACCATCGACTACGACAACGTGAACCGTGGGAAGGATGAGGTCAAACAGTTCCCGAAGGATATTCCAACGCTGTTCGATATCTACACGAAGGCGGGCATCATTTCCGAAAATGAGAAGGATGGCGGATATGCAGGCGGCCTGCGGGCCGGACTGGTCTATGACACCCGCGACAAAGAAGGCGCTCCCAGCCGGGGAATCTGGGCAGAAGGGCACGTTACCGCCGCACTTCCCGGCATTTCCAAAATTCCGTATTATAGGTATTCCCTCACCTGGAGGCACTACCTTCCCATCGTGACCGACGACGTTCTAACCTTTGCCTACCGCCTCAATTACGAGGGCAACTTCGGCAATAACGCCCCGTCCTATGCTCTGCCTTATATCACAAATATGGGAGAGAGATGTGATTTCGAAGGGATGGGAGGCTACAATACCGTGCGGGGTATTATGAGAACCCGTATAGTGGGACTGGATATGGCCACCTACACGGCAGAACTCCGCTGGCGTTTTGTAAGGTTCAAGCTTGGCCGGCAGAACATTGCATTTGCAACCAATGTCTTCAGCGACGGTTCTATGGTAACAAAAGGCATCGACCTTTCCAGACTGGCCTCTTATGTCGGCTCAAAGTACAGAGTTTACGGTCAGGACAAGGACACCCCTCACATCACCTTCGGTGCCGGTCTCAGATTCATTATGAACGAGAACTTTATCGTGGCCGCCGAATACGGTATCCCTCTGACGCACTTTTTGAAAAACAGCCCCCTCTACAATCAGGACGGCACCGGCGCATTCTATCTTAACATAGGGTACCTGTTCTGAGTTCGGCAATTGTTCCATATTTCACTTTCCAATGAGTTTGCTTACGGTATCCGGGGCGTGCCCGAGACAAATTATTCGTTCAATTTGCCGCCACCGAGGGAAACATACAGATTGACGAGTCCTAAAGAACCGTTATATAGGTTTTTCGCTTCTCCCTGTTTGGCTACGAGAAGGTCCTTCTGGGCTATGAGAACTTCAAGATACAGGGCTTTCCCGCTGTGCATCAATTCTTCAGTGGCATTGAATGCATTGGTGAGGACTTCGACCTGACGCTTGTAAAGCGCATCCTTTTCTTTGGAAGAGTTTATTTCCCTGAGAGCCCTGTTGACATCATTCCCCGCCTTGAGTACAGTCTGAGCGTATGTCTGTGCCGCTTCCTCTTGTCGGAGCCGGCTTACTTTCAGGTTGGCCTTCAACCTTCCTTGAGCAAAAATCGGCTGGGTGAGTGATGCTACGGCATTGTAAATCAATGTTGCGGGATCGGTGATTGCTTTTCCCTGGCTGGTCCATCCGAGCAATCCGGAAAGAGAAAGAGATGGGAACATTGCACAGCGGGCCTGATTGGTTACGTAGTATGCGGCTTCGACACTCCGGCCGGCCGACCTTACGTCAGGGCGATTTTCCAACAGTTGGGCGGGAAGCCCCGTGCATATTGGCTCTGGAATCGAATATTCTCCCCAGGAGTTCCTACGTATGTTTCCGGGTACCATCCCGAGTATCAGACATATGGCCGCCTCTGAATCTTCAATCTCTTTAAGAATGTCACTTTTTTGAATCTTGACATCCAGGAGAGATGCCTCCATCTGGTCCACAGCGGTAGAATATGTGCGCCCGTTCTGCATCAGCGCTTTCTGTGTTTCGAGCAGTTTGTACCAGACCTGTTCCGTGGATTCGATTATCTCATACTGCCTGTCGAGCATCTGCAGGTTGAAATAAGCTTCTGCAACACTTGCTATCAGGTTTGACCTTACATAGTTTTCCTCATCTGACGCCTTAAGAACGAGCGCCTTTGTCTCGCGCAACCTGTTGGTGATGCTCCCGAATCCCTGTACGCCCCAGTCGAGAGTAAGGGGAAGATTGTAAGAACCGCCTGAAGTAATTGTGTATGACGGGGACACAGACAGAGACGGGAGATAGCCCAATTTGGCGGAATTGAGTATCGCTTCTGCTTCCTCGGCTCTCTTTCCTGCTAGCGTCAGGTCAAGATTACGCACAAGGGCGCTGTCTATCAGTTCCTGAAGCAGGGGGTCAGTGAAAAATGATTTCCAGGGAAGAGGTTCGGTCATTGAGTTGCTGAATCCGGATGCTGCAACTTCTTTTCCGAAAAGATTCTCCGGAACCTTGTTTTCGGCTTCGTATTTCCTGAATATTCCGCAGGATGAAACGATTATGGCAACTGTCAGCAGTAAAGTATATTTGAGTGTTTTCATTCTATTCTACTTCAAGATTGTCTTCTTTCTGGAATTTGTCGTGCAGTTTCTGGAAGATTATGTAGAATGCAGGTACCACGAAAAGTATGGCAACGATACCTATGGACATTCCACCTACTACACCAATTGCGAGGGAACGGTTTCCGTTTGCGCCCGCTCCACCTTCGATGATAAGAGGAATCATTCCCACAATCATCGTGAACACGGTCATAAGAATAGGACGGAGCCTGTCCTTGCAAGCCCCGAGAGCCGCTTCTGTGACGGACATTCCGTTCTTATGCTTGTCAACGGCGAATTCCGTTATAAGGATTGCCGTCTTTGCCAGAAGACCGATGAGCATAATCACACCTGTTTGCAGGTAGATGTTGTTCTCAAGTCCGAGCAGGGCGGAGAACAGGAATGAGCCCATCAGACCGAAAGGAACGGAAAGGAGGACAGCGAAGGGAATGAACCAGGATTCATACAGGCATCCGAGGATGAGGTAAATCAGGAGCACGCAGATGAGATATATCAACACTGTGGCATTGCTCTTGGAGTTTGCTTCGAGTTCCCTGGACATACCTCCGAATTCGTAGCTGTATCCCTGGGGCAGATGCTCAGATGCAACTTCTTCTATCGCTTTCAGGGCATCGCCGGTGGCGTATCCCTGGGCAGGCGTTACCTGACAGCTGATACTCTGGTACAGATTGAAACGCTTCTGAATGGCGGAACCTACTGCAGGCTTGAGTGTGACGAACTGTGCAATAGGAGTCATCCTGTCTCCCACCTTGATGAAGATATTGTTGAGGGATGAGGGGTCAAGACGGTATTCAGGAGAGGCGCTGGCCATTACGCGGTAAACTTTTCCGTACTGGTTGTAGCTGCCTACATACGCACTTCCACAATATGAACTCAGAGTATTGAGCACTTCGGCGGGAGATATTCCGGAGCGGTTGCACTGAGTCGCGTTTACGTCAACCTTGTATTTCGGGAAACTTTCGGAATACGTGGAAACGGCCATCTGTATTTCAGGCCTTTTCTGCAATTCTGCAAGGTAGGTATTTGAGACTTCATTGAATACCGACATATCACCGCCCTGGAGGTCTTCGAGCAGCAGTTCGATACCGTTGGCATTTCCGTAACCGGGTATCTGGGGCATCTGGAACGGCATTACCACCGCTTCCTTAATGTCTTCGCAGGCATAATACAGTTTCGCGATTACCATATCGATATTGTGTTCCAGTCCCTTTCGTTCATCCCAGTTTTTGAGCCTGATGACAACGGTCCCGTAACTTGAACCGTTCCCGGAAATAATGCCGAATCCGGAAATCTTGGCATAGCTCTCGACTTCGGGAATGTCCTTGAGTTTGTCTTCCACCTTGGCGACTATGGACTCCGTTTCCTTGAGGGTAGAACCGGCGGGAGCGGCAACGTCAACGAGAATCACTCCCTGGTCTTCCTGGGGAACAAGACCGGAGGGAAGAGCCTTCATACTATAAACCATAAGGACTGCCGCCACTGCGAGGAGAATCCAGGCGACTTTCGGCCTCTTGATGAATTTGTTTACTGCTCCGTTGTATTTGCCGGCTATGGCACTATATGATGCTTCATAAGCAAGTTTTGTGTAATAGTTCAGCCCTTTTCTCTCCTTGCCGGATTTCTTGGAAGGCTGCATAAGCATTGCACAGAGCGCGGGGCAGAGGGTAAGCGCACATATGCAGGAAAGTCCGACGGATGACGCAATGGTTATACCGAACTGCGTAAAGAATGTTCCGGACGTTCCGGGCATGAACGTCACGGGAATGAATACCGCCATAAAGACCAGCGTACAACTTATCACCGCAACGGAGACCTCGCTCAAAGCATCCCTTGTGGCCTTGTGCGCACTGGTATATCCTGATTCCATTTTGGCCATTACCGCTTCGACAACGACTATGGCGTCGTCCACAACGGTTCCGATGGCGAGAACAAGGGCGAAGAGGGTGAGGATGTTAAGGGAGAACCCGGCCAGTTTGACTACGGCGAACGTTCCCAGCAACGATACGATTATTGATATAGAAGGGACGAGTGTAGCCTTGAAATTCTGAAGGAAGAAATACACCACTAGGATTACCAGCAGAATCGCTATTATGAGGGTCTCCACAACATTGTGTATAGCGGCATAGAGAAAGTCGTCTGAAGTGAGGAGCGTTGTGAACTCCAGCCCCGGAGGAAGCTGTTTCTCGAGACTCTTGTAAAGTTCCGATATCTCTGCGTTGACCTGGGTCGCATTGGCCCCAGCCGACTGATAGATGATGAACACGACTCCGGGCTCCTGGTCAACGGACGAAGAATAACTGTAATAGAGTGACCCGAGTTCGACATCGGCCACATCACTCAGATGCATCACGTGACCGTCGGTATTGGCCCTTATAACTATGTCCTCGAATTCCTGAATCGATGTCAGGCGACCTTTGTATTCCAGCGTATAATTATACGTGTTGTCCGACTGGTCTCCGAAAGAGCCTGCCGCTGCAACCAGGTTCTGTGAACCTATGGCGGCGAAAATGTCGTCGGGCACAATCTTGTATTGTGCCATTACGTCAGGCTTCATCCATATTCTCAGGGAATAGGTGTTTCCGAGCAACTGTACGGAACCGATGCCCTGGATTCGCTGGAGGCGGGGCTTGACGTTTATGTCGAGATAATTGTTGATGAACTCATTGTCGAATTTGCCGTCCCTGCTGACCAGAGCAGACATCTGGAGCATGCTGTTCTGTCTTTTTTCAACTGTGACACCTATTTTGGCAACCTCCGCGGGCAGCAGTCCCATCGCTTTTGAAACGCTGTTCTGTACGTTGACCGCCGCCATATTCGGGTCGGTGCCCTGTTTGAAGAAGACGTTGATTGTGGCCTGTCCGTTGGATGCGGCCTCGCTTGACATGTAGTACATATCCTGTACTCCGTTTATGGCCTCTTCCAAGGGCATTATGACCGATTTCATCACGGTAGCGGCATCGGCTCCGGGATACTCGGTTACAACAATGATTGTAGGAGGAGCAATGTCGGGGTACTGTTCGACAGGCAGTGTGCCCAGAGATATGAAACCGACCATAGCAATGATTATCGCTATGGCACACGCCATTACCTTGCGTTTTACAAAAATATTGCCTTTCGCCATAATGCTACTTCTTCTCTGATGATTCTTCCGGGAAAATCACCTGTTGCCCTTCATAGATATTGCCGACTCCTTTGGCTACGATAACATCTCCCGCATCTATTCCTCCCAGAACAATAGCGTCCCTGCCGTTGCCCAAATCCTCGATTTCGATAATGACGCTTTCTGCGCAGTTGTCTTTAACCCTGTAAACCAAGGACTTGTCTTGAAGCCGCACCACGGCTGTCAAAGGGATGACAATCACATCCTCGTAGTCGAAATTCATTGATACGTTGCCCTGTATTCCCGAATAGAGAAAGCCGTCGGGATTGGGGAAAATAGCAGTGCAGGTAACGGAACCTGTGGAGATATCGACAACACCTGATACGGAATTGACCTTTCCTTTGTGAGCGTACTCCGTTCCATCCTTAAGGATGAGGGTGACAGGCGGAAAGAGAGAAATGACTTTGTCGATGGGGCCGTATTCTTTGGTGAGTTCCTCAATCTGCGTTTCTGTCAAAGAGAACTTCGCCGACATTTCAGAACTTCCGGCAACTGTGGTGAGTGGCGTGACTGTTGAAACCAAATCTCCGGGATTGTATGGAAGGCTTCCGATTATCCCGTCAACCGGAGACTTGATTGTGCAGTAACTCAATCTCAGCTCGGCTGCGGATACGGCTGATTTGGCCTGAGCCAAGGTGGCTTGGGCGTGCATCAAGTCATTGTGTGACTTCTGAAGCATATATTCGCTGATAATGCTCTTGGCATACAGGTTCTGGTTGCTCCTGTACTCAAGTTCCGCACTGTTCATCTGAGCCTCTGAGGCGAGAAGGTCGGACTTGAGCGTTGAAAGGTCTATTTGGGCCTGGCGGTTGTCTATCTCGAAAAGTACTTGTCCTTTCCTGACACGTTCCCCTTCGACAACGCAGACCCTGGTGAGTTGCCCCTCGGTCTGCGGGATGATGGTCACATCCTTGCGTCCGGTTATCGAAGTGCTCCAACGGCTGGGAATAGTAATGTTCCCGGGAGCAATGGTGATTGTTTCAAATGATGTGTGCTGTTCCTGAGGAACGTTGACGCAGGATGCAGCAGACAGGACAAGCAGTGCAAAAGCAATGATTGTAAAAATTCTGTTCATTTCAAAAATGTCTTATGTGACGGATTAAATTTGACAGTGCAACAATACTATCGGATGTAAAGTTAAACATTTTTTGAAACACTCCAATCGAGGTGCTTGCCTACAAAGCGGGCTCAGTCGGGGACGGCATAAAAAATCGGGAAACACAGTTTCGACCGGATTTTCCACTCATATTCAAAAAGATATTAATTTTTCTTCAAAGTTGGTGTAATGGAACAAAGGTATTTGCAAGGCTGTTTTTTATGAAAGACAAAATCGCTAATTTTGTAGTATTATGGAGAAATGTAAAGAAACAATGACCCGGGGTAATCTGCAGATCAGAATGACGGTATTTGTCACATCTGCCGTTCTGTTTGTCTCGACGGCCGCACTTGCGATAATGGCAGGCCGTATCCGCAAGGATTTCGAGGGAATGCTTGACAGCCGCATCTCCGACGATCTTGTAGCAATTACTCAGGATATCGAGCAAAGGATGCTGCGCATTGAAGATGCGACCAGGACTATGGTCAATACCGCATCTCTCCTAGTGGAAGACTTAAGTGATCTGGACTCCGTGCTTTACCATACTGTATATTCCATAAGCGACATCCTGGGGATGTCAATCATATACAGTAAAGATTATGCATTTGCAGGCAAGTTCCACGAACGGTATGCATACCTCGACAATAACGGCAAAATCCTGTCGGGCACAAAGATTTATGAAGGTGAACCGGATGCGAGATATCATTGGTACGAGTGCTTTAACAGAGACACGGTAATGTGGAGCGACCCAACAAAGGGAGAAATCAGCGGGGTTGACATCGTATGCCATATAATGCCTGTCTATGACAACGAAGGTGAGCATGCCGGCGTATTTTATGCGTGGGTTCCATTGAGTTATGTCACCTCCTTCGTGACAAGTTACAAAATAAGGAAAGACATAGACATAAGCATTTATAATGACAAGGGTACAATGCTGGTGGCACCGGATGACTATATTCTGAATCTGTCACCAGATAACCTTATTATCAAAGAAGCCGAAATAGGACATCTCGGCTGGAAAGTCATCCTCTCCGCGGACAGGAATATCATAGAAGGGGAGGTCCTCAAGAAGTTGGTCTCTCTTGCTGTGATAATTCTATTTATGTCGATTCTAATTGTTCTTACCATCTTTTTTGTCGTGAAGTATGTGGCGAAGCCGTTTGTCCTCAGGCAGTACCTCATCGAGAAAGAGAAAGCCGTAATGGACAATGAGATGCAGCTCGCGTCAGCCGCGCAAAGAGAACTGATTCCGCACGTAATTCCTCCGTTCCCGGAACGGAAAGGGATCGATCTGTCGGCAACGCTGTATCCGGCACGCGAAGTCGGCGGTGACCTGTATGACTATTTCATTTTGGGAAACACACTATATTTCTGCATAGGCGATGTCAGCGGTAAGGGTGTTCAGGCATCGCTGTTTATGTCTGCCGTCCATTATCTTTTCCGCAGTGTCGCAGCAAAGAAAACTGCCGCCGACGCCGCCGGGCAGATCAACGTTTCCCTTTGCACCGATAACGAAAACTGCCGGTTCATTACCTTCTGGTCAGGATGTCTTGACCTTACCAACGGTAGGCTTGAGTATGTCAATGCCGGTCACGATGCCCCTGTTTTGGTGCGGAACGGCAAGGCTGGCTTCTTCCCGGCTTCAGACAATATGCCGCTGGGCGTGTCCAATGATGAGAAGTATGTTTCAAGATCTATGATTCTTCTGCCTGGAGATATACTTTTGCTCTATACTGACGGCGTGACCGAGGCTATGGACACAGACGGAAATAAGTTCGGAACTGAGATTATGATGAAGGCAGCGGAATCCGTATCCGATGGCAGCGCCTCCGATGTTGCAGGTAAAGTGCTGAAATGCGTCAGACAACATTCTTCCGAAGCGGCTCAGAGTGATGATATCACGATGCTGTGTTTGAAATTCATCGAAACCGAATAAAAAACGTGTGCGAAGGCCACAACCGTCCGGCATTCACGTTTGTACGAAAAAGCCCTGCAGATATCTGCAGGGCTGAATTTTGTGGAGATAAAGAGATTCGAACTCTATATGTGGAATGCTATATACAACTGCAAAATCGTACTTTGTACATTGATGAATTGCAGGTAAAGGTATTTGAATTTACAAAAATTTGTCACATTTTTGTCACACTGAGCATTTGACAATGTGACAAAAATGAAACTGAAGTACAATATAGAATTCAAGCTTCGCCCCTACGGAAAGGCAAAAACTGCATACCAAATCCAGATGCACGTGACTTTCAATAGTCAGCGAATCAGGGAAAGCACAGGGTGCCAGATTAACACGCTTGATGCATGGGACGAAAAATCTCAGCTTGTCAAGACGGGATATGTTGGCTCCAAAGGTGAAACGGCGATAACCATCAATAACACCCTGCGAAATGAGCGAGATCAGATGGATGTCACCTTCAAATTTTTTGAGGTCAACGATATTATTCCAACTCCCACACAGGTAACGGCCAAATATAAGGAGAGATTAGAGGGTGTGACCCCTCGCAGACCTGTCACTGATTCGTATGTCTTTGCTGATTCCATGGAATTCCCCATCGGCAAGAAACTTCCTCTCTGGCTTGCTGGGTTCATATATTGAATAAGTTCAGAATGACATTCGTCCGTATGTACATATGATTTTAACAAACTGAGAATCAGGCGAGAAAAGACCCAAGTCTATCAAGAAACTGCAGCTTCGCATCTTCCGGTTTTTCGTAAGCGTTACAAGTTTTGAGATACTCGTCGAGAGTATAAAAATCTTCACCCCAGAGATTTGAACTGAAACGCTGCAGTTTTTCCATTACAGATACAAACGGCTTCGGGTCGGAAGCTCTGGATAGTCTTCTTAAAGCCAGAAGGTAGTCTTCACGATATACAGTCGGAACTATTATTCTGATTTGTCCGGCACTTACAAATTCCGAATTCATCATAACACGTGAGAGACGACCGTTCCCGTCCGTAAAAGGATGGACTTCACTGCAAAGCAGCATCATAAAAATTGCTCTTGCAAAGGGTTCCCTCAGATTCTTGTACATCCTAAAGCCATATTTTAGTGTCCCCTCAACTAATTCGGGATAGACGAACTCAGTGTTCCCTGCCCTGTTCTTCAAGGTTTTGAATGACCCGGGATTGTAATTGGGCCTTCCTTCAAGCAATACTGAGTGACGATACCGGAGGATATTTATGAACTCTGATTCGGTTTGTGGAATGCGTGACA
>JAZRVN010000003.1:0-6190 GCA_045599225.1 Candidatus Cryptobacteroides sp.
AGGTACCGAGTTCCTTTCCCAGGGCCCTGGCGCTTATAGCCTCGAATCCGCTGGACCTCACTATCCTGAGCCCGGCGGCAACAATATCATCTTTGGAGAATCGCGGTTGTCTTGGCATAAATCAAACAATTGTTATGTAACGGTGCGCAAAGATACGACATAATCTTGGAAAATAAAATAACAAATGTAAGATAACGAGTGTTAGATTATGAAAATTCTTGTATCTTTGCAGCCGTTTTCAGCGTTTGTGACTGAAAATCGTGATATCGAACAAATACAAAAAAGTAAATGAGAAGAAAAATTTCAATGACTTTTATAGCCGCCTTGCTGCCTGTGGTTGCATCCGCAGCCGGTGACTGGAGGGGGAAAGTGGTGGATGAGAAAGGTGAGCCTATTCCGTTCGCAAACGTAGTAGCTGTTTCAAAGTCGGATTCCACGGTGGTGTCCGGGGTGACAACTGCCGAAGACGGTTCGTTCAATATAGTGTCAGACGGAAAGAATCGGCTGCTTATGGTGTCGATGATAGGATACAAGACTCTGTATCTGGAAGCTTACGACAATGCCACAATTACGCTCTCTGATGATACGCAGTATCTTGAAGGTGCAACCGTATCAGCCATAATCCCCAAAACCACCCTTACCGGCGATGGTTTGCAGACCTCGGTCCGCGGCACTGTTCTGGAGACGGTCGGCACCGCCAATGACGTCCTCGCCCGTACTCCAGGAATGATAAAGAGCCAGGATGGTCTGCAGGTCGTAGGCAAGGGTTCGCCTCTTGTGTATATCAACGGCAGAAAAGTAACTGACCAAACTGAACTCGACCGTCTGCAGAGCAACGAGATTCAAAGTGTGGAGGTAATCACGAACCCGGGCGCGCAATACAGTGCAAGCGTGCGCAGCGTCATACGCATACGAACCATAAAGCATCAGGGCGATGGCTTCGGATTCAATGCTGGCCTGACGGATGCCCAGTCCCTTCGCAGTGGTTACAATGATCCGTCAGGATACCTGAATGCCAACTATCGCCATAACGGTCTCGACATCTTCGCTGGCGTGAATGGTCTGATATACACCTCTCGTCAGGAGAGTGATATGCTCCAGCAGACTTTCGGCAATCCTGAATTCAAGCAGGAGGGAACGTTGGATTTCGTGCAGAAAATGACAAATGCAGGTGTGAACGGTGGGCTGAACTGGCAGATTTCTGAAAACCACTCCCTTGGCTTCCGGGTTGAGGCCGAGATGAATCCCAAGGTGGATGTTCATCAGCTGATTGACGAAGACATCTTCGAGAACGGCAGCCTTATAGACCACCTTCTCGCAGAGGGCAACCACCACAATGACAATATGCCTTACGGAATATCGGCCAACGCCTATTATAATGGAAAAGCAGACAAATTGGGAATTGATTTCAATGCCGACTACTACGGTATGAAGACCTCGCAGGATGCGCACACCGTGGAGAAGAGTGCGAAAGGATTGGATGATGACGTCAACTACCTTTCCCACAGCGGCAGCAGGATGTATGCGACAAAACTCGTGCTCTCGTATCCAATATGGCAGGGTATGCTTCAAGCCGGCACGGAAGACGTGTTCTCCCGCAGGGATGATGATTACTCCATCAACAGTTCCTCTGTGCCCTCGTCGGCATCAAAAGTCAGCGAAGACAATGTTGCGCTATTTGCAAGTTACGGGGTCTATCTCCAGAAAATCGGTCAGTTCAGTGCAGGAGTGCGTTATGAACATGTGAATTATCTCTATGATGATTTTAATGGGTCTGATGACTTGAGCCGGAAATATGACAATGTATTTCCAACGTTTTCATATGCCAACACCTTCGGCCCAGTTCAGATGCAGCTTAGCTATAGTACCAAGACGCACAGACCGGATTTCGAATCACTCAGCAGTGCAGTGCGTTATCACAGCCGCTACATATATCAGAGCGGAAACGCAAAACTTCAGCCACAGACCAATCACGAACTTGGTTTGAACGTCAACTGGAAATGGCTCACTATGGTTACACAGTACTCTCGCATAGATGATGCAATCTCGCCATGGTCAGAATTATATAACGACAAGGGTGTGGTGCTGGTTCATCCAGTAAACCTCGACAGACCTGTCAGAGGACTTGCCTGGATTGTAAACGCATCGCCAACGATAGGCATATGGACAATGAACTGGACTGCTGGGCTACAGCAGCAATGGCTCACGCTCAATATGCCGGATCCTCGTGAGGTCACCAGCCGCCGCGAAGTTTCCTTCAGCGACAAACCCATGATTATTGCGAATCTGTTCAACACCCTCAGGTTCAAGAAGGATTGGCAGATAGAGTTCGGCGGAGAGTTCCACAGCAAGGCCTATGCACAGAATGCCCTGCTTACCAATAACTATCTTGCCATCTCCGCCGCCGTCCAGAAATCATTTTTCGACAAAACACTCGTCCTGAGACTGGAAGGGTCCGACCTTGCAGGACTTGGCAGATACGATGTTATGACAGACTGCGGAAGCCATATCATCGCCCAGACCAACCGAATGGACACTCAGAGAATCAAGTTTTCCATCAGATACAACTTCAACACAGCCCAGAGCAAATACAAGGGCACAGGTGCCGGAACTGACGTGAAGAGCAGGATGAAATGAATGCAAGAGAACACTACCTTGACAACTTGAAGGTATTCCTTACGGTCCTGGTCATTTTTCACCACGCCGGGCAGGCATACGGAAATGGTGGAGGTTGGGCATACCAACCTTCGAATCCAGATGAATTCCTTCCTTGGATATGGCATTTCTTTGCGGTGAATGCCGGATTCTTTATGGGGCTGTTCTTTCTTATATCAGGATATTTCGTTCCAGCGAGCTATGACAGACAGGGAAGCAAGGTCTTTGTCAAAAAGAAGCTTATGCGGCTGGGTATCCCTCTATTGTTCATTGGGATAATTACATCCGCCATTACAGGGACTCTCGAGGTCGCACATATGTGGTTTGTAGAGAGCCTGCTGGTATTCTGCCTCATATATGCGCTGTTCAGGAAATTCTGCAGACCGGTATCCGGGGAATGTTCATCGAAACCGACTATTCCGGGGCTGATGATTCTCGGCCTTATTATTGGCATCGATAGTTTTTTCATTCGCAAGGTAAGCCCGCAGGATAATTGGATAATGGTCCCTCTTAAGCTCGAACCTGCCCACTATCTGCAGTATGTTGTGCTTTTCGTTGTGGGAGTCCTGGCCGGACGGTTCAAGTGGTTCGATAAAATGAGTAATGTCACAGGTGCTGTCTCACTCCTTGCCGGGGCGGCTCTTGCCGTAGGGATGTATATCCTTGGCGATAACGAATGGAGTGGTTTCGTATGGAAATGGTACGGCATCTATGAATCGCTGATGTGCGTGTCCCTCTGCTTCGGCCTGATATGGCTGTTCCGTCAGGCATTTTCGCGGACATCCCCTTTTATACAATGGTGTGCGGCACAATCCTACGGAGCATATGTGTTCCACCTGCTCTTGATGCTTGGAATCCAGTTCGCAACCGACACTATTTGGATGGGCGCCTTCGGCAAGTTTATCTTCATCGGCATATCCACGACCGTTGTCTCCTATCTGCTCACCTGGCTCGTGCGGATGATTCCGGGGATGAAATCAATATTATGAAACTGATAGATAAATTTTTGCCCTCTGATTATAGCGACAGCGTTTCCAAGAGAATCAGACCGAAGGAACCGCTTTCGCCGGACAGCATCTTCGAGGCGATGTTCTGTAACTTCCCAAAGCCAGTGGAGTGGCTGATGAAGATGCGCAATGCCTTGGTGAAGCCATTCGGGCTTCAGGGAGGTGGCGGATTCCGGAATCTGATATCCGAACGCAACGACGATGAGATCATCCTCAGGAAGAATGACAAGCATCTGTGCTTCTGGGTGGGCATCTATTGCTCCCGGCTAGAAGACGGCTGGCAAGTGGCTTCTGTCACCACTGTAGTGAAATTCAATAATTTCTTTGGCAAAATATATTTCATAGGGATATGGGTATTTCACAAACTGCTTGTGAAAAGCCTCTTCCGCAAAGCAATAAACAAATGAAAACCTGGAAACTTTCAACTTTTGACCTTTTCTCCCTCGATATGGTTATCAAAGGAGCCTGGGTTTATACAGAACTGACTGACAAACCAATGCTGCAGTCATCGCTGGATGCTGTTTTGCAGCCTTATCAGCAACTGTTGGGGAGATATGATGAGAAATTGAAATCCGCAGTATGGAGTGGCCGCGAAGAGCCAGTGGAACTGGTGGAACTTGACCGCAAGGGACACGGCGTCTCTGAAGATATGTACAAACTTGTACCGAGGTTCAATGTCAATGGCTTCAAGAGCGGCAAGTCGCGGGCTCTGGAGGCATTCAGGATAAAACTCGATGACGGTGTAGCTATTGTGCTTCAGGGAGCTCACGCTTTGATGGACGGCGCTACTTTCTACAGAATCGCAGGTGACTGGGGAAAACTGACCTCAGGAATGCCCGTGGAAGCGATGACCGTGGACCAGAGCCTCATCCCGGATGCCGACGCGCTCACCAAAGAGCAGACGCTCTCCCGTGTTCAGGAACTTGGCTGGAGCAGGATTGAATTCAAGTCGCTTTTCAAGATGATGTTCAATCTTGCGGCATTGAAATTCATCAAAGACACTTACGTTATCGAACTGGGCCAGGATGAGATTTTTCGTATGCGCAAGGAATCTGGAGCCGGAACTAATGCCGTCCTGTGCCACTATGCCGTAAGCAAGCTTTTGGAGAAGCTGCCTGCAAAAGATAGATTCACTCTTCTTGAAGTGGCCGATCTCCGGGGACGGGCCTGTGGCGTTCCGGAGGGCTTCTGCGGTAATTTCTCGCAGCCTGCCGTGATTGGAGAGTTCGGAAGAGACGCCACTGCTGCCGAGATCCAAAAGGTCGCATCGACTATTATGGGCGACAAGGAGGCGCTCAGCAGAAATGTGCAGCTTTCAGTCAGTTCCAGCCGATATGGACTGCCGTATTTCCTGTTTGACGCCAGCGATATGAACAGCCGCGACCCTGAACTGTTCTACATCAATAACCAGCTCAAGTTCAAAGCCTGCGAATTGGACTTCGGTACAGGAAAACCTCTAAGGGCGCAACAGGCTATGCTGCCTGATATGATCAAGTTTTGGCAGGCTGAGCCTGATGGCCCGGTGCAGATAATATACGGAGGTTTTGCTTCAAAAATAATGAGAAGAAAATGATGGTTTTGGAAACGAAAAGACTGAATCTGAGGCCTTGGCGCGAATCGGACGCTAAGATGCTGTTCAAATACGCATCAGACCCGGATGTGGGTCCGCGTGCAGGATGGCCGCCGCATAAGTCGGTTGAAGAAAGCCTTGAAATCATACGGATCGTCTTCAGCGGTGAGGGAATGTGGGCTGTGGAACTGAAGGAGACATCGGAGGTTATAGGAAGCATCGGATATTTAACCTCCGGAGAGAGCAATTTAAGCATCGGGGTTACTGATGCAGAAATCGGCTACTGGATAGCCAAGCCTTATTGGAATCAAGGCATCTGCACGGAGGCGTTGCAGGCAGTCATTGACTATTGCTTCAACGTAAAGGGTTTCTTTGTCCTCTGGAGTGATTATTTCCCTGACAACCCTGCTTCCGGCCGTGTGATGGAGAAATGCGGCTTCGTCGATACAGGCAAGGAAACGCTATGCCCCGGTCTGGAAATCGGTGGCGATAAACCGGTAAAAGTAATGAGACTTGATTATTCAATATGAACAAGCGTTTTACATTCAACACAATTGCTCTATTCACCAGAGCCAACAAGCCAATCGTGGATTTCTATACCAAGGTATTCGGATTCACGACCGATTGGGATGGGGTCCAGCCAAATGTCGAGATGAGGCTTGATGAGATGCGCATCCTTCTGTTTCCGCGTAAAGATTTTGAAAAGATGGTGTCAAGGTCTTTCACCTATCCTGATGATGTCAATGGAACGATGGAGATTTCATTGGATGTGCCCTCTTATGCTGACGTCGACAGGGAATTCAAGTTCGCTGTCGAAATGGGTGCCAAGCCTGTTCTTGAGCCGACAACCGAGCCCTGGGGGCAGCGCACCTGTTATATAGCGGACCCGGACGGAAATCTTATAGAAATTTCTTCATTTAACTCTTGACTCGTACCCTACGGCAGTATATATCTTTGC
>JAZRVN010000004.1:0-29993 GCA_045599225.1 Candidatus Cryptobacteroides sp.
CTATATGGGTCCGGACGGCCTTCATGGCGACGGTGTCCTGAGTGACGGCAAAACCTCTCTTCACCGCCTTATGCGCGAGCCTCTTGCCACTATGGACGGTATGAATGAGCACGGACTCTGCTTCGGTGCCTACCAGCTTCCAAACTTTGATGAAAACAACAAGGACCTTAAGATTCTTTTCCAGAATACGGGCAAAAAAGCCATTTCGGCATCGCTTATGCACAATCTCATCCTCTCCAAATGCAAGACCGTAAAGGAAGTGGAGTCTCTCTTGCGCTCCTATGATATGGTCAACATTCTGACGAGTCTTAACGTCCACTGGATGGTAGCCGATGCCACAGGCGATTGGGCCCTCTTCGAATATTGGAACGACACGCTTTACGTTATGCGCACGAAAGAGCTCTATTACTATGGAATGTGCGCAGGCCTCAGCATACCCTACGAGTGGTACAGCATAGAAAATTACTACCGTCATCCCGATGCTTACCTTGCCTATCCCGCTCCAATCCAGAAAGATCCTTACAACTGGCAGGTCGTGATGTCGGCCAAGATACGCGTGGGGCATATGATGAACTTCTACAATCCTACAATGACCGAGAAGGAAGCTATGGAGTGCCTGCAGCAGGGGCGATACAGCATAGAGGTTCCCAATGACTTCACCAACTGGTCCTGCATCTACAATCCCAGCCGGCGAACCCTTACATTCGCCCTGCGCAACGATATGTCGAAGGTATATACCGTGGATTTGAAGAAAGTGTTCTAAATGAAAAAGTTCTGTCTTCTTGTCCTGTGGCCGTTGTCATCTCTTCGATGACGGGATTCAATTTCCAATAAAATCCGACGCCCGCGGCGGGAAGGAAACCACGCCTTCCGGAAGAGATTCAACTGTGCCGGAAAGGACCGCCCCTTCTTTGACAGAATTATTTCAAACGAAGATTTCATAGTTGCAAACTTAGCATTTAATTCTTGAAAATATGTATCTTTGCACCCATTATGACACAAGACGAACTTTTTAAAGTATTGGTTGCACACTGCAAGGAATACGGATTCATATTCCCTTCAAGCGAGATTTATGACGGACTGGCAGCCGTTTATGACTACGGCCAGATGGGCGTAGAACTCAAGAACAACATCAAGCAGTACTGGTGGAATGCAATGACCCGGCTCAACGAGAATATCGTGGGCATCGATTCCTGTATCTTTATGCATCCCAGGATTTGGGAAGCTTCGGGCCACGTAGGGGCCTTCAACGACCCTCTTATCGACAATAAGGACAGCAAAAAGCGCTACAGGGCCGACGTTCTCATCGAGGATTATCTCGGAAAGATAGAGGAGAAGATAAACAAGGAGGTGGAGAAAGGTCGCCGCAAGTTCGGTGAGGCATTCAACGAGGAGCAGTTCCGCGCCACAAACCCCAACGTCCTTCGCGAAAAAGCCAAATACGACGAGGTTCACAACCGTTTCGTAAAGGCCGAACAGGAAAGCAATTTCGGAGAATACAGGCAGATAATCATCGACTGCGGCATTGTATGTCCAATAAGCGGAACCTGCAACTGGACTGACGTTCGCCAGTTCAACCTTATGTTCTCGACTTCAATGGGTAGCACTGCCGACGGTTCCAACACCATTTATCTGCGTCCCGAGACAGCCCAGGGCATCTTTGTGAACTACCTCAACGTTCAGAAGACCGGCCGAATGAAGATTCCTTTCGGAATTGCGCAGATAGGAAAGGCCTTCCGCAATGAGATTGTCGCCCGTCAGTTCATTTTCCGTATGAGGGAATTCGAGCAGATGGAAATGCAGTTCTTCATCAAGCCCGGCACCGAACTCGACTGGTTTGCCAAATGGAAGGAGCAGCGAATGAAATGGCACGTTAATCTTGGAATGGGGGCAGAGAATTACCGCTTCCACGACCACGAGAAGCTTGCCCACTATGCCAACGCCGCTACCGATATAGAATTCCAGTTCCCCTTCGGTTTCAAAGAACTTGAAGGCGTTCACAGCCGTACCGATTTCGACCTTGGGAACCATCAGAAATTCAGCGGAAAGAAAATCGAATACTTCGATCCCGAAGAGAACAGGGCATATACTCCCTATGTAATAGAAACTTCCATAGGTGTCGACCGTATGGTTCTCGCGGTTCTCTCCCATTCGTTCAAGGAAGAGCAGCTCGAGGGAGGGGAAACCCGTGTGGTTTTGAGCATTCCCGCTCCTCTTGCTCCTGTAAAAGCCGCCGTTCTGCCTCTTGTAAAGAAAGACGGGTTGCCCGAGAAGGCACAGGAAATAATGAAAGACCTCAAATACTGTTTCAACTGCCAGTACGAAGAGAAGGATTCCATAGGAAAGAGATACCGCAGGCAGGATGCAATAGGTACACCTTTCTGCATTACGGTAGATCACGATACTCTCAAAGACAACTGCGTGACGGTTCGCGACCGTGACACAATGCAGCAGCAGAGAGTTCCCGTCTCAGAACTCCGCAATATGATTCAGGAGAAGGTCGATATGAACAATCTTCTGCGCAATCTCGACTAAACTTTAGTCTTGGAAATAGCGTAGGGGATTCCCAGATGGTCCAAATCGCGGACCGATGCTGTAGTTAGGGACAGTGAGTACTTCTTGGAAACGAATTCCACGTTGTAACCGCTGTCCTTGTCGTTCAGACAGATGTACAGCGGTGTTTTTCCCTTGTTGGCTTTGAGGAATTTCAGAAGAGCGGAACGGTACTTGTCTGTAATGTCGGCGGAATCGACGTAAAGCGTGATTCCGAGCAGGCGGTCCGCTGCGATGTTTCCCAAAAGATTGATACTGTCTATAGAGAATTCAACGTCTCCGGTCTTGACGGAACCGTCGGGATTCTTCCCGAGGAAGCGGGACTTTACAGTGCCCTCGATGAAAAGTTTCTCGTGCAGCTTGAGATAGGGGAGAAAGCGTTCGTAGTTCTTGCCGAAGAAGGCGAATTCATAACTTGAGCTGAAGTCTTCCATCTTTATTTTCATTGCCGGAGCGCCGTTCCTTGTGGTTATGGGCTTGACTTCCGATACCAGTCCGGCAAGGGTGACCGCCTTGGGACCGGCTTCTTTCGGGAAGGAATCTACAAAGGGCTTGAGTTCCGACAGCTGCAGGCTGACGAAATTCTTCATTTCAAAGTCGTATTGGTCAAGTGGATGGGAAGAGAGATACATTCCCACAAGTTCCTTTTCTTCTCCAAGCAGGGCAAGGATGTTCTCTTCTTGCGGAGCCGACGGCATTTCGGGCCGGGAAGGAGCAAGTTCCTCGGCATCGCCGAACAAAGAGAAACTGCTGTCCAATGTGTCCTGACAGTAGAGCTGTGCGTATTTTACCAGTTCGTCTATGAACGGTTCCCCGTTGCGGCAGGGCAGGAAGAATTGGGTGCGCTTGTATCCGAAGGAATCCAGGGCTCCGGCATAAACCAGGCTCTCCAGCGAGCGGCGGTTGATATTGCCGTTCATCCTTTCCATAAAGTCGAATACGTCTTTGAAAGGTCCCGAGTTGTTCCTTTCGTTAAGGATGAGATCTACGATGTTGCTGCCGAATCCTTTTATTCCAGCGAGTCCGAAACGTATGTTATGGTCTTTGTTTACGGTAAAATGAGCGTCCGACTCGTTTATATCCGGATTCAGAACCTTAATCCTGCTCTTCTTGCAGTCGTCCATAATCTCTTTGATTTCCTCCATATTGTTGAGGTTCTGAGACAGGTTGGCTGCCTGGAATTCAGAGGGGTAGTGAGCTTTGAGCCAGGCGGTTTGGTAGCTTACCCAGGCATAGCAGGTGGCGTGGGACTTGTTGAAGGCGTACTCGGCGAACGCTCTCCAGTCTTTCCAGATTTTTTCCAGTTTGTCCTGAGGATGCCCGTTTTTCACACCTCCGTCGATAAAGTCGCTGTAGAGGCCTTCCAGCACATCCAGTTTCTTTTTACCCATCGCCTTGCGAAGCTTGTCGGCCTTTCCCTTCGAGAAACCCGAAATCTTCTGCGACAGTTGCATTACCTGCTCCTGATAAACCGTGATTCCGTAAGTGTCTTCCAGGAATTCCTGCATCTCCGGCAGGTCATAGGATATTTTTTCATCTCCCCGTTTGCGGGCGATGAACTGAGGGATGTATTCCATAGGACCCGGACGGTAGAGCGCATTCATTGCGATAAGGTCTTCGAAGCGTTGCGGATGGAGTTTCATAAGGTATTCCTTCATTCCGCCGGATTCAAACTGGAATACGCTCTTGGTGTCGCCGTGGCCATAAAGCTCGAATACGGCCGGGTCGTCGATGGGAATAGCCTCTATGTCGATGTCCTTGCCGTAGTTTTTCTTTACAAGACGCAGGCATTCCTTGATTATCGACAGCGTGCGCAGGCCCAGGAAGTCCATCTTGAGCATTCCAACGTCTTCTATCATCGTGCCTTCGTACTGGGATACCCATACATCCTGTCCGGAGGCCTTGTCAACTCCCATAGAAATGGGAATATAGTCTGTAAGATTGCCTCGGCCTATAATCATAGCGCAGGCGTGGATGCCTACCTGACGGATGCATCCTTCAAGTTGCAGGGCAAAGTGCAGAACCTGCCGCACAAGCGGCTCGCCTTCTTCGAATTCGTGTTTCAGGTCCGGAACGTATTTGACGCAGTTCTTCAGGTTGGGCTTTACGGTCTTTGTTTCCTTGCCTTCCTTTACGTCGAAAGGGCGGTCGGGAATCATTTTGCTAAGACGGTCGCTCTGGTCCAGAGGCAGCCGGCAAACCCGCGCCACGTCTTTTATGGCCAGTTTTGCGGCCATTGTGCCGAAGGTTACCACGTGAGAGATATGGTCGGCCCCATAGCGTTCCTGAACATACTGTATGACACGGTAGCGGCCTTCGTCGTCGAAGTCCACATCAATATCGGGCATACTGATTCGTTCCGGGTTAAGGAAACGCTCGAACAGCAGCTGGTATTTGTCCGGGTCCAGGTTGGTGATGCCAAGGCAGTAGGATACAATGCTGCCTGCCGCCGAGCCTCGTCCCGGTCCTACCGAAATACCGTTTTTCCGAGCCCATCCAATGAAATCCTGCACAATGAGGAAGTAGTCGGGGAAACCCATTCTGGAGATGGTCTTCAGCTCGAAATCGAGCTTGACGGCAATCCTTTCCGAAAGGTCTCCGTAGCGGTTTTTCGCTCCCTGATAGGTAAGGTGGCACAGATAGGCTACCGAATGACAGAAATCGTCGCCGCGGTACCTGCCTTTCTCGTCGTTCCGGCCGGCATCGATTACTTCCTTATAGGTTGTCAGATGGCGGTCTATGTCTATGAGAAATTCGGGGTCTATGTCGAATTTTGGGAGTACGTGGTCCCTGTTGATATCGAACGATTCTACTTTGTCCAGAATTTCCAGGGTATTGGAAAGAACCTCGGGGTGAGAGGGGAAAAGACTCGCCATTTCCTCTTCGGTCTTAAGGTACTCCTGCTGGGTATAGCGGAGTCTTGGACTATCGTCCACGAATTTTCCAGTGTTGAGGCAAATCAGCAGATCGTGCGCAGGTCCGTCGTCTTTATTTACGAAGTGTACGTCGTTTGTGGCGATAACCTTCACGTTGTGCTTTTGCGCCAGGTCAAAAATGCCGTCGCAAGCGGTTTTTTGCAGTTCGTACAGTTCCTGGCTCATACCGGGAAGCTGTGTACGGTGCAACATAACCTCCAGGTAATAGTCTTCTCCGAACAGATTCTTGAACCATTCGATGCTTTTGGAGGCGCCATCCAAATCTCCTGCAACTATCTGAGAGGGAATTTCACCTGCAAGGCAGGCGGAACTGCAGATGAGATTTTCGTGATACTTCTCCAGGATTTCGTGCGAAACACGGGGTTTGTCGTAATATTTTCCTTCCAGATGGCCTACGGATACAAGTTTCATAAGATTCTTGTATCCTTCGTAGTTCTTGGCCAGCAGAATAAGGTGATAGTATTTTTTGTGGTCGGGGTCTTTGAGCCTGTGGTCGTAATGCCTGGTCACGTACACCTCGCAGCCTATGATGGGCTTTACCGAAGGGTGTTTCTTTGCAACGTTGCAGAATTCCTTGACACCGTACATATTGCCGTGGTCGGTAATGGCGATGCCCGGCATTCCCAGTTCTTCCGCCTTTGAGAAAAGTGCGGAAATATTGGACATACCGTCGAGAATCGAATATTGCGTATGGACGTGAAGGTGGACAAAAGACATATTTTCCCTGTATTTGGACTACTAAGTTACGAATTATTTGAGAAGAGCGGAAATGGGATAATGGTCGGAAATGAAAGGAACTCCGTAATTTTTTGTTATTGTCCTGAACCATTTGCATTTGGAGAATCCCTTGTACCAGATAAAATCTATTATGCCCCCACCTTTGCCTCCCCAGGCATTGTAGGAGTTGACATTGTCGCTGGAAAGGGCTTTGTCCCGAGCATTGTCCATAGTGTTCCGGATGCCTTCCAGAGCGGGGAAATCAATGGTGCAGTTGAAATCGCCGGTAAGCACGACGGGGTAGTTGTGAGGGTTGATCTGTGCGATTCTTTCCTGAATCAGGGCCAGGCCTTTGCTGCGGGCCAAGGTTCCTACGTGGTCCAGATGGGTGTTGACCATAAAGAAAAGCCGTCCGTCCCGCTTGTCCTGCATAAGGGCCCAGGTGGCGGACCTCTGGTAAGCTCCGTCCCAGCCCATAGAGGGGATGTCCGGCGTGTCCGACAGCCAGAATGTTCCCCATCCGTAGCATTTCATAGTGGAAGAGCGGTACAATATAGTCATATGTTCGCCTTTTACCGGAAAGCCGTTTTCTCTGTTTACACCTATGACTTCGTATCCGGTGCAGTTTTCCTGCAGGTACAGAACCTGATTTTCCATAGCTTCCTGTAAGCCTACAATATCCGGTTTGCAGTCGAGAATCATCTGTACCGATGAAGGTTTTCTTATTTCCCAGTCATTTTCGCCGTCTGAGGCGGTGCTTACGCGAATGTTGTAGGACATTATCTGAATGGCCGACAGAACAACAGCAAATAGAATTTTCATACAATGTTTTTTTGATTCTCAAATTTAGAATCTGTTTATATATTATTCAAGTTTTTGCGTCACTTCCGGTGAGATAATTTTTGTTTTTGAACCGGAGTCAGTATCTTTGCTGCCTATCTATGAAACACCAGGTTTCCGTCAGATTTATGATGTTGTGCGTACTGATGACAGTATGCCTTATTTCATCCAACATCTTTACAACCAAGGTATTCACCCTTTGGGGTCTGGTTCTCACGGGAGACCTTCTCATTTTTCCGGTGGCTTACATAATCAACGACTGCATCTCGGAGGTTTACGGATACAGGATGGCCCGGCTCTCAATATGGACCGCCTTCCTGATGAACTTTTTCGTTGTTGCAGTGGCTCAGGTGGTCGTCGCTATCCCCGGGGCTGATTTCTGGGACGGAGGGGAGCATTTCAACTATATCTTCAGGATGGAAATCAAAGTGGCCGTAGCCTCTCTTGCCGCCTTTTTTGTGGGCTCGACCGTGAATGCGGCTGTTATGAGCCTGATGAAAAAAGCCTCTAAGGGTCGGAAATTCTGGTTCAGGGCCATTGTTTCTTCCATAGCGGGCGATTTGGCCGACTCCCTGGTTTTTATGCCTATAGTATTCTGGTCGCTCGGCCCAGGGAAACTGCTTCTTATGGTTGCCTGCCAGGTGCTGGCCAAGCTGGTGTATGAAGCTGTTTTCCTGCCCCTGACTCAGGAGGCTGTAAGAAAACTCAAGTCAAAGGAAGGCACAGACGTCATAGACGACGGCATTTCCTATAACCCTTTCACCGTGTGGGATATATAGGCAGGAATTAGCCCGTACAAGCAATTTTTGTTATCTTTGCTCTGATATGTCTAGTGAATCATTTGCCGAAATCGGCCGTGTAAGGGCCATAGAAAAACTGTTTGCCGGAATCGAGGGCAAGAGAAAGAAGGATACTTCCTTTGTGCATCGCATTCTGCTTGAGGGAATCGACTTCGATTTAGCGTATTTTCCTTTAAAACACCTTGGGTACAAGGCTGTCGTTGAAGTCACGGGAGAACTTTATTCCCGTCTTTGCGAAGCGAAGAGCCTGTCTGTTATCCTCGGAATTTCCTCCAAGCTGGATTACGGCCAAATCGAAGAGTTCTGGAGCGGAGTCCGGGTTGCCGCCGAGGAGTTCGGGTACGGTAGCCTGAATCTTGATCTGGTGCCGTCTCTTAACGGACTGTGTATCAGCCTTGGAGCTGCAGGGACGTCTCCATCGGCCTTGTTCTGCAAGGCTCAAAGCAAGGATGTGATATGCGTGAGCGGAGCATTGGGCTCGGCTTTTCTCGGACAGCAGGTGCTGGAAAACCGCAGTGCCGAGTTGGAGAAATATAAAATGATGATTGCCGATTATCTTAAGCCGGAACTCAGGGAGCATACCCCAACCCATTTCAAGGAGGCCGGAATTACCCCGTCGGCCGGGTGCTTCGTTACCCGAGGCCTTGCCGATGCGCTTCTCAACTTAAGGAAGGAAACCGGCCTTGGAGTGAAGGTATATGCCGACAAAATCCCCTTCGAGGGAAACAGTTTCAGTTTGGGAAAAGACTTGGACATTGATCCGGTTTCGGCCGCGATGAACGGGGGCGACGATTGCCGTCTGCTGTTTACAGTGCCGATTCTTCAGGCAGAAAAATTCCACCGGGAATTCCCGGCTTACGATATAATAGGACATCTGGCACTGAGCGAAGCGGGGGCCTGTATGGTAACCCCGGAGGGAGTGGAACTTCCTGTAAGGGCTCAAGGCTGGAATACGGAGGAAGAGGAATGAAACATTACATTGCAATAGATCTTGGAGCCACCAGCGGCAGGGTTATTCTTGCAAATCTGGAAAAGGATAAACTCGAAATGGAAACCGTTTACAGGTTTCCAACGCCGCTTATCGATATAAATGGGAAGTATTATTGGAATATTTATTCCATTTACGGAGACATTGTAAAAGGTCTTTCCGAAATAGGGAAGCGGGGTCTTGAAATAGAGTCCATAGGAGTGGACACCTGGGGAGTCGATTTCGTTTGCGTCGCCGCCGACGGAACGCTTGCCGCTCTGCCGCGTTCCTACAGGGATCCTTACACCGAAGGTGTTCCCGAGGAATTTTTTGAGAAAATGCCGCGCAGGGAGTTGTACAACCGTACGGGAATACAGATAATGAACTTCAATTCGGTGTTCCAGCTGTATGCCCAGAAAAAGGAAGGGGTGCAGGCTCTGGAAAACGCCGAAAGCATTCTTTTTATGCCCGATGCCATAAGTTATATGCTTACAGGGGAAAAGGTGTGCGAATATACCATTCTCAGCACGTCGGCGCTGATGGACCCGCACAGCAAGGAGATAGACCGGGACATTCTGAAGGTCTGCTCCCTGGATGCCGGGCTCTTCCCCGGAATCGTGTTCCCGGGTGAAAAGGTGGGTTTGCTGACCGACAGTGTTGCCCTCTCCACCGGGCTTGGAAAGGTGCCGGTAATCGCCGTAGCCGGACACGATACCGCCAGCGCCGTGGCTGCCGTTCCTGCGGTGAAGGAAGGCTTTGCCTACCTTAGCAGCGGCACCTGGTCGCTTATGGGAATAGAAACCCGCGAACCGGTAATCGATGACCGTATGTTCGACCTCAATTTTACCAATGAGGGCGGAGTCGGGGGCACTACCCGTGTGCTGAAGAACATAACCGGAATGTGGCTGCTGGAGCAGTGCCTTCTCAAATGGAAGGAGCAGGGGAGAAGTTATTCTTATGCACAGCTAGCGCAGATGGCAGAGGAACTTCCTCCTTCGTCAGGGGTTATCGACCCCGATGACAGGAGTTTCGCGTCCCCTACCGATATGCCGGCCGCCATTTGCGACTATTGCGCTGCAAACGGGGTGGAAACGCCTGCCGACGATGCGCATATGGTAAGACTTATCTATGATTCCCTGGCCGCAAAGTATGCGCAGGTGTTCCGTTCGCTGCAGGAAATATCGCCGGTAAAACTGGAGGTGCTGCACATCATAGGGGGAGGCTCGCAGAACAGGTTCCTGAATCGGTTGACCGCCTCCAGATGCGGTGTTAGCGTTGTTGCGGGTCCGGCCGAAGGAACCGCCCTTGGGAACGTGATGGTTCAGGCGGGAATACGCAGGGATTATCTTCCACAGTTGATAGACACAGAAACTTTTAATCCGAAAAAATATGAATAAGGCTTATCCGATAGCGAAAGAACGCTATGCAGCCTACGGTATAGATACCGAGAAAGTGCTGCAGCAACTACAGGATTTTCATCTTTCGATGCACTGCTGGCAGGCCGACGACGTTGCCGGTTTCGAGAGTGCAGCAGACCTCTCCGGCGGAATCCAGGCAACCGGAAATTACCCCGGGAAGGCCCGCAACATAGAGGAACTCCGTTCCGATATTCTTAAGGCCAAAAGCCTTATCCCCGGAACGCACCGCTTGAATCTTCACGAAATCTACGGGGATTTTCAGGGAAAGAAAGTTGACCGTGACGAGGTTGCCCCCGAACATTTCCAGAGTTGGATAGAATGGGGAAAAGAGAATAATACCCTGCTGGATTTCAACTCCACGTCGTTCTCACACCCCAAGAGCGGAAACCTTTCGCTTGCCAATCCCGATAAGGGGATACGCGATTTCTGGATAGAGCATACCTGCCGTTGCCGCGACATTGCCGACGCAATGGGAAAAGCTCAGGGAGACCCCTGCATTATGAATGTGTGGGTACACGACGGATGCAAGGACCAGTCGGTGAACCATTATTTGTATCGCGAGCTGCTCAAGGATTCGCTGGACAAGATTTTTGCCGAGCCCAAAAAAGATATGAAAGACTGTATCGAGGGTAAGGTGTTCGGTATAGGACTGGAAAGTTTTACAGTGGGGTCTCACGATTTCTATACCGCCTATGCGGCCGCCAACGGCAAGATACCTACAATAGATACGGGGCATTATCACCCGACCGAGTCTCCGGCCGACAAAGTGAGCGCTCTGCTTAATTTCGTTCCCGAGCTTATGCTTCACGTGAGCCGTCCCGTGCGTTGGGATTCCGACCACGTAACTCTTATGGACGACCCTACACAGGAACTGTTCTTTGAAATTGTGCGCGCCGGGGCATTGAACAGGGTTCATTACGGGCTCGATTACTTCGACGGAGCCATCAACCGCATAGGCGCTTATGTGATTGGTTCGAGAGCCGCTCAGAAATGTATGCTCCGCGCCTTGCTGGAACCCACCGAACTCATACGCAAGTGTGAACTTGAAGGCAATACGTATAAGGTTCTCACACTGCTGGAAGAGGCGAAGGCAATGCCTTGGGGTGCTGTTTACGATGAGTTCTGCGAGCGTTGCGGAGTTCCGGTTGGAGATGCATATATGGCCGAAATCGACCGGTACGAGAAAGAAGTCACACTTAAAAGATAAAAATGATAAAGGAAATTGAACAGATTGCCGAGGTTGCCGGATATCTATGGCAGAAGGGATGGGCTGAGCGCAACGGGGGCAATATAACGGTAAACATTACCGATTCCCTGTCTTCGGCTTATAAAAGCAGCCCCACGGTTAAGGGGCCGTTGAGCATAGGCCAGAGGTTGCCTTGGCTCAAAGGCTGTTTCTTCTATTGCAAGGGCACCGGGAAGCGAATGCGTGACCTTTCGCGTTCTCCTATGGAAAACGGTTCGATAATCCGTATTTGCGACGATTGTGAGCATTATGAGATAATATCGGACGTGCCGGTTATGCCCACGTCGGAGCTTCCGTCGCACCTTGCCGTTCACAATTACCTGATAGAACACGGTTCTCCTTACAAGGCTTCATTGCATACACATCCCATAGAACTTGTGGCATTGACGCACTGCAGGGAATGGATGGAAAAGGATGCGGCTACGAATATGCTTTGGTCTATGATACCGGAAACAAAGGCTTTCTGTCCCAAAGGGCTGGGAATGGTGCCTAATATGCTCCCCGGCAGTGTAGAACTGGCCAAGGCCACGATACAGACCATAGACGAAGGATATGACGTGGTAATGTGGGAGAAGCACGGAGTCTTTGCCGTCGATACCAATATTATAGATGCCTTCGACCAGGTGGACGTGCTCAACAAGGCTGCCCAGATTTATATTGCCGGACGCAATATGGGCTTTGTCCCGGAAGGGATGACTGCCGTTCAGATGGCCGAGATGTCCAAGGCCTTCAATCTGCCCAAATAAAAAAACTGTCCGGTTGTTCGCCGGACAGTTTTATTGAGATGCAGCTGGGAAATTACTTCCTGGCTACTTTCTTTTTCTTTGAAAGGGTTGCGTCGAACATAACGGGAGTACCTATCATAATTGATGCATAGGTTCCGATTATGATACCGAGAATGAGGGCTACTGCGAGACCGCGGATGCTCTCACCGCCGAAGCAGGCAATGGCAATCATAGGAAGCAATGTGGAAACGGAGGTATTGACTGTACGGGTGAGAGTCTGGTTGAGGGACTTGTTTACCTGAACCTTGAAATCGTCGTTGGGGTGCAGGCTGAGGTTCTCACGGATACGGTCGAAGATAACCACGTTGTCGTTGATGGCGTAACCTATGATTGTAAGGATAGCCGCAATAAAGGTCTGGTCCACATCGAGGTTGAAAGGCAGGATTCCGCTGAACAGGGAGAAGAATCCGATAACGATTATGGAGGTATGGGCAAGCGATACTACACCGCCGAGGCCCCAGGTCCAGCCTTTGAAACGGAATGCAATGTAAGCGAAGATAATGAAGAGGGCGAGAATCACGGAAATGATGGCGCCGCGCTTGATATCGGCAGCAATGGTTGCACCAACTTTATCGGAAGAAATGATACCGTTGGGGTTGTCGAGAGTGGAGGTGAACTCTTCGAGAGAGATTTCCTCCTTGAACAGACCCTTCACTGCTTCATAGAGCATTCCTTCGATTTCGGTGTCCACTGAGCTTGATTCCTCGTCCACCTTGTAGGCTGTGGTAATCTTCATCTGGGAATCTCCACCGAACTGCTTGACCTCGGCCGATGAACCCTTTACGGTAGGATCCTCGGCTGCCTTTGCAATGAATACGTCATTGACTGCAGAACGCACGGTCTCGGCAGTTACAGGCTGGTCGAAGCGTACGACATAGGTACGGCCACCGGTGAAGTCGACACCATAGGTGAATCCCTTGAATGTGATGGATGCGAGTGCGATAACTATAAGAGCACCTGAGAAGATATAAGAGAACTTGCGTTTTCCAACGAAGTCGATGCTGGTTCCCTTGAGGAAGCTCTCGGTAACCTTGTTTGTGAAGGAAATGTTCTTGCCCTTGCTTGCACGAGCCTCGAAAATGAGGCGGGTAATGAAGATGGAAGTAAGGACAGAAGTTATGATACCGATGATAAGGGTTGTAGCGAAGCCCTTCACGGGACCTGAACCGAATACGAACAGTACGATACCGGTGAGCAATGTTGTAACCTGACCGTCGATGATGGCAGAGTAAGCATTGTTGTAACCGTCGTGGATTGCCTTGCTCAGACCCTTGCCTGCCTTAAGTTCCTCCTTGACACGCTCGTAGATGATAACGTTTGCATCCACGGCCATACCCAGGGTAAGCACGAGACCGGCGATACCGGGCAGGGTGAGCACTGCTCCGAATGCGGCGAGTGTACCGAAGAGCAGCAATACGTTTACAAGAAGGGCAATGTCGGCTGCAATACCTGCTCCGTGATAGAAGAGAATCATATACAGGAGCACGAGGCAGAATGCAATGATGAAGGAAATCAGACCTGCGTTGATTGACTCGGCACCCAGAGAAGGACCTACAACCTGTTCCTGAACGATTGTTGCAGGAGCGGGGAGTTTACCGGACTTGAGCACGTTAACAAGGTCGGTTGCCTCTTCAACGTCGAATTTTCCGGTGATTTCAGAGCTGCCTCCGGTGATTTCGCCGTGAACCATAGGGTAAGAGTAAACGGTTCCGTCAAGAACGATTGCAATTTGCTTTCCAATATTCTCTTTTGTAAGGCGAGCCCAGATGGTTGAACCCTCGGCGTTCATTGTCATTGAAACTGAAGGCTCTCCGCCACGGCGCTGGTCGTATGAAACGTGAGCGTCGGTAACTGCGCCACCGTCGAGGGGAGCTTTTCCGTCACGGCTGGAAGCCTTGATGGCAACAAGCTCGTAAATATTGTCGGCGCCAACGTACTCTGAAGGCTTTACAGACCACATAGGACGGAATTCGGAGGGGAATATTGCAGCAACCTGAGGATTGCTGAGGTACTTGTTTACCTGAGCAGTATCGGGTCCTGCAGCGAAACCTATGCAAGCGGTTCCCCTGGCTCCTGAAATTTGAAGTACGGAGAAGAGAGGGTTGGCTGCTTTGTAAGCTGCGCTGACTTCTGTGTTTTCCTGAGCGCTTGCCTGCTGCTCGAGTTCTTGAGCCACAACGTCGGAAGTTTCTTCACTGGCGGGAGCGGCTTCCTGGGCGGGAGCAACTTCCTGGGCAACGTTCTCGTCGGCGAGCAACTGGGCGAGCAGCTGGTTGGCTTCGCGCAGATAAGGTTCGATTTCGGCATTGTCGTAGGTAGACCAGAATTCGAGGGATGCTGTTCCCTGAAGGAGTTTACGTACACGTTCGGGTTCCTTTACGCCGGGGAGTTCGACCAGAATTCTTCCGCTATTGCCGATCTTCTGGATAGAAGGCTGGGTTACACCGAAACGGTCGATACGGTTGCGAAGAACGTTGAATGAGTTTCCGATAGCGGATTCGGCTTCCTCCTTGATAACGGCTATGACTTCGTCGTCGGTGGATTCGGGTTTGATGCGGTCGCGCATTTCGTAGGTTCCGAAAATGCTTGAGAGCCTTCTGCCGGGAGCTATCTGCTTCCAGGCTTCTCCGAACAGGGTAATGAAGTCGCTCTGAGAGTTTACGCTGTTTTTCTTTGCTGTTTCGAGGGCCTGAAGGAATTCCGGAGACTGGTCACCGTCGGCCAGAGCCTTGACCATATCTTCCAGTTGAACCTGCAGCATAACGTTCATACCGCCCTTGAGGTCCAGACCCAGGTTGATTTCCTTGTTCTGTACGTTCTTGAAAGTGTATCCGAAGAAAACTTTTTCGGATGAAATTGAATCTGTGTAGAATCTTGTCCTGTTCTTGCGCAGAGAGTCGAGTGTGTAAGCCTGATCTTCCTGGGCAATCTTTGCGAATGCGGGAGACTGCTGGAAGGCTGCAACTGCAGCGTCAGCGTACTGCTCGGCTTTCTTGTTCTGAATGCTCGTCACAACTGTGAAGGAGAGCTGCCAGATACAGGCGAGAGCTAGCACGATTGCGAAAAATCTGATAAAGCCTTTGCTTTGCATAACAATATTTGATAATTTAAAATTTTGTTCTTTTAATAACGTTTGGGGACAAAAGTCCAAAATTAGCTTGCAAATTTAGCATTTTTCTCCGAAGAATGAAATAATCCCGTAGGGATTTTGTATATTTGTAAGACAAGATAAAAAAATAGGGTTATGTGGTGGATTATTCTTTCTTTGATTCTTCTCGGAGTAATTCTGATGCTCATTGAGTTGCTTCTTATTCCGGGAGTTGGCGTTGCCGGGATACTCAGCCTTGCTTCCATTGCTGCCGCCTGCTGGTATGCATTCAAGTTCTGCAGCACTGTAGCCGGTATCATTACAACCTGCGTTGCGGTTGCGGTTCTTATTGTTATGCTCATAGTCGTACTCAGGGAAAAGACCTGGAAGAAATTTGAGCTTGGCACCGAAATCAAATCCAAGGTCAACGAAGAGGGCGAGGCTCTCAAGATAGGGGACAAAGGCAGGACACTTACCAGGCTGGCGCCTATGGGCACAGCGGAGTTTGCTCAGGTTTCGGTTGAGGTGAAATCCTGCGACAACACTATGGTGGCCCCCGGTACAGACGTGGAAATAGTCAGGATAGAAGACAATAAAGTGATAGTAAAACAAATAAACTAATAGAAATATGGAACTTATCTGGTGGATTGCGATAGTAGTTGTCGCTCTCATTATTCTTTTGTGGTTTTTCCCTGTAGCCCTCTGGTTTCAGGCTCTGCTTTCGGGGGTGCACGTGCCTCTTATCCAGCTTCTTCTTATGCGCTGGAGAGGAGTGAATCCCAGAACCATAGTAATGGCATTGATTACAGGCACTAAGGCCGGGCTTTCGCTGAAGGCCAACGAACTTGAAGCCCATTACCTGGCTCGCGGAAACGTTCCCAACGTGGTTATGGCTCTCATTTCTGCAAACAAGGCCAACATTTCCCTGGATTTCAAGATGGCAGCGGCAATCGACCTTGCAGGACGCGACGTTCTTGAGGCCGTGCAGATGTCGGTAAATCCTAAAGTCATCAACACTCCTCCCGTAACGGCGGTTGCAAAGGACGGTATCCAGCTTATTGCAAAGGCAAGAGTGACCGTTCGCGCCAACATCAAGCAGCTTGTGGGCGGTGCTGGTGAAGAGACGGTTCTCGCCAGGGTAGGAGAGGGAATAGTTTCTTCAATCGGTTCTTCCGAGAGTCACAAGTCAGTGCTCGAGAACCCCGACACAATTTCCAAACTGGTACTCGGCAAGGGTCTTGACGCAGGTACAGCATTCGAAATCCTCTCCATTGACATTGCCGACATCGACGTTGGAAAGAACATCGGAGCCGTTCTGCAGATGGATCAGGCCGAGGCCGACAAGAATATCGCCCAGGCCAGGGCCGAGGAGCGCCGCGCAATGGCAGTGGCCCAGGAGCAGGAGAACAAGGCAAAGGCGCAGGACGCCCGCGCAAAGGTTATCGAGGCCGAAGCTCAGGTTCCTCTCGCAATGGCAGAGGCTTTCCGCAGCGGTAATCTCGGAATAATGGATTACTATCGGATGAAAAACATTCAGGCCGACACTACAATGAGAGAGAATATCTCCAAACAGTAACGTTCAGTCGGAAATGGCGGCGGCAACGCAGAAAGCCGTGCTCCAGGCCGCCTGAAGATTGAACCCGCCGGTTACGGCATCGATATCCAGGACTTCACCCGCAAAGTAGAGTCCCGGATGTTTTTTACATTCCAGAGAACGGATATCGACGGCATCCAGAGAAATTCCTCCGGCTGTTACGAATTCTTCCTTGAAGGCTGCTCTTCCGCAAACGGAGTAGGAATCGGACGTAAGTATGTTTGAAAGGCGGTTTATGCTTTTGTCTCCGGTTTCGGCCCAACGGATATCGTCCCTGAGGCCGCACCGTTCCTTAAGAATGAACTTCCAGAGGCGGTCGGGGAGCCCCTGCGGGCAAGTGGAACTCAGCATCTTCCGGGGACAGAGGTTTTTCAGGTTCCTGCACCATTGATGCACCTCCTGCTGGTTGGAGGAAATCCAATTCACCGTCAGGGCGCAGATATGATTTTTATCGGCAAGGAACCTTGCGGCATACGAAGAGAGGCGGAGAGTTGCCGGTCCGCTGATACCCCAGTCGGTGATGAGCAGTGCTCCGCGGGACTTGAAAGCCGTCCCTTGAATGGAGACGGTAGCGTCGGGAGCGCAAACTCCCATCAGCGCCTTTATTGCAGTGCAGTCCAGCTTAAGGGTGAAAAGGGAGGGGACGGGCTTAACTGTTTCTATCTCCAGAGGGGCGATGGCTTTGAGAAATCCTCCTCCGGTTGTTACCACAACCTTGTCGAAATGCTCGGAATCCACCATCCATCCGCCCTGCAGGGATGGGGAGATGCTTTCAACCCTGTGAGAGCACTCGACCGATACCCCCAGTCTCGACATTTCCTTTTGAATGGAGCGTACAACCTTCCGTGCGTCCATACAGTTTGGGAAGACTCTGGAATCAGGTTCTACCACGCTTCCCAGACCCAGCAGGGAAAACCATTCCCTGGTGTCGTTATGGTCGAATGCCGAAAGAAGCCTTTTCATCTGCCTGAAACCTCTGGGATAGACTTCTTCCAGCGAAGAAACTTTCTCGAAACTGTTGGTAAAGTTGCACCGGCCGCCTCCGGTAAGCGAAAGCTTGTGCATAGTCGTAGGCCCCGACTCAAAGACGTGAACCTCGGTTTCGGGGCAGTTCCGTTTGAGTTGGACAGCGCAGAAACATCCGGCTGCGCCTCCTCCTATGACAGCTGTTTTCAATGCGGGAACGGAATATTGGTTAGTTTTTCTCCAAGTACGGACTGGATACTCCGGTGAATTTCGTCCATAGTTTGTGTTTGTGCAAAGGTAAGAAAAATAAATATTGGTATCTTTGCGGGAGACCAATATTGTTTTTGTATGAAAAGAGTTACAGGGTTAGTGTTAGTGCTGGCAGTTGGTGTTCTGGTGTTTTCCTGCAAGCCTAAGGAGTCTGAACCGGGGGAATACGAGAGCGTGCTGCTGAGCGATATGAGTTTTAAAAGCAATTTTCTTGAGGACAGCACAGCCCGTTACAATATATATCTGCCTGCCGATTACGCGGTTTCGGGAAAGAAGTATCCGGTTTTGTATCTGCTTCACGGGGTAACCGACGATCACTCGGCCTGGAACGCGAAGGGAAAGGTGAAGGAAATCACCGACAGGGCCATTAAGGAGGGGATAATAGACCCCTTTATTATAGTTATGCCGGACGGTTTCAACTGTTTCTATATAAACGGGGCTAAGGTTGTAGACGGAAAGAAGAAGGGGAACGATTGGGAAAACTACTATTGGAGGGAACTCCGTCCGCACATAGAGAAGTTTTATCCTGTGAAGAAGGGACGGGAGAATACGGCTGTCGCCGGAAACTCTATGGGAGGCTATGGGGCCATATATTATGCATTCAATTATCCCAGCAGGTTCGGTTTCTGCTATTCGATGAGTTCGGCCGTTGACGATATAGGCATTTTCGGAAACAGGAAAGTTCCTACGATTAAAGCCATTTTCAAGAATCGGGGCTATAACGAGACTTTCTATGGCAAGCTTCCTTGTCTGGTAATGGAATGCGGCAAGTCAGACATTTTGGGCAAAGGATTCAACGAGAGCACTCACAGGTTTCTGGATTCGGTTAAGTTTCCCCATACATACAATAGGGTTGCGGGTGGTCACGACTGGAAATTCTGGAAGGAGAGTTACGGACGTATGCTGCCCCTGCTTGCCACACATTTCGGAGAAAAATAAAAAAGGACAACCTGACGGCTGTCCTTTTTGCTTGGAGCGGAAAACGGGGCTCGGACCCGCGACCTCAACCTTGGCAAGGTTGCGCTCTACCAACTGAGCTATTTCCGCGTATGGGACTGCAAATATACGCAAGTTATTTTAGTTTCCAAAAAAATTGTTTTATATTTGCATCCCCGTTTGACACGAGCGTGGTGATTTGGAGGGGTGGGTGAGTGGCTGAAACCACCGGTTTGCTAAACCGACGTACGGGTCATTCCGTACCACGAGTTCGAATCTCGTCCCCTCCGCTGATAATGACCCTGCAGGTATCTGCAGGGCTTTTTCGTTTAATTAGGGCGTTTTCAGAAGTGTTTGGTGGTCAGAGAATTACAGAAATCCCTTCTGCGATTTGGCGGAAGGGATTTTCATAACTCGCTGAATATAAGCTATTTTAAAATACGGCCTGGTTACGGCTATTCGGCCGGGGTTTCAACGGCAGCCGGTGCTTCAGCTTCGGCTGGGGTCTCCTCCACTGCCTTTTCGGCTACGCAAAAACCGTAGATGCTGGACCAATCGTAATCACCCAACTTTGCGGGCTTGAAATAGATGCCGTATTCGCCGGGTTCGAAATTGCCGGTAATCTCAAATGTGTTTTCATCGATAAGCTGCCATTCGAATTCAACCCTTGTGTGTTTCTTGGTGTTGAAGCCCTGAACGGACGTGCCTGCGTTATATACACGCTTGTTCTTGTTTACTTCCAGGGGAACAATCATAATGAGGTCAGGAGTCATAGACTTGATGAAAGGATCGTATTTCTTCGGAGTCTTGATAATAGCCTTCTTGCCGGGATCTATTACCATAACAATCTTGTCGGTAACCTGAACTCCTGCAGTCTCCCCTTTGTAAGACGATTTGGAATTTCCGATTTCGACACCTATCACATTGAAGCCGGTATTCGACTGCATTCCTGGGGTGTATGTAAGATGTGTGGCAATATCGTCAACAATAGAGTATATTCCGGGAGCGAGTTTCTCGTCCTGGGCAAAAACCGCTGCAGAAATAAAGAGACAAGCGGCAATAAGAGAAATAATACGTTTCATAGTTAAAATTATTTATTTGCAAAAGTAGCAATTATTTATCAATTTTTCCCTCGAAAATCAAGGTTAGGGCAACAAAATCCTCTACCCCGAGTTTTTCGGCCCGAAGGTCGAATATGGGCAACGAAGTCTGCCCGGAATCGAGACCGAGCTCATTTATGAGAGGTTTCAGTGCATTTCTAAGGGTTTTCCTACGCTGGTTGAAGGCCATCTTTACAATCTGACGGAAAAGTTTCTCGTCACAACCGAGTGTTGTTCTGGAGTTTCGCTTGAGTCGTATCACCGCCGATTTGACTTTCGGAGGAGGGCAGAATGCTCCCGGACCTACCCCGAGAACGTATTCGATATCGTACCAGGCTTGCAGGAATACCGAGAGAATACCGTAGGTTTTACTTCCCGGCGGTTCTGCTATCCGGTCTGCAACTTCTTTTTGAATCATACATACGACTTCCGGAATCCTGTCCCTGCTTTCCAGAATCTTGAAGAAAATCTGTGAAGAGATATTGTAAGGAAAGTTGCCTATAATCTTATAGTTCCCTTTGAAAAGAATATTTTCGTCCAGTTTGAGATAATCGGCTTCGACAAGCCTGCCCTGCATTCCGGGGAAATGAGTCAGGAGATACTCCACGCTCTCGGAATCCAGTTCCACCAGCTTGAGATTAAGGTCTTGGCGTTGAAGCAGATATTGGGTGAGAACTCCCATACCGGGGCCTATTTCCAGTACGTCGGCGGGGCCGTTCAGGGCCTCCACTATTGACCGGGCAACTTTTAGGTCGGTAAGAAAATGCTGTCCAAGTGATTTTTTCGCTCTTACTTCCATTCAGCTTGATTTTTGAACGGCAGTTAAACCAATTTTCCGGCAAGAGTCCGGGCGAGTTCCAGAAAGGCCTTTCCGTCGGGTCTGTCGGTAAGGGCGGCGGGAGTTCCCTCGTCCCCTCCTTCCCGGATGCTTTGCACGAGAGGAATCTGCCCCAGGATGTCGATACCCAGCTGGGCGGCCATCTCCGTACCTCCGCCGTCTCCGAAAATATAGTATTTTTCGTCGGGATGCTCAGCCGGAGTAAACCAGGCCATATTCTCCACCAGTCCGAAGATGGGCTTGTCGATACTTTTGTTGCGGAACATATTGACTCCTTTCTCAACGTCGGTAAGGGCCACAGTCTGGGGTGTAGTAACTATCACTGCACCCTCGACAGGGATTTCCTGAACAAGAGAAATGTGAATGTCGCCCGTTCCCGGAGGCATATCGATGAGAAGGAAGTCCAGTTCGCCCCATTCAACCTGCAGAATCATCTGCTTCAGGGCAGAACAAGCCATAGGCCCGCGCCAGATCAGAGCCTGTCCTCTTTCGGCGAAGTATCCCACACTCATCCACTTGACCCCGTATTTTTCGACGGGGGAGAAAAGTTCGGCCCCTTCCTCGCCTCCTACGGCGGGGGAATAGCCTTCGGTTCCCGTCATTACCGGAACGGACGGGCCGTACACGTCGGCATCGGCAAGGCCAACCTTATACCCCAGACGGGAAAGCGCGCAGGCCAGATTCACGGCAACGGTCGATTTCCCAACCCCTCCTTTCCCGGAGGCAATGCCAATAATATGACCTACCTCTGCCAGCTGGTCGAGATTGAGCTCTTTGGTCGATTTCTTCTTTTCGGGGGCAGGGTCAACCACGACGCTTTCGACCTGTACCCGGGTTCCTTCCGGAAGAATGCGGATAAGCGCTGCGCGGGTTGCACCTATAAGGTATTCGGCCAGAGGGTCGCGGCGTTTCGGGAAACCCAGCACAACCTTTACTCCATCGGAATCGGTATCAACCGATTGCAGCATTCCAAGTTCCAGAAGATTTTTTTCTCCTTTTGCCGGATGCCTCACTTCGGCAAGGGCGGCAAGTATTTCATTTTTGTCGGTCATATCGGAATAGATGTTTTAAAACAGGCTTGGTTCCAGTTCCTTAGGGTGGAAACTGCGCCTGTGGTAGGGAGTAAGCCCGTATTCTTTAACGGCGGCAATGTGTTCGGCCGTAGGATATCCCATATTTTTATCCCATTTGTACTGAGGATATTGTGCGGCAAGGTTCTTCATATACTCGTCCCGGTAGGTCTTTGCCAGAACCGACGCCGCGGCAATGCTGGCATAAGTCGCATCTCCGTGCACAACGGTAGCGAAGCGGAAACCGTCGAACGGCTTGAACCGGTTTCCGTCCACAAGCAGGAAATCGGGCTTGACCGAAAGACGTCTTATGCAGCGCTGCATTCCGGCAATGGAGGCGTTGAGAATATTGATTCGGTCTATCTCCTCGGCTTCTACGCTTTCAACAGCCCAGGCAATCGCCTCTTTCTCAATGATTTCCCTAAGAATATAGCGGGCCTTCGCGCTCATCTGCTTTGAGTCGTTCAAAAGGGGATGAAAAAAATCCTTCGGGAGAATGACGGCAGCGGCATAAACCGGTCCTGCGAGCGGACCGCGACCCGCCTCGTCGAGACCCGCTTCCACGAGCCCTTCGTTCATATAGGATAAAAGATGCGGTGTGTGTGGCATTGTAGCCACAAATTTAGGAAATTATTTGCTTAGATAATCCAGCATACTCTGTTGAGAACGGATATTGCTCTTCAGAAACTCAATCAGGTCGTCCTTCTCGGCCAGTTTTGCAAGAAGGTCCTGGATGCGCTCTTCGTATTGCTTCTGCATTGTTTTCATCTGTTCAGCCAAATTATCCATTTCTCTTAGGTGCTGCTCTTCGTCGGCCCTTGGGACATATCCCAAGACTAATTCCTCCTCATTTTTGCCCGACAGCCGGGCCATAGCGCTAATATGGCTGCTGTAAACTTTTGTTTCCCCTTTCTCCAGATTGCGGTATGCGGTGCGGGATATCCCGAGTTTGTCGGCCATCTCTTTCTGGGTCAGTCCCAAATCTTTTCTTGTCTTAAGAATGTTTTTCTTTACTGAAATAGAATCCATAGGTCTTCGTATATGTGTGAAGGCAAATGTATTCTATAGAAAAGCAAAAGAGGGACAATAAAAACTTGTCTTTGGCAACATAAAATTTTCTTTTTATTAAGAAAAACAATAATTTTTTTTGAACTACAGTGCAGACTACAGCGGGATATTGATTGTTTTGGAAGAAAAGGTCACATTTGCAGAACAAAAAAGACAAGAATATGAAAACTATGATGAAAACTTTTGAGCGCTTTTCGCAGCTTATCCAAAACGGGGTGACCCGCACTAATCCCTATCTTTCATTCGAAACAATCTGCCGGATGCTCAAGGTTTCTCCCGAAGCCCTTGACGAACTGCTTCTGGAAGAACTTGGGTTGCGTGGTGAGCAAATTATTGCTGCAAGCAGGGAACATTAGTCCTTTTTTATTATATTTGCAAGCTACGCGAAAAGTGAATATTTATAATACCACAATAAAATGAAAGATTACAAAACCCAAGACATTCGTAATGTGGTTCTGCTCGGTGCAACAAAATCGGGTAAGACCACATTGGCAGAGGCCATGCTTTATGAAGGCAAGGTAATTGACAGAAGAGGAAGCGTTGAAGACAAAAACACCGTTTCCGATAACACTGAAATCGAGAAAATGAACCAGAGGTCCATTTATGCGTCTCCGCTTTATGCAGAGTTTATGGACCGGAAAATCAACATCCTGGACGCCCCGGGTTCAGACGATTTCATAGGCGGAGCTTATTCAGGCCTTGCAGTTTGTGAGTGCGGTATCCTCGTTATCAACGCCCAGCAGGGTGTCGAGGTGGGAACCGAGAACATTCTCCGCATAGCCCAGGCACGCAAACTCCCCATCATTATCGCCGCCAACCAGCTCGATGCCGACAAGTCCGATTGGGACAACTTCCAGAATTCTCTCAAGGAGTCTTTGGGTGGAAAATTCATCAACATTCAGTTCCCCGTAAATGCAGGTACTTCATTCGACAGCTTTGTAGATGTGCTTACAATGAAGATGTACCGTTTCAAGGACGACAAGGGTACCCGTGAAGACCTCGAAATCCCTGCAGAGCTTGCCGATCAGGCAGAACTTTACCGCAACGAACTTATCGAGAAGGCTGCCGAGTATGACGACGCTCTTATGGAGAAGTTCTTCAGCGAGGGAACGCTCGACGAAGACGAAATCCGCAAGGGGCTGTCCATCGGTGTTGAGAACGGTGACGTTTATCCCGTATTCTGCACAAGCGGAAAGAAGGATATCGGTGTCAAGAGGCTTCTCGAATTCACCAAGGGCGTAGCACCTGCTCCCAAGTGCAAGACAGATGGCCCCGCTTCCCTGTTCATATACAAGAGCACTGTGGAGCCTCACCTCGGAGAGGTTTCATATTTCAAGGTTATGAGCGGCACCGTTACGGCAGGTTTGGATATGGAAGACCCTGTAAGCGGCAACAAGGAGCGCCTTTCTGCCATTTATGCAGTGGCAGGCCTTAAGAAGGAGTCTGTAAACTCCCTTAACGCCGGTGACTTCGGTTGTGCAGTCAAGCTCAAGAGCGGCAAGAGCGACACTACGCTCAGTGCAATCGGCTCAGGTCTCAAATATGACAAGGTACAGTATCCTGCCCCCAGATACCGTTGTGCAATCAAGGCAAAAGTTCAGCAGGATGAACAGAAGCTTGGCGAAGCTCTCAAGAAGATCGCAGCTCAGGATCCTACCGTAAATGTAGAATATTCAAAGGAACTCCGCCAGACAATTCTCAGCGGAAACGGCGAGCAGCACATCAATGTTGTAAAATGGCTCATCAACAACGAGTACAACCTCGAGGTTGAGCTCTTCGCACCCAAGGTTCCTTATCGTGAAACCATTACAAAGACAGCAACCGCCCAGTACCGTCACAAGAAACAGTCCGGTGGTGCAGGTCAGTTCGGAGAAGTTCACCTTCTTGTATGCCCTGCCGAAGGAGAGCTTGTAACCAAGTTCAAGATTGACGGAAAAGATACTCAGCTCAACGTCAAGACTCAGGATATTTCCGAGATGGAATGGGGAGGAAAACTCGAATTCTACAACTGCGTTGTGGGTGGAGCAATCGACCTCGGCTTTATGCCCGCTATTCTCAAGGGTATCAAGGAAAAGATGAACGAGGGTCCTCTTACCGGTTCATATGCCCGTGACATCCGCGTATTCGTGTATGACGGAAAGATGCACCCGGTAGATTCAAAGGAAATTGCGTTCATCATCGCAGGCCGCAACGCATTCAAGGAAGCATTCCGCAATGCGGGACCCAAGATTCTCGAACCTATCTACAACGTAGAGGTGATGACCCCTTCAGAGTATCAGGGAGCTGTTATGAGTGACCTTCAGAACCGCCGTGGCATTCTTGGTGATATGGGCGCAGACAAAGGCTTTGCAATTCTCAAGGCCCGCGTTCCTCTTGCCGAGCTCTACCGTTACTCTACAACTTTGAGCTCACTCACTTCAGGTTCTGCAACCTTCACTATGGAATTTGCAGATTACCAGCCTGTTCCCGCAGACGTACAGACTAAGCTCCTTGCTGAATACGCTGCTCAGGATACGGAAGAAGATTAATCATAATAAAATGTATAGAACTCATACCTGCGGAGAACTCCGCATAGGTGATGCAGGGAAAAAAGTCACACTTGCCGGATGGGTACAGCGTACCAGAAAATTCGGCAGTATGACTTTTGTCGACCTGCGTGACCGCTATGGTATCACCCAACTTGTATTGGACGGCGATACCGACCTTGGACGCGAATACGTGATTCAGGCAGTAGGACAGGTTGTAAGGCGCGAAAGCGTAAACTCAAATCTGCCTACGGGCGAGATAGAAATCAAAGTTGATTCGATTAACGTGCTCAACAAGGCTCAGACCCCTCCTTTCACCATAGAGGAAGTGTCTGACGGAGGAGAAGACCTTCGTGCCAAGTACCGTTACCTCGACTTGCGTCGTGCACCTCTGCAGAGGGCTCTCGCTCTTCGCCACCGGCTTGCGCAGGAAGCCCGCAACTATTTGGATGCTCAGGGCTTTATGGAGGTGGAGACCCCTTATCTGATTAAGTCTACGCCCGAGGGTGCCCGTGACTTTGTGGTGCCTTCACGTATGAATCAGGGACAGTTCTACGCTCTTCCCCAGTCTCCTCAGACATTCAAGCAGCTGCTTATGGTTGCCGGATATGACCGGTATTTCCAGATTGTACGCTGCTTCCGCGACGAGGACCTTCGGGCAGACCGTCAGCCCGAATTTACACAGATCGACTGCGAAATGTCGTTTGTGCAGCAGGACGATGTCCTGAATACTTTCGAGGGAATGATGCGTACGATGTTCCACAACGCCCTTGGGGTGGATATTCCAAACCCTCTGCCCAGAATGAGCTGGTTCGATGCAATGGACCGCTACGGTTCGGACAAGCCCGACATTAGGTTCGGGATGGAAATTCACGAAATCAGCGACCTTGTAAAGGGGCACGGTTTCGGGGTGTTCGATTCGGCCGACTATGTTGGGGCCATCTGCGTTCCCGGAGCTGCAGCTTATACCAGGAAGCAGATCGATGAACTGACCGAATGGGTAAAGCGTCCTCAGGTAGGAGCCAAAGGCCTTATATATATAAAGGTAGGAGAAGACGGAATTAAGTCGTCGGTCGATAAGTTCTATACACCGGAGCAGCTCTGTGAAGTTGCAAAGACTCTTGATGCAAAGCAGGGAGACCTTATTTTCTGCCTTTGCGGAGCAAAGCGCAAGACTCAGACCCAGTTGGGCGTGCTGCGTATAGAAATGGGCAACCGTCTGGGCCTTCGCAATCCCAAGGTGTACGCACCTCTGTGGATTGTCGATTTCCCTCTTTTGGAATGGGACGACGAGACCAACCGTTTCTATGCGATGCACCATCCGTTTACCGCACCTAAGCCAGAGCATATGGAACTCTTTTACTCCAACCGCAAGGAAGACCTCGAAAAGGTTTGCGCAAACGCCTATGACTTTGTCCTTAACGGAACGGAACTGGGAGGGGGAAGTATCAGGATACACCAAGCCGACGTTCAGGAACGTATGTTCGAGGTTCTCGGAATTTCCAGAGAGGATGCCGACTATAAGTTTGGATTCATTATCAATGCGTTCAAGTACGGGGCTCCGCCTCACGGAGGAATAGCGTTCGGTTTCGACCGTCTGTGCGCTCTGTTCGGAGGGCAGGAGACCATCCGTGACTACATCGCATTCCCTAAGAACAATCAGGGGCGCGACGTTATGATAGACTCTCCTTCTCTGATAGATAAGGAACAGCTCGAAGAACTCAAAATCACTGTTAATACCGAAAAATGAATTCCCTGATGTTTGTTATTCCTTTCATTGCTCTGTCTTCGACGGATTCTCTCGACAAAGTGTTCGATGCTCTGCCCAAGGAGCACATTTGTATATGCAACTGGCCCGAAGTTGCATCCTATGTTCCCGATGTGAAATTTGCAATGTTCCACGATGGAGACAACCTGTATATAAGGTATAGTGTAAATGAGCAGGGAACGCAGGCCCGGATAACAGAAGGGGGAGGACCGGTTTACAAGGATTCCTGTCTTGAATGCTTCATCTCGCCCGAAACCGGAGACGGTCTGTATTATAATTTCGAGGTGAACTGTATAGGGATGGTGGATTATTCCTGCCGTCGCAACAGAACCGACACTACCCGTGCAACCGCCGCTCAGAGAGCATACGTAAAGACTATCCCTTCTCTGGGAACGGAACCTTTCGAGGAGAAGAAGTGCGAGCCCTGGACATTGACCGTAATTATCGACAAAAAGGCGTTCCACGCTCATAACATCGACAGTTTTAGGGGGAAGGAGTTCAAGATGAACCTTTACAAGTGCGGCGACGACCTCAAGGTTCCGCATTATGTAAGCTGGCAGCCTATTCCCATAGAAAAACCGAACTTTCATAGGCCAGACTTCTTCGTGCCTGTAAAATTCGAATAAATCGTTTATGAAAAAGAGTACAAGGCAAGTGGGGAAGATGGGAGAGGATGAAGCTTGTCTCTATTTGATCAACAACGGACACTCGATAGTCAAAAGAAACTGGAGATACTCTCATCTCGAAGTTGACATCATTTCACTGGACAAGTCCGGGCTTCATTTCGTAGAAGTGAAAGCTCGGACCGCTCCTTGTCTGGTGGAGCCCCAAACCAACGTCAATTATACAAAGAAAAGGAATCTGACCAAAGCGGCGGCGGCATTCCTCAATTCTCCGTTAAGGAAAACCCTTCCGGCCGACCTCGAAATCTTTCTGGACGTGGTAACGGTAGTGTTCGACAAGACCTGTACACGAATAGAATACTATCCGCAAGCCTATTATCCGATTTTCGGAAAGTCTTTTTATTGAATTTCCCGACGCATATTGTCCCATAGTGGGATAATTTTCCCCAGTTGTTGCGTAAATTGAGTGTTAATATACGCAAAATTGGACAAGATTAAGTAGATGAACTTATGTATGAGTACACGTAGAAGACTACTTGAACAAATCTGCAAGCGTAATTACTTGATTGATAGCCTCCCTGTATTTTCCGTTAGCCACACCTTTTGTAGTTACAATGATCACCTGAATTGAATGTGTAGTTTTGTGCATCTGGCTCGTTGAGAAAGCATTGACCTTATTTTCGATACTGTCAGCATCTTCTGCCGAAATAGGATACATTCCTGAATAATATTTCATCTCGAAGAGATAATCAGTGCGGCCCGCGTTAGATTCAACCACCAAATCTATCTGTGCGCCCTTCCCGTCCGAGACTTTCCCGTTCCAGCAATAGTTGCGATCAGCAGAGGCTATGTTCGCAGCTTTTAAAATATTGTCAAGATGCAGGATGCAGACAAGTTCAAATGTGTTACCTATCCAGGTATTGAATGCTCCTGTCCTGTTTATTGAGTGCCACATCCCGTGTTGGACATGTTTACCGTTTATGAACCTCAGATAGAACAGTGAGAAGAAATCGACAAGTTGATAAACATTTTCAACTCTGTCTCCTCCGTATTTGGGATACTCCCTGATAACTCCGGATTCAAGAAGGTTTTTGAGAATCTTACTCAAAGTACCACCGGTCTTCGTCTCTGTTGTGGCGGAAATCTCCGCCTGCGTCATTCCATAGAATTGCGACCCTATGGCTTTGACCACACTGATGTACTTATCCTTGCTGGAATAGAGACCAGCGTAAACATCCTTAAATTCCTGATGAATTTTCTCTTCGTCAAAAAACAGTCTGTCTATGTTTTCAGTGATAGTCTGATTATTGCGAAGCCTGTCCAGATAGTATGGAATTCCTCCGAATACCATATATGTCAGGCATATCTCATAATCCGAGAGCCTGAACCCATTCCTTTTGAAATATGTCTTGCACTCTGCAAGCGTGAACGGATTGAGTTTGAAGAGTTCTGTCAATCTGCCATGAAGTCCACCGTATTCGTGAACCACATTGTCAAGCATCCAACCGGTAGCGGAACCGCACACAACAAGCACAATATTTCTTTGGCTGCAAGCCCAGGAATTCCAAAAATATCCCAATTCCGACACAAGTTCAGCAGACTGAGGCCCTGCCAGCCAAGGCAGTTCGTCAATGAATACCACCTTGCGTTTTACAGATAAACTGTCAAGAAGCATACGCAACAGGACGAACGCCTCCCGCCAGGATTCCGGCTTCTTGCGCGATGGATCAAGTCCGGCAAACAAAAGAGAATCGTAGAAGTGCTCAAGTTGCAATTTCCTGTACGTTGCATAGTCCTTGTCTCCATCCTTGACATATGTGCCTACTGCGGTGAAAGCAATTTTTCCACTGTACACTTCGGTCACAAGGTAAGATTTACCGACACG
>JAZRVN010000005.1:0-158023 GCA_045599225.1 Candidatus Cryptobacteroides sp.
CTACAATGAACGGCAGCATACTCGTCCCCTTGGTCTTCAACTCCACGTCCCTGCCTTCGGCAAGAAGGGCAGCCACTTCCTCGAGGAGTATTTCGTTGGGTAGTGTCATCTGCATACGGCTTTATGGCATACAATGGCCGCCTTCGCATCGGGACGGCAGTCAAGGACAAAACAGGGATAATTCAGGGCGAGCCGAACACCTTCACTGAACCATCGTTGTGCACCCGGACTATGGGGTTGTCGTCATTGAGAAGCTCGCTTCCGGGAATGTTTTCCATCCACATCCTGCTGTGCGTGCTCTTGCCGGTGCCGCTTTCCGCAAGGAACATATATGCCCGGCCGTCGCAGACAGTAACGGAGGAATGCATCTCAAGAGTTTTGAGACAGACTGAATATCGGGGCTATATCCTTACAAAGGTAATACTATTTTTTGAATAAGAATGGTATTCCGAGGACTAGGAAGGGAGGTTAGTGTACGCGTCTTGTAGCTGCTGGGGGACAATCCAAACAGGATTGGAAACATTCCAAGAAAAGCTTACGTTCCTGATTCATCCGCATGCGACGGATGAATACAACAGCGGTGTTTTTTCAAAAAACAAGGAAGCAAGAATCCTACAAGTTGGTTTTCGGGACGATTATATGGCCTTCCGTGCGAAAAACGGAACTGTTGGACTTTCATTATCGGCATAAATATATTAATTTTGTAATACAGACCTTGGCGCAGTGGACCACTCTGCAAATCTAAGGTTTGCAGATATGAAAAGGGAACTTTTGGGAATGACTCTGCCTGAGCTGCAGAAGGTGGCTGTGGAATGCGGCCAGAAGCCTTTTGTGGGGACTCAGATTGCACAGTGGCTGTACGGCAAGAGGGTTGCTTCGTGGGAGGGGATGCGCAATGTGTCGTCGGCCGCGAAGCAGGCCATAGGCCTGGAATACGAACTCGGAACCGGAGAACCCATTGGCATTGCCGAATCTTCCGACGGCACCCGCAAGTACCTGTTTGCTCCCGGGGTGGAGGCCGTTATGATTCCGGACGAAGACCGGAAAACCCTTTGCGTCAGTTCCCAGGTGGGATGCAAGATGTCCTGCAAGTTCTGTATGACCGGAAGGCAGGGCTGGCACGGGAACCTGTCGGCTGCGGGAATCCTGAATCAGTTCCTGAGTATAGGCGAGTCCCGCGAACTCACCAATGCCGTGTTTATGGGGATGGGCGAACCTCTGGACAATTACGGCGAAGTTTCCCGGGCGCTGGAAGTGCTGACCTCAGGGTGGGGTTTCGGGTGGAGTCCCAAGAGGGTGACACTGAGCACCATAGGCGTGCTTCCCGAACTCCGGCGTTACCTCGACGGACAGAAGTGCCATTTGGCCGTAAGTCTGCACAACCCCATAGGAAAGGAACGGGCGGAATTGATGCCGGTGGAGAAGGTCTGGCCCATAGGGGAAGTAGTGAATCTTATAAGGACCTACGATTTTACCGGTCAGCGTCGAGTGAGCTTCGAATATACGATGTTCGCCGGCTGGAATGACGACAAGGCTCACGCCGATGCGCTCTCGCGCCTGCTCAGGGGGCTGGAGTGCCGGGTGAATCTGATCCGGTTCCACAAAATCCCCGATTTCCCGTACGAGACCTCGGCTCCGGCAGTTATGGAAGCTTTCCGCGAGCGTCTGAACGCGAACGGCATCACCTGCACGATACGGGCCTCAAGGGGAGAGGATATTCTTGCCGCCTGCGGAATGCTGGCGGGTAAATGCGGGAGAAAGCAATGAATGACACTCAGAAAAAAGTCCTGAACAGCCTGGAGGCAATGTGCGCCCGGAGGGAGTACTGCAGCTCGGACATTCTTAAGAAAGCTTTGGAAAGGCTCGACGGCGATTCTGCGGCCGCCGCCGCTTTGCTGGATTCCCTGAAGTCGGCACTCTATGTCGATGACCTGCGATATGCTTCGGCTTTTGCCAGGGAAAAGTCGTCGATTACCGGCTGGGGAGAAATAAAGATCCGCTTCGCCCTAAGGGCAAAACGGATAGATGAAACCATTATTGAACAAGCGTTAAACGAGATTGACTGCCATAAATCGGCAGAGAAATTGGAGCGCCTTCTCTACGTCAGGTGGCGTAGCCTCAGAGGCACCGGCGACGCTAAGCTCAAACTCGTCCGCTATGCCCTTTCCCGCGGGTATGAATACGACGAAGTGCGTTCCACGGTGGAAAAGGTGACAGGTGGGAATCAGGCTATCTGAGGGCGGCCGTTGCGTTCCGGCCGCTCCGGTTTTTCGGGTTCAATCATCTTGTTCTCCTGAAGCCTGTCCCAGGCCAGACGGTTCCTGAAAATGTCCAGAGCTTCAAAGATAGCGGCCCTCATTGAACGGGGGTCGGCTTCGTCGCGGCCTGCCATTTCGTAGGCGGTACCGTGGTCGGGCGACGTGCGTACAATCGGCAGTCCTGCCGTGTAGTTTACGCCGTCTTCGAAACTGAGTGCTTTGAACGGAGCGAGCCCCTGGTCGTGATACATTGCCAGGGTGGCGTCGAACTTTTCGTAGTTGGAGAGCCCGAAGTAGCCGTCGGGGGAATAGGGCCCGAATGCCAGAATACCTTCTTCGGCGGCTTTCTTAATGGCCGGAATAATAATCTTCTGTTCTTCGTCCCCGAGGAGTCCGCCGTCGCCGCTGTGCGGGTTCAGGCTCAGGACACCGATTCTGGGGTTGACGATTTTGAAGTCCTTGCGCAACGACTCCTTCATAAGACGCAGCTTGATAAGAATCTTATCTTCGGAAATAGCGGCCGGAACGTCCTTCAGGGCAATGTGCCCGGTTACTACACCAAGTTTCAGACGACTGCTTACCATAAGCATTTCCACCTCGGGAGTGTTGAACTGTTTCTGCAGGTACTCGGTGTGTCCCGGGAATCCGAAGCCCTGCAACGACATATGTTTCTTGTTGATGGGCCCGGTTACCAGCACGTCGGCCTTGCGGGCTTTGACGTCGCCCACAGCCCTTTCCAATGCTATGATGGCGGCTTTCGCCGATTCCGGGGTCGCGTCTCCGGGCTCTGCGAATACGTTGTCCTTAAGGCATTCCAGAATGTTTATCTTCTTGGGCTGAGCCTGCTCGGGGGTGTTTATTACGTTTATTTCCAGGTCTCCTATCTCCGGCATTCCCTTTTTGTAGAAGCCGAAAATCTTACTGGAACCATATACGATGGGAATGAAGCTTTCCAGAATTCTGGGGTCGCTCAAGGCCTTGATTATTACCTCGTAGCCAATTCCGTTGGAATCACCTTGGGTGATTGCAACAACCGTTTTTCCGTTTATCATATTGCAGATTCTTTTGTTTCTTTCAATGTGGCGGCATATCCTGTGTCTTCCGGCAGGTCGGGGTGGGAATATGCCTCTACCGCCAGAGTGTCACAGCGTTCGTTTTCGGGATGCCCGGCGTGCCCCTTAATCCAGTGGAGCTGAAGATGGAACCGCGGAGCAAGCAGGTCGAACCTTTGCCAAAGGTCGAAATTCTTCTTCCGTTTCCATCCGTTGGAAATGCTGTTTACAACATATGTGGAATCGCTCCAGACATCTACAACAGCGTTCTCCCACCTGATTGCTTCCAGCCCCTTGATGAGCGCCAGCAACTCCATACGGTTATTGGTGGTGAGCCGGAATCCTCCGGAAAGTTCCTTTCGGGCCTCTCCGCATTTGAGGACTGCGCCCCATCCGCCCGGCCCCGGATTCCCGCTGGCCGCACCGTCGGTGTAAAGCTGTATTGCCGGTCTGGTGTCCATTTCTACAAAAATAGTTATTTTTGTGGGATTATGCGAGAAAAATCTATGATAATAGCCGGCCCTTGCAGTGCCGAAACCCGGGAGCAGGTGGTGGATACCGCTCTACAGTTAAGTAAAATGGGCATAGAATGGTTCAGGTCCGGGCTTTGGAAACCGAGGACTTATCCCGGCTGCTTCGAGGGGGTGGGCGAAAAGGGTCTTCAATGGCTTTCCGAGGTCAAGGAGCGGTTTGGGATGAAAGTCTGCACCGAAGTGTCCCGCGCCTTTCAGGTGGAAGCCTGTGCCGCAGCCGGCGTGGATATGGTATGGATAGGCGCGAGAACAACTGCCAATCCGTTTCTGGTGCAGGAAATAGCTCAAGCTCTGCCCGGTACGGGTATGAGCGTGTTCGTCAAGAATCCTGTGAATCCCGACCTGGAAGCCTGGACCGGTGCCGTGGAACGTCTCAGAACGGCAAGTCAGGTAAAAATCGGGCTCATACACCGGGGTTTTTCTTCGTTCAATGAAAAAATATACCGCAACAGCGCTTCCTGGGATGCCGTAGTGCAGATGCGAGGCCGTTTCCCGGAACTGCCCTTCTACTGCGACCCCTCCCATCTCGGAGGCAGTACCGTTTATGTGCGGGAGATATCCCAGAAAGCTCTCGATCTTGGCCTTGACGGCCTGATGATAGAGGCTCACTGCAATCCGTCGGCCGCCCTTAGCGATTCCGCCCAGCAGCTTACTCCGTCCCAGCTTGCAGAGCTGCTGGAGTCTCTCGAGGTTCGTTCAAAGGATGCCGGTGACGTGAAGTACACCCTTACATTGGAGGAATTCCGCGCGCAAATCGATGCCCTGGACGAGACAATCGTGGATGCCCTTGCATCCAGAATGGAATTGAGCCGGAAAATAGGGGCTCTGAAGAAAACGCACAACGTATCCATTATCCAGACCCGGCGTTGGGATATGGTTATGAAAAGACTGGCCCGCATCGGGAATGGACGCGGGCTGTCTGAAGATTTTGTGCGGAGAGTCTTCGACGAGATTCACAAGGGCTCGGTAAGCGAGCAGGAAACTATTCCAGATTGCTCAGAGCCCAGGCGTAGATAAGGAAGTTCCGGTCCGACTTCCAAGCCCTTTGGTAGTTCCTTGCAACGGTGGAGAGCCAGGCCGTGTCGCGCTGTCCGTCATCGCTCTTGCCTACCTTGTCCTTGCCCCCTGCCTTGTAGTACATCTCTCGGGTAGTGCTTGAAATGCGGGCATATCTTCCGGTATAGTCCTTGAGGTGTTCGTTGGACATTGTGTCGGTGTAGAAATCCAGGAGTTCGTCGCCGGGATGCTGGTCCTGTGCCTTGTGACGTGCCTCATCGGCCATATATACCGTTACACCGTCCTTGAAGATGTAGGGATAATAGTCTCCCGGCGTGTACATTGCCTCGTACACCACCCCTTTTACGGGGAACTGTGCGCCGGACTGCCAGGTAATGAATTTCCGGACTTTCTCCAGGTCTTCGTAGCGGATGGATCCGGTGGCGTCGTACACTGCTGTGATTATCCATTTTGCGAGTTTTTCGGCGCTTGGGTTGAGCATAAGCACCGTGCCTCTCTTGGGGACTTTGGCGTTTATGTCCACGCCGGTATAGTACTCGTAGTGTTCAACGGGGAAACCTTCCCATCCGGGAACGTCGTATCGGGTTCCCAGGTATTTCTCAGCCATATAGGCGGCCTCCAGGGTGCGGGCGCAGCGTTCTGATACGGCCTGCAGGGAGTCGCGCAGGAACGTTGCCAGAATGTCTTCCTTGTATTTTTTGTCTTTTTTTGCCGCAACCTCGGCGCTGTCCAGGACTTTCCCGTTCCGGTCGAGCAGGGTCAGCGTCATTTTCCGGTCATCGACCTTGAGGTCCAATGCGCTGACGGTGTGGTTTCCCTCGGTAAACCGGAAGGCCACCTTGTCGCTGTTCCTCAACGGTTCGTCCTTTATGGTACGGCCTCTTTCGTTGTCGCTCGACGATGTCTGAAGATATACCGTGCCGCAGCTGCCGTCGGTAACATTTCCGTCGTAAACCGGCAGGGAGCGCACGTAGATATGACTGTTGCCGCTGAGTGCGAGGTCAACTCCGAGCTGGTCGAAAAGTTCGTGCCAGCGCTTGTACTGCAGGAATTCTCCGTTGGGATAGAACCACTCGTAGTGCTCGCACACTACTGTGTACGTGGGCGGGTTCGAAGAGTTCTTCTGATCGGTGATTACCTTTCTTACCCAGTTCCGGGCGTCGTGCAGACCCATATAGTCGTGCATTGCTTCGTTGTTGAGCATAACGAACAGAACCTGTCCGTACCGGAACCAGTAGCATACGCCCTGCTGGTCGCCGTAGCCGTTCTGCGGATATGCCGCATTTTCGCGGAAGAAAGCGCAGCTCTGTTTTTCGTAGCCCCGGCTCATATTGTCGTGGTTCCCGTTTACGCCGGCCCAGATGCAGTTCCTGTAATTGTCCTGCGCGTACAGCTCTCTCCAGAAGGAGTGGCTGCCGCCCCAGGCGCACACGTCACCGAGGTTCAGGACCCAGTCCACTGCGGGGTCGTAATCCTTTATCGTGTTGACCATTGCCATTGCACCTTCCAGCCTCTTGGGCAGGGGAGTGTAGGAGTGGAAGTCCGAAATTATGCAGGCAGACCATTCGGCCGCACCGGCTGTCTTGAAGTGACGCTCTTCGCACAACTGTCCCTTTGCAGAACGCAGCGAATTCACCTTCTTTACGGTTCCGCTGCAGATGACATAGCTGTAGCGGGTGTCAGCCTTGAGCCCTGAAAGAGAAACCTTGCAACGGAGGAATACGGGGTTTTCCCGAATTTTTTCTCCTGAGGGCGAAGCCGAGGGCAAATCGTAGAATTCGTCGCATACATACTGTGACGGGTAGTACGCTACAGGCTTTTTCCCATCTTCACATACAAGCAGATAACTGTCTGAAAGAGTTGTGTCGGCATCCCAGCTTACGTTTATCTGGGAGTTTGCATTTTCGCCGGGACAGGCATTGATGCAGTAAACTTTCTCACCGGCGAAAGCCACCGTGGAGAAAAGCATCATAAGGACAATGGTAAATTTTACTTTCATTTTGTGAAGGAATTTGATACAAAGATAGTTATTTCTTAGTATCTTTGTAAGATTGTAAATCATAAGCGTGGTAAAAGAGCAAATCATACGCTGCCCGGCTCTTGTGGATGTGCACGTGCACTTCCGTGAACCGGGTTTTTCGTATAAAGAGACTATAATGAGCGGCAGCAGGGCCGCCGCTGCCGGCGGCTACACCTGCGTTTGTCCTATGCCCAACCTGAATCCTGCACCGGATTCGGTGGAAAACCTGGAGAAAGAACTGGAAATAATAAGGCGGGACGCCTGCATCGACGTCCGTCCCTACGCTACTATAACGGTGGGCCGGAAAGGAAACTGTCTTGTTGACTTTGCTTCCCTCAAGGGAAAGGCGGTTGCTTTTTCCGACGACGGGAGCGGTGTCCAGGCACAGGAGACGATGCTCCACGCTATGGAGGCCGCGGCCGCAAACGGCTGTATCGTGGCTGCCCATTGCGAAGACAACAGCCTTCTGAACGGCGGATATATCCACGACGGAGAGTATGCCCGCGCCCACGGTCACAGGGGAATATGCTCCCGCAGCGAATGGGGGCAGATTGAGCGGGACCTGGAACTTGCCGCACGTACGGGGTGCGCCTATCACGTCTGCCATATCTCTACGAAAGAAAGCGTACGGCTCATAAGGGAGGCGAAGGCCTCCGGTGTGAATGTGAGTTGCGAAACGGCGCCGCATTATCTGCTGCTTTGCGAAAATGACCTGCGGGAAGACGGCCGTTTCAAGATGAATCCGCCGTTGAGGGGGGAGGATGACCGTCAGGCTCTGCTGGAAGGTATACAGGATGGCACGATAGATATGATAGCCACCGATCACGCACCCCATACGGCAGAGGAAAAATCCCACGGGCTGGAACACAGCGCAATGGGAGTAGTGGGCCTGGAAACGGCATTCCCTGTCCTGTACACGGGATTGGTGAGAACCGGAGTCATAACTCTGGACAGGCTCATTGAACTTATGAGTGCCTCTCCGCGAAGGAGGTTCAATTTGGGGGAAGCCCCCCGGGATTATGCCCTGTTCGACATTTCGGCGCCGTTCACGATTGACAGCTCCAGCTTTCTCTCTATGGGGCGCAGTACCCCGTTCGACGGAATACAGGTGTGGGGAAGGTGCATACGCACGGTCTATAAAGGTAAAACAGTTTACAGTATATGAGTTCATCTGCCAAAATCAAACTGGTCCTCGGAAACGGCCAGGAATTTTACGGGACAGCCTGCGGTGCTTCCTGCCCCGCCGTGGGGGAAGTGGTCTTCAACACCTCGGTTGTAGGCTATCAGGAAATAATATCGGATCCGGCGTACGCCGGGCAGATACTGGTGATGTCTTATCCTGCAGTGGGGCAGTATGGAATCACCGACGAGGATTATGAGTCCAAGACCCCGAGGCTTGCCGGTCTGGTGGTAAGGGAGTGCAGCGCGATACCGTCCAACTTCCGCTTTACCAAGACCCTTTCTGAAGAACTGGAGGAGCACGATATCCCCTGCATAAGCGGGCTCGATACCAGAATGATTTCGCACCTTATTCGAAAGGAAGGGCCTCTTATGGGGGCGATAGTCCCGGCGGACACTCCTCTGGAGCAGGCGCTGGAGACAATTTCAAACTATAAGCCGCAGGAGCATCCGGTAGCGCAGGTGAGCTGTAGCAAGCGATGGTTCTCCCGTACTCCGCACCACCGTTTCGACGTTGCCATTCTGGACTGCGGAGTCAAGCACGGTACGGTAGAGGCTCTCAATAAGCTGGGGTGCAACGTTACCGTTCTGCCGTACGACTCGTCTTTCAGCGAGATAGAGGCTTTCAATCCGGACGGAGTCCTTATCAGCGGAGGTCCCGGAAATCCTTTGGAACTTAAGGAGATGATAAAGGTGATAGGGGAGTTGAGAGGCAGGTACCCGCTTGCCGGCTCGGGACTCGGCCATCTGCTTATTGCCCTCTCCTATGGAGTAAAGGTAGAGAAACTCAAATGCGGACTTTACGGGGATTCGCCGGTACGCAACGTTGGCAAAGGACGGATTTTTACTGCAATGCACAGCACTCATTACGGGGTGGACGTGGAAAGCGCCCGAGCCGCAGGCCTGCAGATTACGCACCTCAATGCCGTGGATTCTACGGTTGAGGGAATTTCCTGCCCGGGGGACAGGGTATTTTCGGTGGTATTCTGTCCCGAAGGCGCTCCGGGTCCCGCAGAGAGCGGATTCTTCGATGACTTTGTAAAAATGATGGAGGACTGATATATGCCCAGAAGGAACGATATCAAGAAAATTATGGTGATAGGCTCTGGCCCTATCGTGATAGGTCAGGCCGCCGAATTCGACTATGCGGGAACTCAGGCCTGCCTGGCTCTCAAGGAAGAGGGTTATGAGGTGATTCTCGTGAATTCCAATCCGGCAACCATTATGACTGACACCCATATTGCCGACAAGGTTTATATGGAACCGCTGGACTTGGAATATGTGGCCAAGATAATCAGATACGAGCGACCCGATGCCATTGTCCCCGGGCTTGGAGGACAGACCGGGCTTAACCTGGCGGTCAAGCTTGCCAGGAAAGGAGTCCTTTCCGAATGTCAGGTGGAGATTCTGGGTACGTCTTTCCAGAGCATCGAGCAGGCCGAGGACAGGGAACTCTTCAAGGAACTCTGTATAAGCCTTGGTGAACCTGTGATTCCTTCGCAGATTTGCTACAGTACCGAAGAGGCGCTCGCTACCGCACAGCAGATAGGGTATCCGGTGGTTGCAAGGCCCGCTTTCACTCTGGGAGGAACCGGCGGCGGATTCGCCGACAACGATGAAGAGTTGACCGACCTTATGCGCGGGGCTCTCGCTCTTTCCCCAGTTGGTCAGGTACTTATCGAAAAGAGCGTCAAGGGCTACAAGGAAATAGAGTTCGAGGTTATGCGCGACGCTTCCGATACGGCAATCACGATATGCTCTATGGAGAACGTGGATCCCGTGGGTATCCATACCGGAGATTCGATTGTGGTTGCGCCGGCCCAGACTTTGGCCGACAAGGAATACGAAATGCTGCGTACGAGCGCCCTTAAACTTATCAGGGCCTTGGGGATAGCGGGCGGATGCAACGTGCAGTTCGCGTTGGACCCCCTGTCTTTCCAGTACTATATAATCGAGGTCAATCCCAGAGTTTCCCGCTCTTCAGCCCTGGCTTCGAAGGCCAGCGGATTTCCCATCGCCAGGGTTACCGCAAAGATTGCTGTGGGACTTACCCTCGACGAGATTATGGTCGCAGGCGCCCCTGCCTGCTGCGAACCTTCCATCGACTACGTAGTGAGCAAGGTGCCCCGTTTTGCCTTCGACAAGTTCAGTGAGGCCATCAACGAACTGGGTACCCAGATGAAGGCCACAGGAGAGGTTATGAGCATAGGGCGGACCATAGAGGAGAGCCTGCTCAAGGCAATCCGCTCTCTTGAAATAGGTTGCAGCCATATTTACAAGAGTAAATTCGAGAAGATGAGCGACCGGGAGCTCTTCGACTATATAGTCAAGTTCCCGGACGACCACCTGCTGGCCATCGCCCAGCTGATTCGCAATGGAGTGGATGTGCGGCTTATCTATGATTGTACGAAGATAGATATGCTCTTCCTGGAGAAGATAGTGGCAATAGTAAGAATGGAGGAGGAACTGAAGTCTCACGTCCTGGCTTCCGCCACTCTCTATGAAGCCAAGCGTATGGGATTCAGCGACAAGTTCATAGGAAGCCTTTGGGGCAAAACTGAAAAGCAGATGATAGAATGGAGGTGGAGCCGGAACATACATCCGGTTTACAAGTTCATCGACAGCTGTTCCGCTTCACGCGAGACCGAAGTGCCGTATTTCTACTCTACTTACGAAACTCAGAACGAATCAGTAGTGAGCGACCGCAAGAAGATTCTCGTGCTTGGAGCCGGACCCATAAGGATAGGTCAGGGCGTGGAGTTCGACTACTCGACGGTTCACGCTATCTGGGCCATACGCGAAGCGGGTTATGAAGCCATCATCATAAACAACAACCCGGAGACCGTCTCTACCGACTACACCATTTCGGACAAACTGTATTTCGAGCCCCTGACGGTGGAGGATGTGATGAACGTGATTCGCATCGAGAAGCCTTCGGGTGTGATTGTAACCCTCGGGGGACAGACCGCCATCAATCTGGCCGGGCCCATCGCCGAATTCGGAGTTCCCATAATAGGAACGCAGATTCAGGCTATCGACAACGCCGAGGACCGCAAACTTTTCGAGGCCATTATGAGAAGGACCGGCATTCCTCAACCGGAAGCCCGGGCCGTCACCGACGTCGAGGCTGGAGTCAGGGCCGCTGCCGAAATAGGCTATCCCGTGCTGGTAAGACCTTCGTTTGTGCTCGGCGGGCGTGCGATGATGATTGTCGGAAACGAGGAAGCCCTGCGGCACTATCTGCACAATGCGGTGGAAATCAATGAGAATTCTCCCGTGCTGGTGGACAGGTATATTATGGGCAGGGAGACGGAGGTGGATGCCATCTGCGACGGAAAGGACGTCTTTATTCCGGGTATTATGGAGCACGTGGAGCGTACTGGTATCCACTCCGGCGACTCCATAAGCGTGTATCCTTCGTTCTCGCTGAGCAGGGCGGTAAAGGACAGGATAATCGACTATACCGTGAAACTCGGACTTGAGATTGGAATCGTGGGCCTGTTCAATATACAGTTTATCGTGGACAACAACGACGATGTTTACGTGATTGAGGTGAACCCCCGTTCTTCCCGTACTGTTCCTTTCCTGTCCAAGTCTACCGGAATACCGATGGCAAAGATTGCAACTATGGTGATGCTCGGCCATTCTCTGCGCGAACAGGGCATAACCGACGTGTATTATCCCGAGCGCAAGCGCCATTACGTGAAGAGTCCGGCATTCTCGTTCGGCAAGCTCAAGGGCATAGATACCTATCTGTCTCCGGAAATGAAGTCGACCGGCGAGGCTATAGGCTATGACATTTCGCTCAAACGCGCGCTTTTCAAGTCTTTGCAGGCGTCGGGAGTGAAAGTGGTGAATTACGGAACAGTTTTCGCTACCATTGCCGACCACGACAAGGAGGAGGCCCTGCCGCTCATACGCAGGTTCTACAATCTGGGATTCAACGTGGAGGCGACCCGGGGAACCGCGCAATTCCTCAGGGAGAACGGAATCAGGACCCGCAGCCTGGGCAAACTGAGCGACGGCAGCGACGACATTATGAACGAACTGCGGCGGGGGCACGTAAGTTACGTGATAAACACAATCGATATAAATCAGCACAGCACCAGACTGGACGGCTACGGAATCCGCCGCACCGCAGTGGAGAACAACGTTACGCTGTTCACTTCGCTGGAAACGGTGAGGGTGCTACTGGACGTGCTGGAGGAAATTACACTTGGCATCTCGACAATAGATGCCGAACAGCAGCTGCAGAGCGTATGAAAGACATTGCGTTCAGGATAAAGAGCAACGAGCCCGTAGCCAGGGACATATACAGGATGACTCTGGAAGGGGATGCTTCCCTGCTAAGAAGGGGCGGGCAGTTCGTGGACATAATGATTCCGGGCAAGTTCCTGCGCCGTCCGCTTGCGGCTATGGATTGGAGCGGCGAGGGCCTTACCGTCGTGTACAAGACGGTGGGGAAGGGAACTGTGCAGATGAGTGAACTCAAGAGAGGGGAGGAACTTATGGTTCTGCTTCCGCTGGGCAACGGTTTCGACGCTTCCAGGTGCCGGGAGAAGGCTCTTGTGGTGAGCGGCGGACTGGGCGCTTCGCCCGTTTACGGCCTGGTGAAGGAACTTCTGGCAAGGGGTCGGGAGGTAAAGCTTGTTATGGGGTTCAACAGCGCCGCCGATGCCGTGCTGGTGGAGGATTATAAAAGACTGGGCGTGGATGCTGCGGTTGTGACTATGGATGGCAGCGCAGGAATGAAGGGTCTGGTTACCGATGCAATACGGGAACTTGATCCGCAGTACGATTTTTTCTATACCTGCGGTCCGAAGATAATGATGAAGGCGGTATGCGGAATGCTGCAGGGTCCCGGCCAGGCCAGTCTCGAAGAAAGGATGGGGTGCGGATGCGGAATATGCTACGGCTGCACCTGTCATACGAAAGAAGGCCCCCGTCGCGTGTGCGCTGACGGCCCCGTATTCGATAAGGAGGACATAATATGGTAACCGAGATCAATCTTTGCGGAGTAAGGCTCAAGAATCCGGTAATCCCCGCCAGCGGCACCTTCGGATTCGGAATCGAAATGGCCGGAGTGTATGACCTTAATGTCCTGGGCGGAATTTCGCTCAAGGGAACCACTCTGCAGCCGCGCTACGGCAACGAGTGCCCGAGGATTGCCGAATGCCCGGACGGAATGATAAATTCGGTGGGATTGCAGAATCCTGGAGTAGAGGCATTCGTGAACGAGAAGCTCCCCGCCTTGAGAAAGGTTTTCAAGGGAGCTGTCATAGCGAACGTGAGCGGTTTTTCGGTCGAGCAGTACGTTGCCGCCTGTGAGCGGGCCGACCAAGCTCCGCAGACGGATATAATAGAGGTGAACGTGTCCTGTCCCAATGTGCACGGAGGCGGGCTGGCATTCGGAACGAGTCCCGAGAGCGCAGCGCAGGTGACGGCTGCCGTGAAGAGGGTGTGCCGCAAGCCGGTGTTCGTGAAACTCAGCCCCAACGTTACCGACATAACCGCCATTGCGCGCTCCTGCGAGCAGGCGGGAGCCGACGGCATTACCCTTATCAATACCGTCCTGGGAATGAGAATCGATATTGCAGCTCGCCGCTGCGTGACGCACGAGCGGTACGGCGGATTCAGCGGGAGGGCGATATTTCCCATTGCGCTGAGGATGGTCAACCAGGTGCGTCACGCGTGCAGTCTGCCAATTATGGGCTGCGGCGGGGTGGCCTGCGCCGACGATGTCATTGAAATGATGATGGCCGGGGCGAATGCCGTGCAGGTGGGAGCCGAGAACCTTCGCAATCCGTTCGTATGCAGACAGATTGTCGAAGACCTGCCGTCGGCAATGGAAAAATACGGAATAGATGATTTGAATTCGATAGTAGGAATAATATGAAAGATGTGATAATTGCCTGCGATTTCAGCAGTTCGGCCGAAGTGCTCGCCTTTTTGGACAGGTTTGCCGACTGTCCGCGTAAGCCGTTCGTGAAGATTGGTATGGAACTTTTCTATGGTGCCGGACCCGACATTGTGCGTCAGATAAAGGCCAGGGGACATAAGATTTTCCTGGACCTCAAGCTGCACGACATTCCCAATACCGTCAAAAAAACTATGAAGGTACTCTCGGCACTGGACGTGGATATGACCAATGTGCACGCAGCCGGAACCATTGATATGATGAGGGCTGCCGTAGAGGGGCTGACCCGCGAAGACGGAACGCGTCCCGTGCTCATTGCCGTAACGCAGCTTACTTCCACCACCGAGGAACGGATGCAGAAGGAACTTCTTATAAATGCCGGTATTGCCGAGACCATTGCGCACTATGCCGCAAACGCAAAGGAGGCCGGTCTGGACGGAGTTGTGTGCTCTCCTCTGGAAGCTTCCATAGTGAAGGAGGCCTGTGGAAAAGAATTCGTGGCGGTCACTCCCGGAATACGCTTTGCCGACAGCGCGGCCGATGACCAGCGCCGTGTCATGACGCCTGCAATGGCACGTGAAACAGGCTCGGACTACATAGTCGTGGGCAGGCCGGTCACTGCCGCTCCCGACCCTGTGGCCTCTTACCGCAGGTGTGTTGAAGAATTTTTAAACGAAACCGTATAGTATGGAAAGAGAAATTGCAAAACAGCTGCTCAGTATCAATGCTGTGTTTCTGCGACCCGACGATCCGTTTACCTGGGCCAGCGGAATCAAGAGTCCCATCTATTGTGACAACCGGCTCATCCTTTCAGCGCCTGCAGTGCGCACGGTCGTAGAGCAGGCCATTGCCGATGCTGTAAAGAAGTATTATCCCCAGGTTCAGATGCTTATGGGCACGAGTACTGCCGGAATCGCCCACGCGGCCATCGCAGCGTCCATTATGGGACTGCCTGCGGGCTACGTAAGGGCGGAGGCAAAGACTCACGGCCGGAACAATAAGATAGAGGGCAAGATGGAAGACGGCACCAAGGTGGTGGTGATAGAGGATCTTATTTCCACCGGCGGCAGTGTTGTAGATGTTGTGGAGGCTCTGCGCGAAGCCGGAGCCAAGGTGCTCGGAATTGTGAGCATATTCACCTATGGACTGAAGAAGGGCGTTGAAAGACTGGCCGCCGCAAACGTAGAGAATCATTCTCTGTCCAACCTCGACACTCTTGTAGATGTGGCCCTCGACGAGAACTATATCACTGCAGAACAGAAAGAAAAAGTACTTGATTTCCGCAACAGTTTATGAAACATCTTATTGACCCTACGGACCTCACTCTGGAGGAAACCAATTCAATCGTAAGCCTGGCACAGGATATTATTGCCGACAGGGAAAAGTATCGCGACTGCCTTCGCTATCACAAGCTGGCCACTCTTTTCTATGAACCCAGCACCAGGACCAGACTCAGCTTCACGGCCGCTATGATGGAGCTGGGTGGAAATGTCCTTGGCTTTTCGGATGCCAAGAACTCATCGGTGAGCAAGGGTGAGACTGTGGAAGACACGGTAAGGGTTGTAGGCAAGTTCGCCGACATAATAGCTATGCGCCATCCTCTGGAGGGGGCTCCTTTCATTGCCTCTACGGTATCGGAGGTGCCTATCATCAATGCCGGAGACGGTTCCCACGCTCACCCCACCCAGACTCTTACCGACCTTCTTACCATCAAGAGGGAACTCGGACATATAGACGGAATTACCATAGGCTTCTGCGGCGACCTCAAATTCGGACGCACAGTTCATTCTCTGATAAAGGCTCTCTCCCGTTACAGGGACGTGAAAGTTATTCTCATCGCTCCTCAGGAACTCAGACTCCCCGGCTATATCAAGCAGGACGTGTGTGACAGGATGGACATAGCCTACAGGGAAGTCTCCACCATAGAAGAAGTTATGGGCGAACTGGACGTGCTGTATATGACCAGGGTGCAGAAGGAACGTTTCCTGGACGAAGAGGAATTCGAAAGAGTCAAGGACAGTTTCGTGCTCGATGCCCGGAAGATGAAACTCGCAAAGCGCGAAATGGCTGTATTGCATCCTCTTCCGAGAGTGAATGAAATCAGTCCCGACGTGGACACCGATCCCAGGGCCGCATATTTCCGTCAGGTCGAGAACGGGAAGTTCGTAAGGATGGCGCTCATCTGCAAACTGCTCGAGTGGAAGAATGACCCTGCCCACGATACTCCGGCCCATCCCGAGTTCTATGCCGATGAAAACGCACAGTGCCGCAACTCCAAGTGCATCTGCAACCACGAGCGCATAGCTCCCCTCGTGCATAGGACCGAAAGTGGGGATTTGCGTTGCGCATATTGCGACTCCCTTATATTGTAAACCCCGTAAAAAATCGATATTATGCTACTCATAGGATTGATAATCATTGCCGTAGGCGCGTTCTGCCAATCCAGCAGCTATGTGCCGATAAACAAGATAAGCAAGTGGAGCTGGGAATCGTACTGGCTCGTTCAGGGGGTGTTCGCCTGGCTTGTATTCCCTTTGCTGGGCGCTTTGCTGGCAGTCCCCCAGGGTCATAGCCTATGGGAGCTAGTGGCCGCATATCCCGGGAACTCGCTTCTGACGGTAGTCTTTGGAATGCTGTGGGGAGTAGGCGGTCTTACATTCGGGCTGTCGATGCGATATCTTGGAGTGGCCCTTGGGCAGAGCATTGCGCTTGGAACCTGCGCCGGCCTTGGCGCAATCCTCGGTCCGGTTCTTACCGGGCACGCTGCCGACCTTACCTCCAGCGTGATTGTCGGAGTGGTGGTCACCCTTGTCGGAATCGCAATCATCGGCGTAGCCGGAGCTATGAAGTCTTCTACTCTGCCCGAGGAGGAAAAGAAGAAGGCCGTAAAGGATTTCAATTTTCCCAAGGGTATTGCGGTAGCGCTGCTGGCCGGTTTTATGAGCGCCTGCTTCAACATAGGCCTGAGTTTCGGGGCGCCCCTGCATTTTGAGCAGAGCCCTGAAATCTTCAGCTCCCTGCCCGCTACCTTGCTGGTTACCATCGGCGGGTTTGTTACCAACGCCGTATATTGTCTTTATCAGAACAGGAAGAACAGAACCTTTGCCGACTATGCGAAACCCTCGCTATGGCGCAGCAATATTCTTTTTTGTGCACTGGCCGGACTGCTGTGGTACAGCCAGTTCTTCGGACTGAGTCTGGGCAAGGGATTTCTCGGCGGTTATCCGGCGCTTATCACTTTCAGCTGGTGCATCCTTATGGCTCTCAACGTCACTTTCTCCAATGTCTGGGGAATTATCCTCAAGGAATGGAAGGGCGTTACCTCAAAGACGGTCCTGGTGCTGGTAGTTGGCCTGGCCGTCCTGATTTTCAGCACGTTCGTGCCTGAACTGATAAAGTCCGGTGAAGCCGAACCCATGCGGGAGAATGCGGAAGCTGCGATTGTGCGACGGTACGTCAGTCCGGTCAAGACCATCCCCTTGAGCGGAGATGTGCAGAACGATACCATACTCCTTTCGGAAGGAAAGGGTCAGGCAGTCCTTGGAAGCAAGGACTGCTGCTGTCTTAAGGCCGATGCCACCGGCGGCGCGTCGCTGTTGCTGGATTTCGGAAAGGAACTGCAGGGAGGGCTGCGCATAGTCACGGGGCAGTACGGCTCGGGAAAGCCGATCAAGGTCAGAATCCGTCTCGGAGAGTCCTACAGTGAAGCTTGCTGCGATATCGATGGCCGGAACGGGGCTGGAAACGATCACGCCATACGGGATTTTGTTACCGAACTGCCCTGGCTGGGTTGCAGGGAATTCGGCCGGAGCGGTTTCCGCTTTGCCCGAATAGATGTGATGGATAAGTCCGAAACTTTACTGTTGCGGGAGGTGTCGGCTTATAATGAATTTCTGGACGTGCCTCTCAAGGGCAGTTTCCGTTGCAGCGATGAGCGTTTGAACAGTATTTGGGAAACGGCCGTTTATACCGTAAGCCAGAATATGCAGGATTACGTGTGGGACGGAATCAAACGCGACCGGCTGGTTTGGATAGGGGATATGCATCCCGAGGTAATGACAATATGCAGTGCCTACGGATGGATTCCTTCGGTAGAGCGCAGTCTGGACCTGGTGCGCATCGAAACTCCCATTGTCCCCGGCGGGAGCAATGCCTGGATGAATGCCATAAGTTCATACTCTATATGGTGGCTGCTGATTCAGGACGATTGGTATCGTTATCAGGGTCGTTCAGCTTATCTTGAGAGCCAGAGGGAATACGTCTGTGCGTTGCTCGGGCAACTTCTCGGCTGTATCGGGGAAGACGGCGGGGAATGCCTGAACGGCGGCCGTTTTCTCGACTGGCCCTCCAATGCCGACAGCACCGCCATAGCCTGCGGTCTTCAGTCCCTTATGATTATGGCAATGGAAGCGGGGGAACGGCTCTGTTCGATTCTTGGAGAAGAAAATCTTGCGCACAGCTGCGCCGATGCCCGGGTCCTCCTCGTGGGAGCCGCACCCAGGTATCTGGAGACCTTCCGCTCAGAGGGAAAGGCTTCAACCCTACCCGGCCGCAAACAGGCTCTGGCCCTGATGAGCCTGGCCGGAATAATGCCCTCCGATGAAGCTGCACAGGGGATTCTTGAGGGCGGATCCCGCGGGTTCTCCACATTCTACGGTTACTATATGCTGCAGGCGCTCGCAAAAGCCGGGAAGTACCGGGAGGCGATGGACATAATCTCCGAATACTGGGGAGGTATGCTGGACTTGGGCGCAACTGCCTTCTGGGAAGATTTCGACATAGAATGGATGCAGGACGCCGGACGTATCGATGAAGCTCCTTCGAAAGACAGGACAGACGTTCACAGAACCTACGGAAACTATTGCTATAAAGGATACAGGCACAGCCTCTGCCACGGATGGGCGTCTGGTCCCGCAAGTTTCCTTTCCCAGTATATCCTGGGCGTGACCGACGTTTCCGATGGCGGACGCAACTGCTCCATAGAACCACATCTGGGGAATCTGGAATGGGCGGAAGGCTCTTTCCCGACCCCTTATGCCCTTTTGAACGTGAGTGTACGAAAGGCTGCGGACGGCAGTTTGAAAATAAAGAAAACCGTTACTCCCATTCGAAGTCTTTGATCTTTTTCAGGCCTGTGAGACCGAAATAGGACTCTTCGACGGTTCCTTTCAGACGGATTCTCCGGTTCAGGTAACCGGGATGGTCCTTCAGATTCAGTTCGTCCCTTATCTTCCCTTTGGCCAGTTCGACTGCAATGCAGGTTTCCCTGTCGGTATTGTTGGCCGATGGAGACAGCAGCAGGTTCGTATTGCTGGAGAACGGACTTTGGAATTCGGAACTGGAGCTGGATTTGGACACTCCGGCTATATATCCGCTTACCCAGACGTCTTTCTCCCCGATGTGGCCGGCGGCTTGCTGTACGCTTATCGCTTTTTCTGCAGACGGGGAGCTTCCTCCACCGTAACCGTTCCAGTCCAGTTCCTCGTTGAGGTAAACCCTGGATGTGTCCAGAGAGAATTCGATGCCTTTGGTTTGGAATACATTGTCTTTTGAAAGCAGTTTGAGCACCAGAATTTCCTGTGCCCCGATGGTCCTGTTGGCAATGCTCGTACTCGAATTTCCCTCGAAAATGGAAATGTTTACCTCGCCCGGAAGAAAATATCCCGTCCTTCTTTCGTTGTATCCGTACAGAAGCCTGCCCTTTGCCGAAGAAACGTATATCTGGGCGGTAGGGTAGCAGGACCTGAATTCAGGGGAGAAAAGCAGTCTGAGCCCTGCGTTGGTCTGGGCACAGTCCAGAATTACGCAGCTGGTACGGTCGGCTACGATTTCCACGTCCTGAGTGTATCCGTACTGGGGACAGTCGAACAGAGGGTCGCTGAATTCACAGGACAGGGCGCTTACGGTATAACTGCCCGGAGCAAGTTCCATATTCTGGGGAATGTCGTAATAGCAGCCCTGGAATATGCGCTGGCCATCGGCGGAGGTGATGCTGATTTTGAATTCGCTGGTATCAGGAATATGGCCATAGGCCTTTACAGAGGAAGGAAGACTTGAGAAACGCAGGCTCAGATAGCCGTGAACCGGAACAGGGTCCGTTTTCAACAGGTTGAAGTCACAGGAGGACAGGCACAATGCCGCGCATAGGGCGCACAGAAAGATTTTGAAGTTTTTCATAACAGTAAAGTTTAATTCCCGCATCGGGACTGCAAATATGCATAAACTTCACCGGACTCAGATACAAAAAAGGAAATATCTTTTTTTGAATTCTTTTCTTAATGCCATAAAAAATTCACGGACCACTTGCATCACTGCGAATGGCCCGTTACTTAACCTAAACTTAAACTATGAAAAACTTCACCGCTAAGTTATGTATCTTTTTTATATCCTGCAAAATTTTTTTACAACTCGCATTTGAAATTTACAGGATATCCTCTCGGATATCGGTCGTATGTCTTCGGATTTTGCAAACAGGACCGCTGCATCGATGGCTGGAGTTTCGATAATTTCGTTAGTAAATTACAATAAATATATGTATATTTGCAACCGTTCGCGGGATTAGCACATCGGTAGTGCATTGGCTTCCCAAGCCAAGGAGGCGGGTCCGACTCCCGTATCCCGCTCAAATCCGTTTTTATAACAATGAGTGTAGCTGGAATCATCAAAGCCCTGTTCGGCTCCAAGGCCGACAGGGACTATAAGGCAATAAAACCCACGCTGGACAAAGTTCTGGCGGCATATGAATCGGTTGACAAACTTTCCAACGACGACATCAGAGCTCTTTCTGCAAAACTGAGGCAGGAACTGCGCGACGTCGAGGAGCCTTTCGAAGCCAGAATACGGGAAATCAAGGAGAAACTCGAACAGGACATCCCGCTTTCGGAAAAAGAGACCCTGGCAACGGAGTCGGACAAACTGGTAAAGGAAGAGGATGAAGCGATAGAAAAAGCCCTGGATGCGATTCTGCCCCAGGCTTTCTCCATAGTCAAATCCACTGCCCGCCGTTTCAAGGAAAACGGGACCATTGAGGTAACGGCAACCGATTTCGACAGGGATCTCAGTGTGAACCACGATTTTGTAACCATAAAAGGGGACAAGGCTATATACCGGAATCACTGGCAGGCCGGAGGAAACGAGATTACCTGGGATATGGTGCACTATGACGTGCAGCTGGTAGGCGGTATTGCGCTGCATCAGGGGAAGATTGCTGAAATGGCGACCGGTGAGGGCAAGACTCTGGTTGCAACCTTGCCAGTATTCCTCAATGCCCTTGCAGGAAAGGGCGTGCATATGGTAACGGTCAACGACTATCTTTCGAAACGAGACTCGGAATGGATGGGCCCGCTGTATATGTTCCACGGTTTGAGCGTGGATTGTATCGACAAGCACCAACCCAACTCCGACGCCCGCCGCAGGGCCTACGAATGCGACATAACCTTCGGTACCAACAATGAGTTCGGCTTCGACTACCTGCGCGACAATATGGTCATCGTTCAGGACGACCTGGTTCAGCGCAAGCACCATTTCGCCATTGTGGATGAGGTGGACTCCGTACTTATCGACGATGCCCGCACCCCTCTCATCATATCGGGCCCGGTGGCCAGGGACGAGGACGACGCCCAGTTTATGGAATACCGCCCCTATGTCGAAAAACTGTATCAGGCCCAGCGCTCTCTGGTGAACCAGATTCTGAATGAGGCAAAGAAAAAGATAGCGGAGGGCAATGAAAAGGACGGAGGCCTGCTCCTGCTCAGAGCCCATAAGGGACTGCCCAAATATCAGCCTCTCATCAAATATCTGAGCGAACCGGGAATCAAGGTTATTCTTCAGAAGACAGAGAACTATTATATGCAGGACAACGAGCGGGAAATGCCCACCGTTACCGATCCTCTGTACTTTGTGATAAATGAGCAGCATCACTCCGTGGATATGACCGACAAGGGTCACGAGATGCTTGCTTCCCAGGTAGGAGACGACAGTTTCTTCGTGCTTCCCGACGTCGGAGCCGCTACGGCGGAAATAGAGCATCAGAATCTGGAACCGATGGAGAAGCAGCGCCGCAAAGATGCTGTTCTGGAAGAGTTCTCGATCAAGAGCGAAAGAGTTCACACGATGATCCAGCTTCTCAAGGCATACACTATGTTCGAGAAGGATGTGGATTACGTGCTTGTGAACGAGAACGGAGTAGAGAAGGTGAAGATTGTCGACGAGTCCACCGGTCGTATTATGGAGGGCCGCAGGTGGTCCGACGGGCTCCATCAGGCTGTAGAAGCCAAGGAGAACGTGAAGGTTGAGGCCGCAACCCAGACTTTCGCCACAATCACTCTGCAGAATTATTTCAGAATGTATCACAAGCTTGCCGGTATGACCGGTACGGCAGAAACCGAGGCGGGTGAATTCTGGAGTATCTATAAACTGGACGTGATGGTAATCCCTACCAACCGTCCCATCGCCCGTGACGATCAGGACGATATCATCTACAAGACCAAGAAAGCTAAGTACAATGCAGTAATCGACAGGATTGCGGAACTTTCGTCTCAGGGGCGTCCGGTTCTGGTGGGAACCACCGATGTGGAAACGTCCGAGCTGCTGAGCAGGCTTTTGAAACTCCGTGGAATAAAGCACAACGTGCTGAATGCAAAGGAACACGCCAGGGAGGCCGAGATAGTTGCCCAGGCGGGTCAGAGCAGTACGGTTACCATCGCCACGAATATGGCAGGGCGCGGTACCGACATCAAGCTTTCTCCGGAGGTCAAGGCCGCCGGAGGACTTGCAATCATCGGTACCGAAAGACACGATTCCCGTCGTGTCGACCGTCAGCTCAGGGGACGTGCCGGCCGTCAGGGCGACCCGGGCTCATCTACATTCTACATCTCGCTGGAAGACAAGCTTATGCGCCTGTTCGGTTCGGAGAGGATTGCATCTATGGTTGACAGGCTGGGAATGGCGGAGAATGAAGCAATGGAAAGCGGAATGCTTTCAAATGCCATTGAGAAGGCGCAGCAGAAGGTGGAGGAGAACAACTTCGGTATCCGTAAGAGACTGCTGGAGTATGACGATGTGATGAATTATCAGAGAGAGGCAATCTATTCCCGCCGCAGGAACGCCATAAGCGGAGAAAAGGTGGAGATAGACCTGCAGAATATGATCTTCGATACTGCATCCCTGATTGTAGATTCCTGCAAGGGCTTGGGTTACGAAGATTTCCGGGACACCGTAATGTCCAAACTCTCAATCGATCCTGACTTTGATCCCCAGGAGTACGAATCTTTCAAGTCCAACGACAAGGTGGGTCGCCTGTGTGAAGTGATGACCCGCACGTATCACCGCAGGATGGATGCTACCGTCGAAAAGGTAATGCCTATTCTGAGGAATGTTTACGAAAAGCAGAGAGAGATGTATCAGAATATTGCCATTCCCATATCCGACGGACGCAAGACAATGACCCTGTCCGTTAATCTTGAGAAGGCATACAATTCCGACGGGAAGGAAATCGTGAAGACCCTTACCAAGAACGTGATTCTGTATCAGATAGATGAGCATTGGAAGGAGCATCTCAGGGAAATGGATGACCTTAAGCAGAGTGTTCAGAATGCTTCCTATGAGCAGAAAGATCCTATCGTTGTCTATAAGCTGGAGAGCTACAATCTTTTTGCAGGGATGCTCGAATCCCTCAACCTGGACGTGCTTACATTCCTTCTGAGGTCATTTGTTCCTTTGTCGGACGCCAATGAGGCTCCCAGACGCGCGGTTCAGAGAAGAACGGATATGAGCAGAATGCAGACCCGCCGTTCTGACCTTGTGACAAACGGAGAGCAGAAGGCGAACACTCCTGTCAAAGTTGAGAAGAAAGTTGGAAGAAACGACCCTTGCCCTTGCGGCAGCGGGAAAAAATATAAAAACTGCCATGGTAAAGACATCATCTAATTTTAGTTCTCAGGTCTCCCAGGGAGAGCCTGAAACACCTGCTATTCCTAACGAAGTAAGCCAGATTACTTCCTCAACCACCATTAAGGGTGAGATTATTTCTAATGGAAACCTGAGGATAGACGGCACCGTAGAAGGAAAAATTTCGGGAACCGGACATCTTACGATAGGTGAGAAGGCCATAATCAAGGGAGACATTGAATGCTCTACCGTAGATTTCTGCGGTACCATCGTGGGGAATATGTACGTAAGTGATGTCCTTTGTGTCAAGAGTACAGCATCGGTAGACGGAGACATCAGCGCCAGAAAGCTTCACGTGGAACTGGGAGCAAGTGTAAACGGTACCTGCCATATGTTCAAGTCGGAGGAACCGGCTTATCGTGCAGAACCTGAGCCCGAGTCTGTTTCCGAATAGGAACCTATCTCCATTTTTCGGATACGGAAGATCTTCTGCTCGGTGAGGCAGTACTTTATGTCGAAGCAGCTGCATTCGCTGTGTCTTGAACGGGTTTTCCTGTAGCCGGTTATCACTTCTGGCCTGAAGCCGGACATCTTTGCGATATCGATGTCGATGGATTGTATTCCGGCTTTCAGCAGACAGTCCAGATATTCGTGATTTCTATTGAGCGCATTCAAAGTGCGCTCAATTATTTTTTTCTCTTCGTTGTGGCGACGGTTGTGGAAACGATTCTTGCAACTGTCGCTACAGAATTTTTTGTCCGGCCTGCCGTACAGGCTTCCGCCGCATTCCAGACAGGATTTATGTTCGTCTTCCGAAATTTTGTATGCCATAGCAGTTTGTTTTGGGACGGCAAAAATGCAAAAGAAAAGGCGAAGAGGAAATAAAGAAAAACGCTTGGTGCGAACTTTATTGATTTTCGCAATCTTATTAAACATTAAAAAAGAAATAAAGTTTGCCGTCCGCTTGTTTTTATAAGCGGAATCCCATCTTTTTGACTTTCCTTTGCATCCGGCCGAATCGCGCGACGGCCAAGATATTAAACTAAAAACGAAAAACTTTATGGAACAGTTGAATCGAATCGAACTACGCGGAAACGTAGGGAGTATCAAAGTGCAGACGGTGGCAAACAACCGTGTCGCCGCCCGTTTTACGCTGGCAACGAATTACGCTTACAAAGACAGGGACGGAGGAGCCGTGATAGAAACCACCTGGCATACCGTCAACGCCTGGCAGGGAAAGGGGATAACAGACTTGACCAAAATCTCCAAAGGCAGCAAGGTATATGTGTGCGGCCGGCTCAGGAGTCAGAAGTTTGTGGGAGAAGACGGTCAGGAACGCAGTGTTTACGAAATAGTACCGTCTTCTCTCGTCCTTCTCGACGAGAAGGAACAGTTACAATGTGAATTCTGACGTATGAAGAGGACTCCGTATATTGCGGTGTTGATTGTCTTTCTGTTGTCCTGTTCTACCGGGAACAAAATCAGGAAACTCGAGTTGGAAGGAAGTCACGCGGGAATCAGTCTCCCCAATGACGTGTCGGTAAGTCAACAGGGCAATCCGGCTATAAAATCCGAGGTGACACTGGTAGGATTGGACAACGAACGGCAATCTGCGGTGATGAATGCTGCAAGGGATGAATCGGGTGAGCTTGTGGCTCAGGATGAGATTGCCCCGGTCATAAAGATAGAGACCTTCAGGAATGTGGCGGAAAGAGGCGGAACAGTAGATATAAAATTCAACATAACCGCCCCCTCGGCAATCCTGGATTCAAGATGGCAGGTCCGCTTTTCTCCAGTGCTGGTTTTTGAAAACGACTCAATGTCGCTGGAACGCATTTATGTGACAGGAGAGGAGTTCCGTCGGAATCAGAAAAAGGGATACGAGCGATACGAAAGGTATCTGAGCGGTATTATCGACGATCCGTCGGAATTTGTGTGGAAACGTGAACTGGAAATATTTCTTTCCAGATCCGGGAACAACTCCGAGCGCTATCGCAATGTGGCAGCAGACCATTATACGGACAAGTTGAGAAAAGGACTGAATGACAGAAAGATTCTCCGAAAAGATGAGGTGTTCGAAAGAATGGTAAGAGAACCTTTCTGCTCTTCAGGCCTGAGACTGGATACTGTTTATGTGGAAAGCTCCGGCGATATGACTTACGAATACGTGCAAACTCTGACTCTGTCTCCGACAATAAGGAAATTCAAGTTAATGATGGCTGCAGACATTCACGGAATAGGAGAAAAACTTTATGCTCTCCCGAGGAGCGGGCCTTTGACTTTTTATGTCAGCTCTTTGAGTACATTGGCTGTGGACGTTCCCGAACGTGACGGTGACAGCCTGTACGTGAGGGCTCTCGATCATCTGAGAAACCGGCGCTACAGAATGGCAATCGCCGACCTTGCTCCGTATGCCGATTTCAATGCGGCGCTCTCATATACCGCGCTTAATTATAACAGGAAAGCGTTGGAGGTGCTGTCGGCGTTGGAACCGCAGCCGAAGGTGGAATATCTGACAGCTCTTCTGCTGTGCCGCCTGGGAGATGAAATCAAAGCATTGGACTGCTACCGGAAGGCCTGTGCAGCGGACAGAAGCTTTATTCATAGGGGGAATCTGGACCCTGAAATCCGGAATTTGAAAAACAAGTACAAATTAAACGATTGAAAATGAAAACTATTATTCATACTATCATATCTGTCTTCGCAGTTGTAACCCTGGCGGTGTCCTGCAACAAGGCAGACTCATATTCATCCAATCCCGCCGGTCTGGACCAGGTGCAGGATGACGGGTTTTTCGAGGTTTCGCTCTCGATAAATGCCCCGCGTACGAAATCTTTGGCCGCAGGCCAGGAAGAGCAGGTAAACAATGTACAGGTATATGTGTTTGATGCCGACAACGGAAACAGGCTGGAATCCTTCTACAACGGTACATCCACTGTCCCCACTCTGCGTCTTTCACCGGGAAGAAAGCTGTTCAAGGTACTGGTCAACAGCAAGACCGACCCTTCAAAGGTGAGCAGTCTGCAGGACTTGCAGTCGGCCCTTTCGGATTTCAGCGACAATACCTCCTCGAATTTTGTGATGTCGGGAGAAACGTCCGTATCGATTCCCGCGACCACAAGCGTGGAAATTACGGTTTCCCGTCTTGTGGCAAAAGTAGTTCTTTCCAAGATAACCACGAACTTTACGGCTCCGGTATATGTCTCTCAGACATTCAGGTTGGATTCGATATATCTTTCGAACGTTGCTCAGAAATGCCGATATTTTGATACATATACTCCCGCCAGCTGGAGTAAGGGCTATGCCATTACCGGAGATTCAGTAAATGCAGCAGTGTCGAACAACGTTTATTCTACCGCGCATACATTCTATGCTTACCCGAACGGTACGACTACCCCCACAAGGCTTGTGATTAAGGCAACCCTGGGGAATGTGACATACTATTATCCTGTGGATCTGGGCGAACTCCAGTCAAACAAGGTCTATACGGTAACAAACATAGAAATCACCCGGCCGGGTTCGGATTCGGAGGATAAGCCTGTGGTAAGTTCGGAAATAACGTTCACTATTAAGGTGGCCGGCTGGAATACGCAGTCGAATAACATTCAGGAGATTGTCTGATATGAACGTAAGGTTTTTCTATGCTTTGTCGGCAGCCTTGTCAGTGCTCTCCTGTTCTGTAAAGGAAAACCGTATGGAGTGTCCCTGCCTGTTGGATATATCTCTTTCAGGCGGGAATGACTCCAAGACTATTGTCGGAATATGGAGGGAGGAATTGGTGAGCTCTTACAATATCAATTCCTACAATGGAGCCGAGCGTTACAGGATGAATATCCCCCGGGGCTATTTCACGATGTCGGCATATTGCGGACTCAAGCATAATCTTCCCGGAAGCGGAAATCTGCTTCTTGAAAAAGGGGAGGAGATGGATGAACTCTATGCGGGGAGCGTGCAGTTGGAAGCTCTCGCAGACACAGCGCGCGGTTCGGTGGCTATGAACAGACAATTTGCTTTTATCAACGTGCGTATTCTGTGCCTCCCGTCCGCACAGATGCCGCAGAATATAACCGTTAAAGGAAATACTGCCGGTGTGGACCTTCGAACTATGAAGCCGATCAGAGGGGAATACGAAGTAACTCTTCATCCCATATTCGGAGAATTCTGCAGAGCTTCTGTGCCGCGTCAGATTGACGATTCATTGACAATGGAACTGGACGGGTTGGGAATAGTCCCCTTGGGGGAATACATCGCCGACTCCGGATATGATTGGTCTGCCAGAGATCTGTACGACATAGAACTCGTCTTAGATTACATTCAGAGCAGGATTACCGTTTGTCTTGCAGAATCAGGCGAAGGTAGGACCTTTGAATTTACCATATAATATACTGCCTATATGAAATTGAGAATCTTCATAAATTCGCTGCAACTGATTCTTGCAGCTGCCGTGCTCGTATCCTGTTTCAGAGAATCCGATACGGCTTGTGACAAAGAGAGGATTTCATTGGAATTCTCCTGTAATCCGGGATATTCCATTGAAACGAAATCGATTCTTTCAGACCCGGGAATTGAGACGAAGTTAAGTTCGGTGGTGGTGGCCGCATACTTCAGCAAATCAGGAAAACTGGACAAATCCTTTGTCTGCGACGGGTCTGACAGGCTGTCCCTTGTCAAGGATACGCCATACGATTTATATTTCCTTGCAAACCTTGAGAATCCGCTTTCGGTCCGGATACCGGAAAACGAAAAGGATATGGAATCGTTGGAATATCGGATTACTTCGTACGAATCCGTAAACGCCAATGGAATTCCTTCCTGCGCGAAGATTGAAGCACGGAGTTTTTCTGTAGATTCGGACATTAACGTAGAGCTCGAACGCCTGTTATGCAAGATAAACGTGCATATTTCCCATAAGGGAATCACCGGAAAGCCACAGAATGATCCTGCGCTTTTCAGGAACGTAGAACTTCATATAAGGAATGCGAACTCTCTTATGAGACCGTTTGACGCTCAGGGAAGCCGTGCAATGGATCCGGCGGATATTCTTGCGGTTTCCGATTATGACCCCGATATGGCGGACGGAGCAAGTGATTTTGTGTTTTATGTGCCTGAAAACATACAGGGGCAGCTCCTCCCTCATAATTCCGACCCTCAGAAAAAGACCGAGGATTCGCTGCTGTCGGCAGGAGAAAATCCGTCTCTGGCAACTTATGTCGAATTTTCCGCGGTTCTTGAGACTTCGGCCGGTGGTATAGGAGGAAGTCTGCTGTATCGTATGTACCTCGGAAGGGACAATGTTTCCGATTTTACTCTGGAAAGGAACGAGGTTTACAATCTGGACGTCGAACTTGTTCCGGACAATCTGCTGCATCCCGACTGGAAAGTGAGTCACGGCAATGACTGGACCGACACCCGGGTTCTGCACCTTTTGAACTCGGTAGGGGAAGTTATTCCGGACGGCTCCGCAATAGCTCTCAGGCCGAATCATCCTGCAGTGGTAAGGCTGTTTATGAATACCGATGGAGGGACGGAGAATATGTTCTCGGAAGCCGTTAATTGCGGATATCGGACAGAAGAGATTGAAGATTCCTTTGTGCGGCTCAATTGGACTTCCAATGTCGTGAGTTCAGACCGGAATTCTCTTTCTCTGCCGGACATCCTGAAGAACGACGGAATTTCGATTTCAATGAATTCCGGCACAGGCGAGTTGACCTTCAGCATTGACAACGGGATGGATTTTGTGCCGGGGAAGGAGTACGAACTGGAATTCTTCCTTTCCCCTGGCAGAGCGTACCATACAAAGAGACTGAAACTGACAGTGCTGCCGGAGTGTGCTTTGGAAACGGATTCTTATCGCATATATGTGGCTCAGAAACTGAAATTTAATGTGCTCAATGCGTTGGGTACATATTCGGCGGAAATCACATCGGGCAAAGAATGTGTGGATATCGATGAGAATGACCCTTGTGTAATATACGGGAAAAAAGAGGGGCAGGTATATGCAACTCTCCGGAGTTCCAGACCCTCTGACGATCCGCAGATAGAGGTGACACTGGAGGTGGGAAAGATTTTTATATATTGCAGTTGGTTGTCGGGAGCTCCCACTGGGGTTTGCATCGATGGCACACCTGTGGATTTGGATATCAAAATCTATGACGATGATACTATGGAGGAACTGGACAAGTGGGATTTTGATCCGCAAAGATTTGAAATGTATTATCCCGCTACGGTTACTTGGGAGCCTTATGGCGATTTTAACCCGGAAGTCTTTCTGGATTTGAATCCTTATACGATGCGGTTGTATGTCAAGAAACTTTATGGAGAAAAGTTTATAATGGATTATGTGAATCCCGACAATGATTATGCGGGCAGTTTTTACGTGCAATATAATGGTGGGTCGAAGAAACAGTATGACATTTATCTGAACTCACCATTTTATAAAGCTGCCTCCGGACTGGGACCGTTTGTCTTAACGAGTCTGGCAGATAACGGCAGTGTCAACTCCTTCAGTACCAGAATCGGATTGATTTCAGCTTCGAGCAACACACGTTTCGAGTATTTGGGAAAAATGAATCCGCGTATGGAGATGGGAGACAAGTTACACAACATCGATTATAGCGAATTCAATATCTCTTTCCCACGGGAGGAACAGGAAAAATACCTGGCGGAAGACATTGGCGACCAATATGTAAAGGCGATAGTTACCAATGCTATCTGCGGGGAAGAAATCAGCTATGATTATAAATTCACCATCGAAGGCCACTACGGAATCGGGCTGGTGTTCGAACCTGTCGGAAATGATATTCTGGATGCCGTAGTGCGGCTGTGTTGGAAAGACTGCTGGCGCAATGCAGTTACGTTGCACGATGGTCGGGGGCCTCTGTCAAGCGCCAATGCCGTTGGGGAATTGGATGCCCTTTTCAGAATGAGGAACGACTGGCGGTCGTCCTGGCTGGACGGAGCTGTTCATACGGTAAGGGAACTGTGGCCGGAGACAGAGTCCGTTACATACGAAAATATGACGCTTCAAGACTGCTCTGATTTTATGGCCGGACATAAGGTGGAAATAACTTGCAACTCAAGCTATCTGAGCTCTTATTCCGGGAATTACAGGTTTAATAAAAACAAGGGAATGTATATTGACAAGAACGAAGATTCAAAGGGATACTGCCGATGGATAGGCTGCTTTGTACCGGATAGTGAAGGCGGTCGCTGGGTGGATTATTCACAATAATTTTATATATTTGCTCCGCGAAAAAAAACGGCAACTTTCGCCCCGGGTGTAAAATGGAAAATTATATTATCGATATTCAGCATCTGAGCAAGTCTTTCGGAGACAAGAAAGTGCTGCGAGATATCAATATCAAGGTCCGCAAGGGTGAGTTCGTCACCCTGTTGGGACCTTCCGGTTGCGGCAAAACAACAATCCTCCGTCTCATCGCCGGCTTTCTGGTTCCGGATGAAGGGGAAATATTGCTTGACGGAAAGGACATAGTGGAACTGCCTCCTTATCAGAGGCCGCTGAATACCGTGTTCCAGCGCTATGCGTTGTTCCCGCACTTGGACGTGTACGACAATATTGCCTTCGGTCTCAAACTAAGGAACGTTCCCCAGAAAGACATTGACGCTAAGGTGCGGAAGGTCCTGCGTTTGGTCAATATGGAAGACTATGAGGAAAGGGATGTGGATTCTCTTTCCGGCGGGCAGCAACAGAGGGTTGCCATAGCCCGGGCTTTGGTGAACCAGCCCAAGGTGCTGCTGCTCGACGAGCCGCTCGCCGCGCTTGACCTGAAGATGCGCAAGGATATGCAGATCGAGCTTAAGGAGATGCACGAGAAATTGGGAATCACCTTCATTTACGTCACCCACGATCAGGAAGAAGCCCTTACCCTCAGCGACACCATAGTGGTTCTCAACGAAGGCAGGATTCAGCAGATAGGCACTCCGACCGATATTTATAATGAACCTGTGAATTCGTTCGTAGCCGATTTTATCGGTGATTCCAATATCCTGGACGGTACTATGGTGTGCGACCGCAGGGTCCGGTTCATTGACGAGGAGTTCGACTGTGTTGACGAGGGATTCGGAGAAAACACTCCGGTCGAGGTCGTAGTGCGTCCCGAGGACGTGAACATCAAGAAGGATATTCAAAAGGGGCAGTTCTTCGGAAACATTACGTCCTGTACTTTCAAAGGTGTGTATTACCAGCTGTTTCTCAATACTGACAAGGGCTACGAACTTATGGCGCACGATTACCGAAAGTTTGAAGTGGGAGCCCGGGTTGGAATAAATATACTCCCGGAGAACATCCAGGTAATGAAGAAGGAGAGGATATGCAACGGTTTCGATGCAGAAGTCCTGGATTCTACCCATCTGGAAATGCTGGACGGGGAGTTCGAGTGCCTGCCGACCGACCTCGCCCCGGGAACAAAGGTTCGGGCCGAGGTTGCTTTCGACAAAATCGACATTCTCGACCATCAGGAGGAAGGTTCCGCAGCAGGGCAGGTATATTCCATCATCTATAAGGGAGACCATTATCATCTGACCGTTCTCACGGAAAAGAGAAAGCATATATATGTAAACACCAATGATGTTTGGGACAAAAGGGATCTGGTAGGTATAAGAATTGAACCGAAGGACATAAAGATTGTTGAGATAAATGAAGATTAAGCGATCCGGCTGGAGCCTTCCGTATTTTATCTTTTTGCTGCTTTTTGTAGCATTGCCCCTTGTGCTTATCGCTGTTTATGCCCTGCAGGACAGTTCGGGGCGGTTCACTTTGGAAAACATCAGCCGGTTCTTCTCGGATTCGGATGCGTTGTCGACTTTTGCGCTTTCCCTGGAGGTGGCAGTCGAGAATACTCTCATCTGCCTTCTTCTCGGGTATCCTGCCGCCTGGATTCTGGCCAACAGGAAATACAACCGCAGTGCCGTAACCATCATACTGTTTATCCTGCCTATGTGGATAAACGCCCTTATGAGAACACTGGCTACTGCCGAACTCTTCAATATGCTTGGAATGGAACTTGGCAAGGGGACGCTTCTCTACGGAATGGCGTACGACTATCTGCCTTTTATGGTCTATCCCATCTACAATATCCTGCAGAAGATAGACCCTTCCTATGCCGAGGCTGCCGAGGATCTGGGTGCCACTCCTTTGGAGGTCTTCCTAAAGGTTACTCTTCCTCTGTCGATGCCGGGAGTAATAAGCGGGGTGATGATGGTGTTTATGCCCACGGTTTCCACTTTCGCCATTTCGGAATTCCTTACCAACAGCAAGATAAAGCTTTTCGGTACCATCATCCAGGAAAATATCAATTCGTCGATGTGGAATTACGGAGCTGCCCTTTCACTCATTATGCTGGTTATCATAGGCATAACTTCCCTGTTTGACAATAAATCGAGCGCTGCGGCTCAGGAGGGTGTGATATGACGAAGAAGATTCTTGCCAATGCATACATCTGGGTGCTCCTCATCCTGCTCTACGCCCCGTTGCTGTTCATTGCAGTATTTTCTTTTACCGAATCGCGGGTTCTGGGTAATTGGACGGGTTTTTCCGTTAAGTTATACGAAAACCTGTTTACGGCAAAGATGCAGGGATCCGCAACGTTGTTGTCGGCTGTGGAGAATACGCTGCTCATAGCTGTAATCGCCGCTTTGCTCGCTACGGCTCTTGGAACAGTGGCGGCGATAGGGATATTCAATCTCAAGGGCAGAAAGAGGCAGACTATGAATCTGCTCAACAGCATACCTATGGTGAATCCCGACATTATTACCGGTGTTTCGCTCTTTCTGCTGTTCGTGTTCCTGCACATTTCACAGGGCTTTGTCACGGTTATCCTCGCTCACGTTACATTCTGTACGCCATATGTCGTGCTCAGTGTGATGCCCCGTCTTTCCCAGATGAATCCCAATATATACGAGGCGGCACTGGATCTTGGCGCTACTCCGGCTCAGGCTCTCAGGAAAGTGATGATTCCTAACCTGAGGCCCGGAATGGTGAGCGGTTTCATTCTGTCGTTCACTATGTCTCTCGACGACTTTGTGGTTACCTTCTTTACCAGAGGCACAATAGGTTTGGACACGCTTTCCACCTATATTTATACCGATGCGAGAAAGGGCGGTCTCACTCCTGAACTGCGCCCGCTGATGACTCTAATATTCCTTATCATATTAATCCTGCTCATAGTAATAAACGTAAGGCAGACTAAAACCCAGAAAAAGAAAGTATGAAAAAATTTGCATTGCTCGTTCTTGCGGCTCTGATCGCGATTTCCTGCAATAGCGACAGAGCGCACGTCCTTAAAGTGTACAACTGGTCCTGCTACATTGACGAAACGGTGATACCCGAATTCGAAGAATGGTATAAACAGCAGACCGGAGAGGATATCCGAGTCATTTACCAGACCTTCGATATCAACGAAACAATGCTCTCGAAGATAGAAAAAGGGCACGAAGACTTCGACGTTGTCTGCCCTTCGGACTACATTATCGAGAGGATGCTCAACTCGGATATGCTTCTTCCCCTGGATTTCTCCATCCTGAACGACGAAATCAACTACATTGAAAACAACCGTTCGCCTTATGTTCAGGAGATATTCAGGAAAATCAACCCGGAAATAGACGCCAATCAGTATTCTGTTGCCTATATGTGGGGAACCGTAGGTCTTCTCTACAATGCAAAATATGTGTCCGATGAGGAAGCTTTCAGCTGGAAAATCCTTACCGACCCCAAGTATGCGGGTAAGATATTCATAAAGGACGCTCCCAGAGATGTTTACAGCCCCATTCTTATGTATCTGAACAAGGAACGTCTCGAGAGGGGAGAGGTTACGATGGATGAACTTATGCTGGATTCTTCCGATGAAAGTATCGCTGCCGTCGAGGCATATATGAAGCAGGTCAAGGAACTTGTCGCCGGATGGGAAGCCGATTTCGGCAAGGAGCAGATGACCAAGGAGAGAGGCTATTTAAGTCTGAACTGGAGCGGAGATGCCGTATGGGCAATCGAAGAGGCCGCCGAGATCGGGGTTGACCTGCGCTACCAGATTCCTTCCGAAGGAAGCAACGTCTGGTTCGACGGTTGGGTTATTCCCAAGTATGCCCAAAACCGTAAGGCAGCCACCTATTTCATAGACTTTATGTGCCGTCCCGACATTGCTGTCCGCAATATGGACGTAACCGGCTATGTCTCAGCCAACGGGAATATCGAGGTTCTGGAGTCCCAGATCGACGAGTCCTATGACCCTATTGACGTGAGCTATTTCTTCGGAGAAGAAGCTGCTGCGGTGTGTGTGAATCCGGCACTGTACCCCGACCGCTCGTCCATTGTGAACTGCGCACTTATGCACGACTGGGGAGAGGAGTCCGGGAAACTGCTCTCAATGTGGTCCAGAATCAAGGGCAACAATGCGAACTCCACGACCGTGATAGTCTTGGCGGTTACGCTGGCTCTTCTCGTAGGTTTTGCCCTTTATCGCAGGCTGGGTTCAAGAAAACGCCATTGCGGTTCCCGCAAGAGATCAAAATAGATACGCGATATGAAAAATTCCAACATCACCTTTAGGCTCATCCTTCTCAATTTCCTGGAGTTTGCCGTCTGGGGAGCTTATCTGACGTCTCTCGGCCGTTATCTCGGGAACATAGGAATGGGACCCGACATCAAGTGGTTCTATGCGATGCAGGGCATCGTTTCTATCTTTATGCCTGCTCTCCTGGGTATTCTTGCCGACAAGTATATGCAGGCTCAGAAGGTGTTCGCTTTGTGCCACGGTTTGGCAGGAGTATTTATGCTTGCGGCCGGATTCTATTGTATGAGTGCCGCCGATGCCGTAGTTTTCCCCACTCTCTTTACCCTTTACAGCCTTAGCGTAGCATTCTTTATGCCTACCATCGCGCTGGGCAATTCGGTATGTTACAAGACCTTGGAGGTAAACGGAAAGGACCCCGTCAAGGACTATCCTCCCATAAGGGTGTTCGGAACAGTAGGCTTCATCTGCAGTATGCTTGTCACAAACTTCCTGGTAATAGACGGAAAGGCGCTGCAGGATTCATATACCCAGCTCTGTTCATCGGGAATCCTTGGTATCGTGCTCTGCATTTATTCATTCACGATGCCCCAGTGCCCCATTGAGAAGAAAGAGAATGCTAGCCTTACCGACTCTTTGGGACTTAAGGCTTTCACTCTGTTCAAGGACCGTCAGTTCGCGATATTCTTCATCTTCTCGATGCTCCTTGGCGCTTCGCTTCAGATAACCAACGGATATGCCAACACCTTCCTGGAGTCATTCAGCGGAGACCCTCGCCTCGCAGAAACCTTCGCGGTGAAGAATTCCAATGCGCTGATCTCGCTTTCGCAGGCTTCGGAGACCCTTTGCATCCTGCTTATCCCGTTCTTTATGAAGAGATTCGGTATAAAGAAGGTGATGCTCATCGCTATGCTCGCGTGGGTGTTCCGCTTCGGTTTCTTCGGCCTTGGCCAGCCCGATATGCCCGGAGTGCTGTTCTTCATACTCAGTTGTATAGTTTACGGTGTGGCCTTTGATTTCTTCAATATATCGGGTTCTCTGTACGTGAACGAGAATACCTCAAAGGACATTACTTCCAGTGCGCAGGGCCTGTTTATGCTTATGACCAACGGTCTGGGCGCTGCGATAGGAACCCTTGCCGCAGGAGCCGTCGTCGACGCCTGCGTTTACAATGCCGCCGCCCCCAGCTGGTCGAATGCCTGGTACATTTTCGCGGCATACTCCCTGGTAGTGGGCATTACGTTCGCCTTCCTTTTCAAGGAGCCCAAGAAGAAAGCTGAATAATGAAGTTTACCAAATTATCTCAAGACCCCTGCAGCGGAGCCCGTACCGGTTTGCTTGAGACCGACCACGGTTCCGTACATACGCCCGTCTTTATGCCGGTGGGAACGGCGGGGAGCGTAAAGGGCGTATATCATCGCGACCTTAAGCAGGACATAGGCGCTGAGATAATTCTTGGAAATACATACCATCTTTACCTTCGGCCGGGTTTGGATATTCTCAGACAGGCCGGAGGATTGCATTCTTTCGAAAACTGGGACCGCCCCATCCTTACCGACAGCGGCGGTTTCCAGGTTTTTTCTCTAACTCAGATCCGGAAGATTACACAGGAGGGTTGCACCTTCCAATCGCATATCGACGGCTCCAGGCATATTTTCACTCCCGAGAACAATGTCGATACCCAGCGCGTAATAGGAGCCGACATTATTATGGCCCTGGACGAGTGCTGCCCCGGAGATGCCGACCACGGTTATGCGCAGAAGTCCCTCAGGCTCACTCAGAACTGGCTCGAGCGTTTTGCTGCCCGGTTTCGTGAAACTGAGCCGCTTTACGGATACGGACAGACTTTCTTTCCCATAATCCAGGGTTGCGTTTATCGGGACCTTCGTTTGCAGGCGGCCGAACACGCCCTTGGCTTTGCCGATGCCGGGATTGCGATAGGCGGGCTTGCCGTGGGGGAACCCACCGAGCAGATGTACAGTGTGTTGGAACTGCTCAATCCGGTTATCCCGCAGGACAAGGCCCGGTATCTTATGGGTGTGGGCACTCCGGCCAATCTTTTGGAGGGAATCGAGCGGGGAGTTGATATGTTTGACTGCGTGATGCCCACCCGCAATGCCCGCAATGCTATGCTGTTCACCTGGAACGGGGTTATGAATATGCGAAATGCAAAGTGGGAGAACGATTTTTCTCCTCTGGACCCGTGCGGCACATCGTTTGTTGACAGAATCTACAGCAAGGCTTATCTTAGGCATCTGTTCATTGCCGGAGAAATGTTTGCGGCAATGATTGCCAGCGAGCATAACCTGGCTTTCTATATGGATGTCATAAGAACTGCGGCAAGGCATATCGAGGCCGGGGATTTCAAAGCCTGGAAGGATTCGGCGGTATGCAAACTGACTCAGAGACTATGACAGGTTATCGTCCCACAATAATAGACAAGTATATCTTCAAGAAGTTCATCCTGAGCTTTCTGCTGTCGCTGCTTGTCATAATTACGATAGTTATAGTCTTCGACATTTCCGAGAAGATAAGCAAGTTCGTGGAGTACCACGCTCCACTGGAGGCCGTAATATTCCAGTATTATGTAAACTTCATCCCGTACTTCATAAATATGTTCTCTCCGCTGTTCGTGTTCATTACGGTAATCTTCTTTACCTCACGGATGGCCGCCAACTCCGAAATCATAGCCATTCTGTCCGGAGGTGTCAGCTACGGCCGTATGATGGTGCCGTATATGTTTTCGGCAGCGGTGATAGCATTTATGTCGCTGATGCTCAATTTGTATGTGATTCCGCGGTCCAATGAGGTCAGGGTTGACTTCGAGGCTAAATATGTGCGTTCTCACATAGATTTCAAGCGGAACAACATTCACTATATGATTGCTCCCGGCGAATTTGTGTTCGTGGAAAGTTTCAGCGACTGGAACAAGACGGCCTACCGCTTTACCCTGGAGGAAATACAGGACGGGCGGATGGTGAGTAAACTCAGCGCCGACCGGGCTGTATGGGACAGCACGATGGGTGGATGGCATCTCGAGAACTATTTCATAAGGAACTTCACCGAGGGAATAAAGGACAACGTGACGGTAGGAGCGAAAATGGATACCGTAATCCCTCTTACGATAACCGATTTCTACTGTAACGAAAAGACCGTCCAGACCCTTTCGACCCGCAATCTCAACCAACTTATCAAAACCCAGAAGATGCGGGGCGATTCCAATGTGATTTATGCGCAGATAGAGAGGAACAACCGTACGAGCCTGCCTTTCTCGGCCTTCATTCTCACCATAATAGGAGTTTCGCTGAGTTCTCACAAGCGTAGGGGAGGAATAGGTTGGAACGTGGCTTTGGGCATTGCCCTGGCCTTCTCGTACATTCTGTTTATGAGGTTCTCTCAGATGTTCGTGTTTACGGGAATGCTCCCGCCTGGGATAGCACTCTGGATTCCTAACGTACTGTATTCGATAATAGCGTATTATCTATATAAACGAGCGCCAAAGTAATGAAAGTCAAAGTAATCAACAAATCGGGAATGGCCCTTCCCTCTTATGCTACCGCGGCCTCGGCCGGGATGGATGTCCGTGCCGCCATAGAAGCTCCTGTGACCCTCGCCCCTTTGGGACGGGCGGTTGTTCCCACCGGGGTGTATCTTGAGATTCCCGTCGGATTTGAGGTACAGGTCCGCCCGAGAAGCGGCTTGGCTGCAAAGAAAGGTATAACTGTGCTGAATGCTCCCGGAACCATCGACGCCGACTATCGGGGAGAGGTTTGTGTCATTCTGGTGAATCTCTCGCAGGAACCGTTTGTAATAGAAAGGGGGGAGCGCATCGCCCAGCTGGTGCTTGCCCGTCACGAAGTAATTGAATGGGAAATCGCTGAAAAACTGGAGGAGTCACAAAGGGGAGAAGGCGGATTTGGCAGTACCGGATCAAAATGAAAGAACTTTATGAAAAATACTGCGGCTGCAACTATAGGGTGAACACTGACAGCCGCGCCATTGAGGGCGGGGAGATTTTCTTTGCCCTCCGGGGAGAGAATTTCGACGGCAACGCTTACGCAATGAAGGCTTTGCAGGACGGAGCCCGATGGGCCGTTGTAAGCAGGGATGCAGATCTGCCCGTGGATGAACGCCTGATAAGGGTGGACGATCCGTTCACTACCCTGCAGCAACTTGCCGTATATCATCGCAATCACGTGCTTGAAGGCCGACGTCTGCCTGTGATAGGGCTTACCGGAACAAACGGCAAGACCACCACGAAGGAACTTGTTTCCGCTGTGCTGGCCCGGAAATTCAAGGTTACCGCAACACAGGGAAACCTGAACAACGACATTGGCGTGCCCCTGAGTCTTCTCAAGATTACCCCCGAGACACAGATAGCCGTAATCGAGATGGGCGCAAGTCACCCTGACGACATCGCAAAGCTGGTTCAGGTGAGTCAGCCCGACTACGGCCTCATTACCAACGTGGGTCGGGCGCATCTTCTCGGCTTCGGCAGTTTCGAAGGCGTAAAGGCCGCGAAGGGTGAACTGTACAAATACCTGTCGTCCCGTAACGGAAGCGTGGTCTTTCTCAATAACGACGACCCTGAGCTGAGGTCTATGGCGGTAGAGTGGGTTACAAGCCATATCTGGCCTTACGGTGTGCGTTACGACGGAGCCAGAGTCCTGGAGACCTCTCCGCAAAAGCCCTTCCTCCGTATCCGGCTCAAGGACGGAACCACAGTCTGCACGAATCTGGTGGGCTCCTACAATGCTTCCAACGTTATGGCAGCTCTGGCAATAGGCCGGTATTTCGGTATTCCTGATGCCGACGCCGTAGCTGCGGTGCAGGAGTATGTGCCCAGAAACAACCGTTCCCAACTGCAGCGCAGCAGGTACAATACCCTTATCGTCGATGCGTACAACGCAAATCCTACCTCAATGAGTGCAGCCCTGGATAATTTCGGGGCGATGAACGCCGCCTCGAAGCTTGCCCTTCTTGGAGATATGCGCGAACTCGGAGAGGAATCGCTGAACGAGCACCGGAAGATTGTCCTCCGCCTGCACGAGGAGAATATCCCGGCAATAGTGGTTGGCGAGGAGTTCGGAAAAGCTTTGAAGGCGGAAGGACTTGCCCTTCAGGGCTGGTTTGAAACATCCGACGCTCTCGCCTCTTTCCTGGAACAGCAACCCGTAAGGGACACTGCTGTGCTCATCAAGGGCTCCCGGGGAATAAGGATGGAAAAGGTCATAGAGAAACTCTGATTACCATTTCAAGGCATACTGAACCTTCCACTCGAAAGTGGGAGGTTTTTGTGTGTCCTTATGATACATTACGGCTGCTGCCCGTGCGTTCAGCTTATGGACAACCCCTGGTTTCCTGCCTCTGAGGACGTATCCGCCGCTCAATGAAAAACTGAGGCCTTTTCCGTTCCTGGCCGGAACGTTGAAACTACCCGGGACATCCCGCTGATAAACGTAGATTCTGTCGTCCCAGTTTTTAACGTCGAAATATTCGGCGTGCAGAAAGCAGGAACAATTTTCCTTTTTATAGCCGGCCTCCGCCATTGCAAGAGCGGCAAAGTCCAGGCAATGGGTAAGGTCTCCCCGTAAGATGGCCGCCCAGGGCCCGATACCGGCTCTCAATTCCCCGCGCAATTCGTGTTTAAGGGAGGTTTTCCATCGGAGGGAGTATTTCAGAATAGGGGAAAGCGTAAACTTTCCGGCCTGAATCTCGGGCGACAGATTTACTATAGCCTTGGTTTGCCAGAGCCGTTTCTCCGGGCGGTAGGCAGAGTCGAGACTGAGGTTTATCCAACGGTAGCGCAGGACTGCCGCAAGGCCGGCTTCATCGGAGTTTTTTGAAAAGCTTCCCGGTGCACCGCTCCAAGTCCCTTCGAATCCGGGGGCGTAGTATCTTGCGGTCAGGCCCCAGGCTATCTTCCATCCCGGATCCATCCTGATTCCCGTCATTACGGCCGGCGCTCTGTGCGCGAACTCCCAGGCCGCTTCGCCGTAGAAATCGGCCTTGCCCAGCCGCACTCTCCAGTTGGCGGAGACTGTTTGCGCACCAGCTCCGGCAACTGCCGTAATCCCACACTGACCCTTTTTCCACAGGCAGTTGAGGTTAGCCAGTGCGCTCAAGCGGAGCAATTCCTTTTCCTGTTGCAGATTGGTCCCTGCCGAGAGAGTCCAGCGCCCCCATACGAACTCGGCCGCGATACCATTGCAGGCGGCCGAGGTGCTTTGCGACGGACTTATTCCGCTTTCTTTTCGCGACAACGACTCCACCGTGGGTAACCCGCTCATCCTGAACCCGCTCCACATCGCCAGCCCTTGAGCAAACCGGGCGTTGTAGTTCCCTACGACCACCTTGCTCAAGGGCCCCCTCCCGTAATAGGAAGCTGACAGGTTTACCGGAAGCGACTTTTTCGAACTTACGAACACCGTCCACCTGTCATTCCACTCCATCGAAACCTTGGTAAGGTAGGAACCGCTCCCGTAACGGCCGGTGGCATCTCCGTGGAAAGATTTCCGGGACGATGATTCCCCCACTGCTCCGGCCCCGTCCAAGTCGATATACCCTCGCAGCGCTTCGACAAATTCCGCATTCCAACCGTCCAGCCGGGAAAGTTCCCCGAAGGAAAGAATGTCCCCGCTCCGTTCACGATACTCCAGCAGAGAGGCAATCTGGAAAGGCGAGAACAGCCCGCACTCCGTGAGTCGGCTTCTCGAGCTGTAATTTATGCCCACGGGATGGTTGGCAAGGTGGTTCAGGCGTTCCGCAGTCTCTTCGTCCATATCTTCGGGACAGAGGGCTCCGCTCAGAAAAACCGATGCCGCGCTCTGCAGAATAAGGCAGGCTGCCGCCGTAATAAGTCCGTGCATCATAGCTTCAAGTTTGGTTTTCTGTGCAAATATGGACAGACTTATCCGTTTTAATTGAAATAAAACGCTTATTTTCAGAAATTGTTCGTAACTTTAAGGATTGAAAAGATTTGAGTAATGGATAATATCGAACTGAGAGGGAAAAAATTCAAACCTTATATGTCCCACGAGGAAATTCTCGAGTGTATAGATAAGGTGGCGGAAAAAATCAACAGGGACTATGCAGGAAGGCCGGTGATGCTGCTGTGCGTGCTCAACGGTGCGATAATGTTTACTGCTGAACTTATGATGAGGCTTGAGTTGGATTGCGAGCTGGCATCACTCAAACTGACCTCGTACAGCGGAACCCACAGAATGGATACCGTACACGCTGCAACAGCTCTGGTGGGCGACGTGAAGGGCAAGAACGTAATAATTTGCGAAGATATCGTGGACAGCGGTAACAGTATGGAATTCCTGCTGGGTTATCTCAAGGACCTTGGAGCCGCCGACATCAGGATATGCACGATGCTTTTCAAGGCTGATATGTTCAAGAAAAGCTTCAAGGTGGATTATATAGGAAAATCCATCCCCAATGACTTCATTCTCGGCTTCGGACTGGATTATGAAGAATTCGGGCGCAATTACAGGGACATTTATATTATAAACGAATAACACTATGCGATATTTCATCCTGTTCGGGCCTCCGGGTGCTGGTAAGGGTACACACGCCGGGGCAATAGCCAAAAAGTACAATCTCAGACACATCTCCACGGGTGAACTCCTGCGTGCCGAAATTGCAGCCGGTACGGAACTCGGTCTTCAGGCGCAGAGCCTTATTTCGGCCGGTTCGCTGGTCCCCGACGCCGTGGTCGAGGGAATGATAGAGAATGCGTTCGACACTATCAAGGGCGTCGACGGATTCCTTTTGGACGGTTTCCCCAGAACTCTCGGACAGGCTGAAGACCTGGACGCCATTCTGGCGAAGAGGGGCGAGAAGGTGGATGGAGTCATTTCCATAATGATACCGGACGAAGTGGTCCACGAAAGAATCAAACATCGCGCGGCCATAGAAGGCCGAGCCGACGACGCTTCCGACGAGGTGGTTTCCAACCGTATCAAAACCTATCACAACCAGACCGAGCCTCTTATCGAATACTACAAAAAGGCCGGCAACTACCACGAGGCGGCGGGACATCCCGGTTCAATCGAGCAGAACCAGGCCCGTATCCTTGCAATGATAGAAAAGGAGATAGGCTGACTTTGCCGCAGATAGAGGGAATATTGAATCTTACCCCCGATTCGTTCCGGGAATCCAGCCGCTACGATTTGGAGATTTTCCTGAACCCGAAGGTAGATATCGTGGACATAGGGGCCGTTTCCTCCCGTCCGGGGGCGGCGCCGGTAAGCGAAGAGCAGGAATGGGCGAGACTTGAACCTGTTCTGAGCTGTCTGCCCTGCGGGAAAAGGATTTCCATAGATACAACCCGAAGTTCCATCGTCCGCAGGGCATTCGCTCTAATAGGAGATTTTATCGTGAACGATATTTCGGCTGGAGAGGATGACCCGCAGATGCTTCACACTGCTGCAGAGCTGAATCTGGAGTATGTGGCAATGCACAAAAGGGGCACGCCTGCCACGATGGACAGTCTCTGTCACTATGAAAACGGCGTTGTAAACGAACTCCTTGCCTACTTTACCGCCTTTGCGGCCAAAGCGCAGAAGGCGGGACTTTCGAGATGGATTCTGGACCCAGGGCTGGGCTTTGCAAAGACCCCGGAACAGAATATGGAAATTCTGTACAATCTGAAGGCGCTGCGGGTGTTCGGCCGTCCCATTCTTGCAGGCCCTTCCAACAAACGTTTCACCCTAGGCCGGGAAGAAGAGGTGATGCGCCTGTGCCTGCAGGCCGACATTGTGCGCCTGCATTCGGATTCGATAGGCATCTATACGGCGTCTCAGATGAACTGAGACAGGAAGGAGGCCAAAGCGTGCCGGGTTTGAAGATTTATGCGGAGGTCGGAGGGTGTCGCACCCTTTGCGACGGTGAGTCCTCCGCAAACGTCGATTCCAAGGACCCTTCGGCCTGCCGCAATGCGGCCCACCATTTCTTCCATCTGCGTTAAACTCATAGTACCCTGATTCCAGTTGGTTCTGGCAAATTCCGGGGAAAGTACGTCCAAATCTATTGAAACGTACACCGGAATTTGCGGGTAGGAAGTAAGGTCCGGGGTATTCCGGACATTCTCGACCAGCAGGGGGTTGCGTTCCCTGGCAACTTTTACCCAGTTGCCGCAGCTCAGCGTTCCGCCTTCGAAGGCTCCGTCCTGAGAGTCGCTGTGGTTGTCGAGCAGCGCAAGGCAGAACGGCTCCTGCACTCTGCTTGTGAGAATTTCGCTGGCGTAGTGGTAGTCTCCGCTGTCGATCCAGTGGATTCCGTTCAGAGGGAAGGGGAGAAGCCGGTTCAGAACAGCTTCCCTGGCCTGAGGGCTGCAGTAGGAATTGGTTTCGGGAATGTCCCGAAGGTCGATGCAGGTGCCGTCGGAGAACCCTTCGTCGTTGTAAAGGTCACTGAATTTGAGCGTCAGGTTCATAGCTGGGGCTCGAACTTTTCCGGCATACTCAACTTGAAGAGATTGCTTCGGTGCATTCGGTCGATCTTCTCTTTTACAGCGGGATTGTCGCACACACCGGTTCGAATGTAGCGGTCCAGCACCTCGTAGGTGAAACCGAACTTCTGCTCGTCCGAACAACTGTGCGGAAGGCCGTCGTCCGGGGTCTTGTCCACCCATTTCGAAGGCAGTCCCATCGCGTGCCCTATCCCTCTGATTTCCTGAACGGTAAGGCCCCCGAGTGGGCAGAAGTCGCCGGCTCCGTCGCCCCAGCGGGTAGCGTAGCCTATGTAGTCTTCGGAAAGGTTGCAGGTATTCACGACCCTTCCTCCTTCGCTCTGCGAGATTGCGTACAGTACCGTCATCCTGATTCTGGGCGGAATGTTCTGCTCGGCCTGAACCGACATTTCTCCCCCTGCGCTCAGGGAAATCTTTCCGAATTCAGAGGCGATTCCGCCGATGGGAACACACAGGTACCTGATCCCAAGGTAGGAGCATATCTCGTCGGCCTCGTTCAGGCTCTGCCCGTGGGAAGGCATTGCAACTCCGGTAACCCTGCCGGGTCCGAGCGCCTGTGCGCAGAGTGCCGCCGCAACGGTGCTGTCCTTGCCTCCGCTCATCCCAAGAACGGCGCGGCATCCCTTGCCGTTATGTTCGAACCAGTCTCTGATCCATTCTATGCATCTGTCCTTGAGAATGTTGTAGTCCATCAGTATTCGAGTTTTACGTTATCTATCCATAGAATATTGCCCAGCGCACCGCAGAAGGCTCCCTGCGTGCCGGAGGTAAAGTTCATAAGAGCGTGGGTCGGGGTCTGGTCGGGCGAAGCCCATCCTTCCTCTATGACCTGCCGGCTCTCGCCTTTGCTGTTTTTGGCGTAGATTCTGATTTTGTTGGAAGAGTCCATAAGCGCCATTGACTTGTTGAAGGCCGGGTCCTTGGAGGCGTCGCCGTAGATTACGGGAACCCGCTTGCCTTTTACCCAGGAGCCGGTGCTTTTTTCGATCAGATAAACTGCAGTGCCCACTCTCCTGGCGTGCAGATTGCCGTCCTTGTCTTCCCAGCGTTTCTGTAGGATAAACATAGCCTCCTCGGGGTCGTACCCGTCAATCTCCTTGTTGTCTTTGAGGAGTCTGCCTGTATTCGGTAGGGTTGCCATATAGTCGAAAATCATTGCCGAAGGCCTTTTTGTAAAGGGAATTCCCCACTCCATTGCCGCTTCGGCCGTTTTGGTGCCGGTTATAGGTTCCCAAACCTTTCCCCAGAAAAGCGCTCCCTGAGCCAGAACGTTAATGTCGATTATTCCAATGGCCTTGCACTTTACCATATTGGTCTCGAGTCTGGCGCAGGTGCCCGAAGGTCCTTTGTCGGGCATAACCGAGCAACTTATCTTGGTGATTCCCATAACCTGGGCGAAGGAATTGGAACTGGCCCAGATTGTCTTGGAGTAATCATATGACTTGTTTCCAACAATAGTGTCGCGGGGCCCCACTACGTAAAGCGGAACGGTCTTGCCTCCAAGTACTCCGGACTCCTTGAACATTCTCACTGTCCACTGTTCGAAATTGCCGAATTGTACGTTTTCTATGTTCTGCGCCTGAAGTCCGGCAGCGAGCATCAGTGCGATTGAAATAAGTATTGCTTTTTTCATAGTCATTTATCCAATTTGTTCCATATGGCATTTACAAGGGGCTTGGGAAGGAGAGCAATTGCCGCCGGCAGCCACACGTTCATAAAACCCGGGCACAGAAGCCTGCGCTTGCGGTACATAGCTTTGAGAGCCCTGCGGACAAGTCTTTCCGGGGTCCATATCACTCCTATCTTGACCGCAAAGTCCATAAGGTTGGGCTTGAGGTTGTAAAGGGGTGTTGCCACGGCGGCCGGGCATACGGTGGTTACGCCAACGCCGTAAGGTCTCATCTCAAAGTAAAGCGAGCGTCCAAAACTCTTGAGGTAGGCTTTGGTGGATGCGTATAGCGTTATTCCCGGCATCGGAAGCACGGCGGCCAGCGACGACACTATGAGAATCCTCCCGCCGCGGCGTTTCTTCATATCTTCCCCGAACAGCAGGCAGAGCTTTGTGTTGGTTACAACGTGAAGCTTGAGCATCGCTTCTACTCGTCCCTCAAGTTCGGGGTGAAGTTCCTTGAAGAAGAACATCCCGGCGTTGCATACAAGGGTGTCCACCTCAAAGTCCTGCTCTTTGCAATAGTCGTACAGCAGTTGTGCGGCGTCTTCTTGGGCAAGGTCCTGGTAACGGGGAATTACATTCACTCCGTACTGCTCGATCAGCACCGAAGTGGCTTCGATGAGCTGATCCCGCTGGTTGCTCACTATGAGCAGGTCATTGCCTTTGGCTGCAAGCTGTCTGGCGTACTCGAGTCCCATTCCGGAACTCGCTCCTGTTATGAGCGTGATTTTCATTTCGAGTTTTCTGCTTTCCGAATCTCCTTCTGCAGCTTTGCGGGAAGATTGTCCACACAATGATGGCATTTCATCTCAAGGGTGTACATTCGGCCTATGCAATAGTTGGAATGCCTGCACCCGCTGCATTCGAGTTCTCCATCTTTAAGTTTGTTTACAAAATCGGTATCGTGAATAAGTGTCCGGGCCATCTGCAGGCCGGTGAATCCTGCGGCCAGGACCTCTTCCATCTTCTGTTTGGAAACCAGTCCTCCCACATACACCAGCGGCATCGAGAGAGCCGCCCTGAATTTTTTTGCATCCTCAAGGAAATAGCCCTCGCTGTAGGGAACGGTGGGAATGAGTATCCTGCCTATGAGTGAGAGCATTGCCTTGAGCCACCAGAAGGACTTCATATCCATATAGTAAGCCAGAGTCTTGAGCGGCATTGCTCCGCGCATAACCTCCATAGGGGCCTTGCTTACGAATCCGGCCGAGAGAACCAGCGCGTGCGCTCCGAGCTTTTCCAGTTCCTGCGCTACCTTAATACATTCGCCGGTCTGCATCCCCCTGCGGAAACCGTCGTGCATATTCACCTTTACCAGAACGCCCATATCGTTCCCGGCCGCCTCCATCACCTCCTTCATCACCATCTGCATAAAGCGCATCCGGTTTTGAAGGCTGCCTCCGAACTCGTCGTGCCGGTGGTTGGTGTAGGGCGAGAGGAACTGGCTGATGAGGTAGCCGTGCCCTGCGTGAATTTCAACGCAGTCGAACCCTGCGCGGCGGGCAAGCCTCACGGCGTCGCCGTATTTGCGGGCAAGGTCGGGAATTTCTTCCCTGCGGAGTTTCCTCACAAAGGTGGGGGAGTAGATGTTGAACCCGCCCGACGCTCCTACCGGAGTGCATTTGCAGGTGGCCCTATGGGTCATATTCCCGCAATGTCCAAGTTGGATTGATGCTTTGGCTCCATAAGAATGGACCGAGTCCGTGAGTTTTTTCAGTTCCGGGATTATTTCCTCTCTCATCCACAACTGCCCGTCGAAGGACAGGCCGGACCGGCACACCGCTGCGTAGGCAACCGTGGTCATTCCTACGCCGCCCCGGGCAACCGCCGTATGATAATCGAAAAGGTCTTTCGAAGGAGAATTGCCGTAGGCCATATTTTCGAATGCGGCCGAACGGATTACCCTGTTTTTCAAGGTCACGGGACCAATGTTGCAGGGAGTAAAGATTGGAGAATCCATTTTGATAAATTTTAACAAAGATAGTCATATTTTTTCTATCTTTGAGGTTGTTCAAATGATACGGATATGAAATTCTTTGCAGCCATCCGAGGCTTTTTCTATTTTACCGCACTTTCCATCCTGTGTTTAAAATACCCCGAGGAGCCTGCGGCCATACAGGTTAACGGACAGGAATTGTATTATGTGACAAGAGGTCCCAAGGACGGGAAACCTGTGGTGCTGGTTCACGGAAACGGAGGCTCGCACAAGAGTCTGAGAACTCAGGCAATGGAACTGGCCAGGGCCGGGTACAGGGTTTACAGCCCGGATTCCCGCGGACAGGGTGCCAATCCAGTCCTGGAAGAATATCACTATGCCGATATGGTTGAGGACACTTACTGTTTCATTAAGAAACTGGGCCTTGAAAAGCCGGCCCTGTACGGATGGAGCGACGGTGGAATAATCCTGCTTATGCTGGAGATGGCTCATCCCGGAACCTGCGGGCCTATGGCTGTGAGCGGAGCTAACCTGTATCCCGACTGCGGCCCCGATTTCGAAAAGTTCAAGGAGTGGATTCTGTCCGAGGGCACTCCGTTGGCGATGATGATGCTCAGCGAACCTCAGATAGACCCCTCCGCATTGTCGGCCATAAAATGTCCGGTGCTCGTTTGCGGCGGCAGCGAAGATCTTATATCGGTGGAGCACACCACCCTCATTGCCGATTCCATTCCCGGTTCCCGTCTGGTGATTCTGCAGGGCGAGGACCACGGAAGTTATATAAAGAAAAGCCCCAGGATGGGTCGCATCCTAGGGCAGTTCCTTAAAGAGAACAACTACTAGTAGTTCTCGGCGAGAATTTCAAAATAGCTCTGGGGGTGTGCGCAGGTAGGGCAGATTTCGGGAGCGCTTTCGCCCACAACGATATGACCGCAGTTGCGGCATTCCCATACCTTTACGCTTGATTTTGTGAACACCTCTGCGGTTTCTACGTTTTTCAGAAGTGCGCGGTAGCGTTCTTCGTGACGCTTTTCGATAGAGGCTACGAGGCGGAATTTCTCTGCAAGCTCGGGGAAGCCCTCGGCCTCGGCTGTTTTTGCAAAGCCTTCGTACATATCGGTCCACTCAAAATTCTCTCCTGCGGCCGCTGCTGCAAGGTTTTGGGCGGTGTCGCCTATTCCTTCAAGTTCCTTGAACCAGAGTTTTGCGTGTTCTTTCTCGTTGTCGGCTGTTTTGAGGAAAAGGGCGGAAATCTGCTCGTATCCTTCCTTCTTTGCCTTTGATGCGAAATAAGTGTACTTGTTGCGAGCCTGTGACTCACCTGCGAAAGCAGCTTCGAGATTCTTCTCGGTTTGTGTTCCAGCGTATTTGTTTGCCATAGTAAATAAGTAATTAAAGTTTATGTCTTGCCTTACAGTCGGGACAGATGCCTTTTATGGTGTGCTCTGTTGAATGTACGGTGTAATTGTCGGGTAGTTTTACTCGGGGGACCTTCAATTCTTCAAAACAGAAGGTGCGTTTGCAAAGCTCGCAGTGGAAATGAATATGTTCGTCGGAGTCGGGACCGTCGTGCTTTCCGCGGCACACTTCGTACCTGATGCCTTCGGGCCCGCCGTCCAGGGCGTGCAGAAGGTCGTGTTCCTTCATAATGGAAAGGCAGCGGAAGATGCTGGACTTGTCCAGAGAAGGGACTTGGGTCTCGATATCTTTCATAGACATAGGCCCTTTTCCGTCGAGGAGGGTTTCCAGCACCAGAATGCGATTTGAGGTAGCTTTGATTCCTGCGTTGTTGAGCAGTTCAATGCATTCTTTCTTATCTGCCATAAACGCAAAAATACAAAAATATATGATTAGTTCTACCGGTTTGTTTTTACAGAATATTTCACGATGCAACCGGGTTGCAAGAAATAGTTTTCATATTTGCAAGGTTTGGATTACAAATATGAAAAGAATAACTGCGATTGTGGCGTTGCTGGCCATTACGGGTCAAATAGATATTTTCTCACAGCAGATAGATACAACCGCCCTCTACGGTGAGAGGAAGGATACCCTTGATGCGGCTGCCGTATCGGTGGGGCAGGGTAATTACGTTTCGCGCCTGAGGGATATGAAAACCGAGGTGATAACTGCCGCCGGCCTGTGCAAGATGGCTTGCTGCAACCTTGCGGAAAGTTTCGAGAACAGCGCCAGCGTTACCGTAGGCTATTCCGATGCCGTAACCGGAGCCAGGCAGATTCGGCTGTTGGGGCTCAGCGGCACCTATACCCAGATGCTGGACGAAAACCGGCCGGTTATGCGCGGTCTGGCATCACCCTTCGGGCTTTCCTATGTCCCCGGCCAATGGCTCAACAGCATTCAGATAGCCAAAGGTGCACCCTCGGTAATAAACGGAGTCGAAAGCATTACAGGCCAGATAAATATGGAACACCGCAAACCCACGGATGAAATCCCTCTGTTCATCAACGCTTCCCTTATGTCGGACACCAAAGCCGACCTGAACCTTGCATCCAGCCTGCAGTTGGACCGGGAAGGGAAGTGGAGCACTGCGATTCTGGCTCACGTGAGCGGTAATTTCAAGGGGATGGATATGAACAACGACGGTTTTCTGGACGATCCACGCCAGTTTCAGGTGAATTTTGCCAACCGATGGCTGTACTACGATTCCGACGGAGTTCAGGTGCGTTTTGGGGTAAAATTCCTGCGGGACAAGCGGAACGGCGGTCAGGTGAAATCCGGGGAGAAATACTGGCATTCGAATATTCTCAATCAGGCCTTCAACGCCTACCTTAAGGTTGGGGTTCCCCTGAACGCCGACAACACTCAGAACGTGGCCGCGGTAGCCGACTTCAACGACTATGCTATGTCGGGCACATTCGGAATGTCGGTTTACGACGCGTCGCAGCTTTCGGGCTTCCTGAATCTGCTCTACCAGAATCAGGAGGTGGAGAACCATCACTATACCCTTGGTCTGAGCACCACCTACGACCATTTTGTTGAGCTTCTGAATTATCAGGTACCCTACAACAGTTATCAGTCTCCAAACGGAGGAATCACGACAAACCTGCTGAGCGCGGGTGCATTCGGAGAATATACCTATCATCTGGAAGACAAACTTAGCGTAATCGCCGGCATGCGTGCAGATTATTACCGGAGCGACGGACGCTTCCGCGTAAGCCCCCGGCTTACAGTCAAATACAATCCTACGGAAAACCTGGTCCTTCGCCTCAACGGCGGAAGAGGACTACGTTATGCCTGCCCCTTGACCGACAATATAGGAGTGCTGAGCACCGGAAAAGAGATTTATTCCTCCCAAATTCTTTCGCACCCGCTCGAAGATGCGTGGATTGCCGGCGGAAACCTTACCTGGTATCTTCCGTTTCCCGAAGACAACAATGCCTATCTGAGTTTCGACTATTTCAGGACGCAATTCATCAACCAGTTGCTGGTGGATTATCATTTCTACAAGACTATAAACAACAGCGCGGTTCCTAACAGAATAGGCATATATACTTCAAACGACCTGTCATATACGAACACCTACCAACTCGATTTTTCCGTAGAGCCGGTAAAACGCTTTACCGTTACCGCTACCTTCCGCTACACCGATGCAAAGGCCACCTATGCATCAACGGGCTTCTCCGAAAGGTTTATGACATCCCGTTACAAGGGAGTGCTTAATCTGCAGTACGCGACCAATCTCAACAAATGGATTTTCGACTTCACGGCCTCAATTAACGGTCCCTGCCGTCTGTACGAATTTATGGACGGAGAATACTCGAAGCCCTATCCGCTGCTCTACGCGCAAGTCACTCACCGAATGAAGGGATGGGACATATATCTTGGAGGAGAGAATCTTACCAACTTCACACAGAAGAACCCCATCATAAACGCTTCGAATCCCTGGTCATCGACCTTCGACGCATCCTGCATCTGGGGCCCTCTGATGGGCATAAGGGTATATGCCGGAGTAAGAATCACATTGTGGAAAACAAATTAAAGTAAAATTAATATGAAAAAACTTGCATTGACTTCAGCTATTGTGCTGCTGGCTGTCTCAACGGCATTTGCCGGCACAAAAAAAGATATCAGGACCGTCACTTTCGACACCTTTCTCCACTGCAAGGAATGCGTAAGGAAGGTTCAGGAGAACATAGCGTTCGAGAAAGGCGTGAAGGGTCTGGAAGTTTCGCTCGAAAACCAGAAAATCGTAATCGACTACGATTCTGCCAAGACTTCTCCCGAGACCCTGAAGAAAGCCATCGAAAAACTCGGCTACAAGGCACTCGAGCGCAAAGCAGGCAAGGACGGGGGCAAAGATTAGGGTGTGCACACAAAATTTTGCAACCTGGTTGTAAAAGTGTTACATTTGTTTCTTGAAAAACAAACACTTGACTGAAATGAAAAAACTCATTGCTTCTATTTTCGCCGTTTGCGCACTTGCATTTTCGGCAAATGCGCAGTTTTACGTCAGCGGCAGCCTTGGTATGAATATTACTGCATTTGAAGGCAACAGTGGCGTTACCTGCCATTTGGATCCCGGTGTAGGATACCGTATCAGCGAGGATTCGTCGGCGGGTATCTTCCTTAGCCTGGGTGCAAACTCCGGCTTTGAATGGAATCTTAACCCTTATTTCCGGTACTCATTTGCCGATGTGTCCGATTTTCATTTCTTTGCAGAAGCTCGTTTGAGTTTTGGACAGCTCCGAAAGTCATTCTGCTGGGGTGCAGGTGTTTTCCCGGGCATTGCTTATTCCATCTCCGACAATATTGATCTGGTGTCCCATATCGCCTGTATCGGAGTTCAGGGGTACGATAAGACAGCCGTATTCCGGCTTGGCATAGTGGATGCCGCCACCTTCGGCATACAGTTCAAGTTCTAGTTAAAGAGACGGTTTCCTTTATTTATTTTTTTTCTGGCGGTACTTCAGAGGGGTGACCCCGTTGTGCCGCTGTTTGAATCGTGTACAGAAGTACCTGGGAGTGGAATATCCTACTTTCTCGGAAATTTCCAGAACAGACATAACCGTATTCCGGAGCATTTCCTCTGCAATCTCCATCCGCCTTTCCTCTATAAGTTCGGCAACCCCTTTGCCGAACATTGCATTTACCTTATAGTATAAGGACGCACGGCTCATTGCCATATTGGTTGCAATCTCGGCCACGTTTAATTCGGGATTGCCAATGTTGTCATTGATGTAGGTTTTGAGGGCATTTGAGAAAATGAGGTCCCTTGATTTGAGTTCTGCCTCCATTCTTGCGAGACGCCTGCGGCTTACCCGGTCTATCAGATAAAAGAAAACAATAAGGGTAACCAGAAAATACAGCAGATTCATAGGCAGAGAAATGTACCAGGGTGGCGATACGTAAATTTCCAGAACGTTCATAGGCTCGCTCCATCTGCCGTCCGACATAAGGTACGACGCTTGAACGGTATAGGACCCGCGCTTCAGTTCAGGTATCTCAAGATTGTCCTTATAGGCGGTGTAACTGAATCCTTTGTTTCCGGCGACCGTATAGCAATAATGTATTATGTCAAAAGGGTCGGCTCCGATAAGATTGGCCGACAGTGTCAGCGATGAGTAGCCGTGCTTGAGTTTCAGCGCCCTTTCGGGTGTACTGATACGCGTGCCCTTTACGGATACGTCGTGGAGTACGACCTGTTTGTTTTCGCTAGTGTCGAAAGCATAATTGTTCCCTATTCCTATGAGTCCGGAAGTTCCGCCCAGATAGACGCTTTCGTCGTTGCCCGACGCGCACACCAGGAATTCATTTGCGGGAACACCACGGTTTTCTCCCACATAGGTGAAGACTCCATTGCGATAAAGGAACAATGTGTTGTCTGCTCCAACCCATAGATTTCCTCCCGCGCTATAGTGTAGGGCGCTTACCCTGGTGAACATTACGGATTCTATCCTCGCTGCGCTGTTTTTTCTCAAATCATACTGAAAGAGTCCGTAATTCGTTCCGAAGTATATAATGTCGTTGTGAATAACTGCAGTATTTATGCTGCCTGTCTCTGTGTCGGCTGAATATATCTGGGAAACTGTGCGGTTGGACACGCCGATTCTGAACAGCCCCACCGACGAATATGCGTACAATGAGTTTGTAGTGTTGCTTCCTATGGCTACAAGTTCTTTTCCCTGTTCTTGAGATTCATCGCTGAAGACTGAAAATGTTCCGTTGCTTTTGTCGTACAGATAGGTGTTTACGGCAAGAAAGAGAATACGGTCATTGTCAAGGCTATACAGTTTCGGGGCATTGCTGTTGAGGCATTCTGCGGCGTTTGTCTTTTTGTCGATAAGTGTGAAGGGAGTCAAGCGTCCGCTATTTCTATTCATCAGGTAAAAACCGGAGTTATATATGCATACTATCAGACTTTCGTTGTCGAAGTCGGCAATGGAAGTCACTTTGAGCCCATTCTGCTTCGGATAGCCTTTCAAATCAGATACCTGGCTTGATGTATACTTGATGCCTTCACCATCCGTACCAATGTAAAGCCTTCCGTCCATTGAGGGAAGCAGTGAAATAACCACGTTTTCTTCCATAGTGCCGCTTCGCCGGCCCGATTCGGACAGAAGTTTTATGGGAGACATCTTAAGACCTACAAGTCCGCTTCGCACGCTTCCCACCCATATGTTGTCAAACTGGTCGTGGTATAGAGTCGTAATTGAAGATGGGAGATTGTTTTTTGACGGGAACTCATATATGTCTTCGGCCGATATTATCTCGCCGTTTTCCCTATCCATAATCCAAAGTCCTGCTCCGTCAAATCCCATCCACAGGAAGTTGTCGTATATAAGGAGCGAGAGCATGATCTCGGAAGGCAGTCCGTTTTGACCGGAATGCAGTACCCGCAGGGTTTTCCTCTCTTTCAAATCATACTCGATAAGCCCAATGTTCATTACGGATAAGTATAGGATGTTGTCTTTGCGGGCCCCTTTTATAATTTGATTGTTTTCTGTTCCGTTAATTGGCAGATTGATACTTGTGCCGTGACCGATGAGCTGAACTCCTGCCTTCCTGTCAATTGCAAGAAGAGTTCCTTCATAGATGTCCAGCATCACGAAATCGGTGTAGTTCTCGGATGTGCCCGCGCAGAAGGTGCCGTCGGAATGGGAATAAGTGGATATTCCATTGTGCCCACCCCAATAAAGCGTGTCGCCCGATTCCGTGGCGCAGAATACCGGATGCCCGTCCAACAGAACGAAAGAGTCGCTTGAGGGGTTATAGCGGAAAAGTCCCTTGTCTGTCGATACCCAAAGGTTTTTTCGGGAATCACAGTACAAAAGATTTATGTGGTTGCCTCTGATTTTTCCGCTCTTGTCATCGAGGAAGGTACGGAGTTTTCCGTTGCGGAATTCGTTCAGTCCGAACTTTGTTCCCACCCATAGTGTGCCGTTGCCGTCATAGGTCACGTCGGTAATGCTGGAGTGTGACAGACCGTCCGAAATGCCGATAGTCTTACAATAATAATTGTCGGCCTCTAAAATCAGATTTTGTAATATTAAGATGGATAAAAACAGAAGTCGTTTCATTGTATAATGATAATTTGGACAAAAATAGATTTTTTTTAGATGAAATAAACCTCTGTTGGGTATTATTTTTTTGAGATTTGCTTTGGATAACAATTTTAATCTTCACAGATATGAAAAAACAGTTAATCAGTCTTCTGACCGTGCTGTTGCTTTTGCCTCCTCTCGCTCTGCCTGCAGAAGGGAAAGTGTCCGGGGATCCGGCAGTACAGAATCGGACAGCAGTAAGCATAACCGGAACGGTCGTGGATGAGACGGGAGAACCGGTTGTCGGGGCCATTGTGACGGATCCTGTTTCCAGGGAAGCGGCCGCAACCGACATCGATGGACGGTTTGCCATTTCTGTCCCGTCGGATGCAAATCTCGTGGTAACCTGCATCGGTTACGACGACTACTCGTTCCGTCTGAACGGCAGAAACTCTTATGAGATTGTACTTAAAGAAAACAATCAGCTTTTGGATGAGGTTGTGGTAACGGCTTTCGCAACTCAGAAAAGAGTGAACGTTACCGGTGCAATCACGTCTGTATCCGGGTCCGACGTTATCAAGGCTCCGGTTGCCAACGTGTCATCGGCTCTGGTGGGAATAACCCCGGGTTTGAGCGCCGTAACCGTGAGCGGTGAGCCGGGACAGGATGCTGCAAACATTTCAATACGCGGTATTTCATCTTATTCCGGAAACACCTCGCCGCTTATCGTCATCGATGGAATAGAACAGCCTGCAAGTCACGCTATGAGTATCCTCAACAGCTTGAATCCCAATGATATACTTGGTATAAGCGTGCTTAAGGATGCATCCTCTACTGCCGTTTACGGAATCAGAGCCGCCAACGGTGTCATCATAGTAACGACAAAACGCGGACAAGCGGGAAAACCAAAGGTGAGTTTTTCCGGAAACTTCGGTTTCACCAGCGCTACGAACGTTCAGAAGGGCTTGACTTCCTATGAATATGCAATGTTCCGCAACGAAGCCATTATGAACGAGGTTAACGGTTATGGAAGCACTCCTCTCAAGAACTATCTTTTCACCGAGGATGATTTGTGGAAATTCCGGAACAACCGCGATTTCACTCCGGCCGAGATTGAGGCTATGAACCTTTCGGCCGAGCAGAAGCAGAAACTGCTGGACAGTCCGGCTCTCTATTATGGCAGTTCCGACGCCTATGCCGAGCTCTACAGCCGGGTAGCTCCGCAGTGGCAGGCCAACGTAAGTGTATCCGGAGGCGCCGAGAGAGTTAAATATTATGTTTCCCTGAATTATTTCGATCAGCAGTCTATAATGCAGAATGCCAATTATTTCGGTGTCAATACCGGCTCGAGATATCAGAGGTACAACCTCAGGGCGAATATCGACGTGGACCTTTTCAAGCATACCACGCTGTTCGTGAATACCAGTGCCCAATTCGGCTCTACAAGCGGTCCCGGTACGGGATCCCTCTACAGCAGGTACAGCGGAATAATGCAAATCATTTATGAGGGCAATCCTTTTACCAACAGAAGTATGGTAATCAATGATCACCTTATTTCCGATTTCGATTATCCCTCGAATTCGGTGCAGGACGGCCTTCACAAAAGGACCGACAACGAAATGACCGGCGGCTGGCTGCCGGCCCTGCTGTCCCAGCCTTCAGGTACAACTACAAACACCCGCGTAGACGTTACCCTGAAACTCCGGCACGACTTCTCGTATCTTCTCAAAGGTCTTGACCTTCAGGCAAGTGTCCGGTATCAGGAAAACTACAGCAAAGTGGCTGTGCAAACCAGAGCCATTCCCCAATATACTGTAAGAAGAAGCCTGACCGACCCCAATATCCTGGAATTCTTCGGAGGAACCGTTGGTGCCGACAGCTACTCATCGGGGTCTTGGGGCGGTATGCGTGACTTCTATGCCGACGTAACCCTCAATTATCAGGGAACTTTCGGTAAACACTCGGTAGGTGGTCTCCTGTTGGGCCGTGCAACCAAATACACAATGCCGGCCGACCAGTTCAGCACCCCCAGCGGCCTCATTGGAACGTCGGCCCGCGTGACCTATGACTACGACACCCGCTATATGGCCGAGGTCAACTTTGCGTACAACGGAACCGAGAACTTTGCAAAGGGTCGCCGTTTCGGCCTGTTCCCGGCATTCTCTCTGGGTTACGTTATTTCCAACGAACCCTGGTTCCGCCAGAACAAGACCCTTACTTTCCTAAAGTTGAGAGGCAGCTACGGAGTGGTTGGTAACGACCAGATTGGCGGACGCCGCTATCTTTATCTGCCCGGAACATATACAATCAATATGGGGCCCGGAGACTTTGGCAGTGCAACCAGCTCGGCTTCCCTGCTCAGCAACTATTACCAGTTCGGTACAAGTACCGGTACATACAATACCATTTACTATGGTTCTGCCGAGGGTGCGCTAGGTAACCCCGACGTAACCTGGGAGAAATCCACGAAAATAAGCGCCGGCCTCGAAGCCCGCTTCTTCAGCGACAGACTGTCGGTTACGGCCGACTGGTTCAGTGAGAAGAGGGTTGACATCCTAACCACCTTAGGCGTGATACCTGTAACCTTCGGCGTGCCTTCGTGGGATACATCTCCCGTGAACGTGGGAAAAGTAAGCAATCACGGCTATGAAGCGGTGATCGGATGGAAGGACAGGCAGGGAGACTTCAGCTATTATCTGGAAGGAAACTTTACCTATGCGAAAAACACAATAGACTATATGGCCGAAGCCCCGAACCCCTATGAGTGGATGAACCAGACCGGTCACAGCATAGGACAGAACTTCGGATACAAGACCGACGGTTTCTATGACACTCTCGAAGAGCTCAACAACCGCCCGTACTTTGCCTCGTCGGCCAATGCCGTAACCCTTGGTGACATCAAGTACGTGGATCTTAACGGAGACGGTATCATCAACAATAAGGACCAGGCTCCGATAGGCTATCCCAACCGTCCTATGATACAGTTCGGCGGCAGACTGGGATTGAGCTGGAAAGGCTTCGACGTAAGCGTTGTGCTGTCCGGAACGGCAATGGGCTCGTACTATGTTTCCCGTATCACCAGCCCGTTCTTCAAACGTGCCGGAAACGCTTTCCGCTGGCAGTATGAAGGCCGGTGGACTCCCGAAAAGGCTGCATCCGGTGCCGAAATCACCTATCCCCGCGCCGTGTACGATGCCGACCAGAATCACTACGATTTCGGACCCAAGAGCGATATCTGGGCATTGTCCAGTGACCATCTTCGTCTGAAGAACCTTGAAATTGGCTACAATTTCTCGCAGAATTCCGCTGCTCTCAAGAAGGCCGGCATTTCCTCTCTCAGGGTATTTGTGAATGCCAACAATCTGTTCACTCTTTTCGACAAGATGAGCAGGTACGGCATCGACCCGGAGACAAAGGACAATCTTGGTGGAGAAGAAGGCAACATCTCCTATGTGTTCCCTCTCACAAGAACCACCAATATTGGTGTCAACATTGAATTTTAAGCATTTACGGATATGAAAAAGATAAGATACATCATACTGGCGGCTGTCGCTCTTGCCGCATTCAGCTCCTGCGACATCTTCCTTGAAAAACCTGAGGTTACGGGAAGCGTTTACCTCGAAGACGTCTTTTCCAACCGCAAAGATGCCGAGGGTATGCTTTGGAGAGCTTATCACAGAGGGCTTCGCGAAGGCCTCCCCGAGGGCTGGGCAATAAACCACGGCACTCTGGCAAGTCTTTCCGGCGAACTTACCCGCGGGTACAGTTGGCACGCCGGCTATAATCTGGTAGTCAACGGCCCCACAACCGAGATAGACGTTGCGTCGGGCCAGTATCAGGGTTGCCCCGCCAACTTCAACGAGAACTGGGAAGTGATAAGGGCCTGCTGGCTCATCATTGCCAATATTGATAATGTAAACGAGCTCTCTCCCGAGATGAAGGAATATATGAAGGGAGAGGCCTACGGCCTGATGGCCTACCGCTATATGGGAATGTTCTACCGTTGGGGCGGAGTTCCCATCGTGCGCAAGGCGAATGAACTGACCGAGGAAATCAATTTCCCCAGGGCTACACTTCAGGAAACTCTGGACTATACCCTGGAACTTATTGGCGAAGCCCTGAACCGGCTCCCCGACGATTGGGTTGACATTGAGGCCGGAAGCGGCGACAAGTGGGTTGGAAGACTCACCCGCGGAGCCGTCCTGGAAATGAAGGCAAGGCTGCTGACTTTTGCGGCCCGTCCGCTGTTCAATTCCGACCGCTCCTATGCAACGGAATTCAACGTGAAGTTCGACTGCGACGAGAAATGCATCTGGTTCGGCGGCTACGACAAACAGCGTTATCTCGATGCCATCCAGGCCAATCTGGACGTGCTGGAATGGGCATCCGCTCACAACAAGCACCTTATTTTCTCGGCCGGTGAAGGCAACTGCAACAGCTTTGAACAGGCTATAGACGACTACGGCCGCGGGGTTTCCGAACTCAACGGTCCTGAAACCATTCTGGCGTTCAAGATCGAGAGCGACCAGCAGGTTTACAACAATATGACCGAGGGCTACAACTTCTCGGGCTATGTCGATGCCGGCGAGCGTTCGCAGAGGGGAGTGCTCACGAATTTCGTAAGACTCTACCGCGACAAGGACGGCAATGAAATAGACTGGCCCAAGGTAGGGGAGGAGGCCCCCAGACCCATTTCTGATTTCTCGGACAACATCGATAAGATAGAGGCCCGCTTCCGCGTAGATATCTGCGTTCCCGGAAAATTCGGCCGTTCCAACGACGGCGACGCCCAGTGGAATCAGGGAATATGGTATATGGGCAGCTTTACCGAAGATGAGGCCGTTGCCGCAAGTATGTCAAGGGCAATCGAAGGCCGCTCGATAGGCGTTCCCACAAAGTTCTATTATAAGGCAGGCGCACGCCGTTGGCTCGAATTCCCGCTGTTCCGTCTGGCCGAGAACTACCTCCATCTGGCCGAACTCTACAACGAGAGCGACGATTCTGCCAATGCGCTCCGGTACCTGAACATCATCCGCAACAGAGCCGGCATTCCTTCGGTCGAGGGCGGCAGCAAGGAACAGATCCGCGCCCTTATCCAAAGGGAGAAGGCTCTGGAGTATTTTGAAGAGAACCACCGCTACTATGACGTGAAGCACTGGAAATGTTCCGACATAGGTACAAACATTCTGGGCGGGGATATGACCGAAATATCCTTCCTGCGCGTAGGAGGCGACAACACTATGGCTGCCCTGGTGTCGTACTGGGATGCATATTCATACACCGGATACTGGCATCCGAAGTGGTTCCTCGAACCCTTCCAGCAGTCCGAGGTAAACAAGGGAATCATAGCACAGAATCCCGGTTATTAACAGAAAATCCAAAAGAAAACAGATATGAAGACAGTAAAAACAATAATTCTGCTTCTGGCGATACTCCCGATATCCCGGATCAATGCATTTTCTCAGGATTTTGAAGTGGACGGATCGGAGCTGTACAAGACTCCGGACGTAAACCTTACCAACACTTTTGAGGGAAGGCTTCCCGGTGTAACGGTAATTAATTCCGACGCAACCCCTGGAGGCGCCGCCGCAAGAATGTTCATCCGCGGTATCGGCTCCTATGCTCAGGGACTGGACGTCAATACCCTGAAGTTCTATGTCGACGGATTTGAGGTCAAGGCCGATTTCGTTACGTATTTGTCTCCCGAGGAGATAGAGTCGGTGTCCGTACTCAAAGACGCCGTCGATTTGGCTACGTTCGGAATGAACGGAGCCAACGGCGTAATATGGATTACGACAAAGCGCGGTTCCGAAAGTGAGCCCAAGATCAACTTCCAGCTCCGGAGCGGAGTGCAATTGCCCGTAAACGTGGCTAAGCCGTTGCGCTCATACGAATACGCTTCGTTGTACAATCAGGCTTGGAGCAACGACAACGGGCGCGAATGGGATCCTTATTACGATGCCATAGACCTGGCCGCATACAAGAACGGCGAAGGTGTCGATACCGACTGGTACGACAAGGTATATCGGAACCACGGTATGCTCACGGACGGAGTGCTTTCTTACCGCGGGGGTACAGGAATGGCAAAGTACAGCGTTGTGCTCGATTACGCCAACCAGCAGGGTATGTTCAACGTGGCAAACACCGACCATACCCGCAATGCATCCTTCGTCAAATACGGATTGAGAACCAATCTTGATATGAAGCTGAATCCGGTACTCACAGTGAGCGTAGACGTGGGCGGGCGTCTCGAAGACCGATTCAGCCCCAACTACGGCATATACACCCTGGCAAATGATGTGGTTAATTATCCCTCAAACATATATCCTGTATATGACGAGAAATCTACCGACCCTATTTGCAAGTACTCCGGTACGGCGGTTCATCCGAACAACCCCGTAGCATCGCTTCAGGGAACGGGATGGGCTACCAGCAGGACCAAACTGCTGCAGGCAAACTTCAGGTTCAGGGAAGACCTTGGCACTCTGGTAGAAGGTCTTTATCTGCAACAGGCCTTCTCTTTCTATTCAAGGACAATAGGCAACACTGCCAAAACCAGCAACTATGCCAGATACTATAACGGCGTTGCCCAGACATCGGACGTATCTTCCTACATCCGTTCGCAGGGCTACTGGTCGTCCGGGAAGGAGCGCTGGATGCAGGGCAGCATAGATGCCGGTTATGACGGGGTGTTTGGAAAGAACGTCGTGAACGCCAAGCTGTCGGCATACATTTCCGACTATAACGGCAACGGCTCCAATTCCTATGACTGGAAATACCGCTATGCAAACTTCAGCGGAAAGGTAGCATACACCTACGATAACCGCTACAACGCAGCATTGGGCTTCTCCTATTTCGGAAGCGATGCGTATGCTCCCGGCCGCCGCTTTGTATTCTATCCCACCGTTTCGCTCGGATGGACCATTTCCAACGAGTCGTTCCTGAAGGATAACAAGACGGTTAATTTCCTCAAACTCAGGGCATCCGCAGGTTATACCGGAGCAAGCGAGGCGAATGTGAACATCGAAGGCTTCCAAACCAACGGACGTTATCTGTACCAGCAGTATTACTCTTATACCGAAGGCTTCATTACCGGTTTCGGACCCGGCTTCGGCGGCGGTGAGAGCGGTATAATCCCGCTGTTCAACGCCAATCCCGACGTTACGGCCGAAAAGAGCCTGAAGATTAACGGAGGAATAGACCTGAAGCTTTTCGACAAGCTTACGCTCAAGGCCGACTATTTTATGGACAAGCGCAGCGGAATACTTACGCTCAACAATTACCTGCTCGACTATAACGGATACAACAACTACTACTCCAACATCGGCCGGATGACCAACCGGGGTGTGGATGCCAGTTTCGTTTTTGCCGACAAGGTCGGAGATTTCGGCTATTCTGTCTACGGAAATGCCCTCTATGCAGTCAACAGGATTGAAGAGATGGGCGAAGTGGCTCCAAAATTCAAATACAACTCACTTGTAGGCCAGCCCTATGGTACAAGAATGGGTCTGGAATGCATCGGCTTCTACGACGTTAAGGATTTTGACCTGGATGGAGAACTCAATATGGGCTTGCCGGTACCTCAGTTCGGAGTTGTGCAGCCCGGAGACCTCAAGTACAAGGATCAGGACGGTGATGGAATCATAGACGAGACCGATATCGTAAAGATAGGCAATCCGGCGTATCCTACCGTAACCGTGAATCTCGGAGCCGAATTCACGTTCCGCGGATTCGATCTCTCCTTCCTCATTACCGGCAGTCAGGGCGGAACCGTGAATCTTATGGATTACTCGGCCTGGAAACCGTTCCTGAATTATGGCAATGCGTTCGAATGGGCAAAGGGTGCGTGGGCCTATTATCCCGAGGCTAAACTGGACACTCGCCAGAGCGCCACTTTCCCGCGTCTTACCACGCAGCAGAACGACAATAACTACCGTTCCAGCTCATTCTGGATTCGCGACAACAGTTATCTCAGACTTCGCAATGTGGAAGTCGGATACGATTTTGCGCGGCTCCCGGCAGTCAGACGGGCAAAGATTTCAAAACTCCGTCTCTTTGTCACAGCGTACAATATGTTTACGCTCAGCGCCGTTCTCAGAGATTACAAGATGGACCCCGAGACAGCCGATTACGGATATCCCGCCGCAAAGTCCTGCAATCTTGGCGTGCAGATAAGTTTCTAACCAGTAACGGACAGTAGATATGAAAAGAGTAATCAAACATATAATTCTAATAACAGCGTCTGCATTTGCCCTCTGTGCCTGCGAGAAGTTTCTGGACACCCGCATCGATGTCTACGACACACAGGACAGACTGGAAACCAGATATGCGACCCTGAACAACTTTGCCGACGCCTTCTACGTGCGTATGCAGTACGGCTTCAACGTCATTGACGGAAACCTGTTTGCCTCGGCATCCGATGAAGCGGAACAGACGGCACCCGTTTCCGACGTTTCCGTATTCAACAAAGGATTGCTTTCCCCGGACGCGAATCCCATAGGATACCTTTATAACAATTATTACGAGGGAATCCGCGCGGCTCACGCCTTTCTGGATTATGCAAAGGACGGCGAAAACTTCCTGGCCCTGAACAGAGATACGTCTACAGTGTATAATCCGGACGGAACGGTTTACAGCACCGACAAACCCCGCCTCTACAAGAGGGATGTAATAAATCTGGGATGGCAGAGAGCCGAAGCCCGAATAGCCGAGGCTTACTATTACGGCGAACTCATCAAGATGTACGGAGGGGTTCCCATTGTAAGCGAAAGCCCATCTAGCGGAACGGCGGGCCAGGCAAGTTATGACGATGTGGTAGAACATATCGTAAAACTCATCGACGAAAACAAGGACAAAGTGAACCTCGACTGGCGGGTCGGACTCGACGAGACTCCCGAGAATGCCGTTGCCGACGTGAACAACTGGAATTTTCGGGATTTCACCGGACGCTTCGACAAGACTTCGGCGCTTGCGATAAAGGCTCGTGTCCTGCTTTATGCCGCAAGCCCGCGCAATAACCCCGACGGTGACCAATCGAAATGGGAGAGGGCTGCAGAAGCGGCCAATGAGGTTATTCAGACCCGTAAGGCCATATTCGGGAAGGGGTTCGGTTTCGGACCCGATGGCCGTACTTATCCCGACTCTCATATGCCTGCCAACAGGGATTACGGTAACTATTTCCTTAAGAACAATGCGGCCAATGACGTGGAATCCATTTTCCTGATCAGGAAGAGTGCAGGAAGCACTCCGGAAGCTTTGAATTATCCCGTTGGTACGAGAGGTGGCGGCAGCGGTGTATGTCCCACTCAGAATCTTGTGGATGCGTACGAGTATGTAGGACAGCAGACCGTCAATCCTTATCAGAACAGAGATCCAAGATTCGCCGCTACAATAGTTTACAACGGATGTTCGTGGAACGGAGTCAACGTATTCGACGAATCACCTGCGGGACAGTTCAGCCAGAATACGAAGGGTGCCAGCAAGACAGGATATTACCTGCGTAAGTTCCTTGCCCCCAACCTCAATCTCGTCGAGGGCGGAAGCACCGACCATCTCTGGCCCGTGTACCGTTACGCCGAGGTGCTTCTGAATTATGCAGAGGCAATGAATGAGGCTTACGGCCCCGATTCCGACCCCAAGGGATACGGTATGACTGCACGTCAGGCCCTCACTGAAGTACGCAACAGCGCCAGCACATCTCTTCCTGCCGTCACGACCGCCAACAAATCCGAATTCCGCAAGGTGGTCAAGAATGAGCGCCGTGTAGAACTGGCTTTCGAGGACCACCGCTATTGGGACCTCCTGCGCTGGATGGATGCTGAAAATGTGCTCAACAAATCAATCAAAGGAGTCGTAGTGAGAAAGAACAACCTTGGAGGTTTCCAATATTCCTACAAGACCATAGGAAGCCGTGTGTTCAACGAACGCAACTACTATATGCCATTCTCCAGGGACGAGGTTACCAACTCCGGAGGAACTCTCACCCAAAATCCTCAATACAATTGACAAATGCTTTTCATTATGAATAAGAGTATAAGAATCTTTATGATCTGGGCCTCTGCCGCAGCGCTTGCGTTCGGCCTGAGTTCCTGCGAGAAGAACAATGCCACAATGGATTACGGCTTCCCGGTGATATATATGCCCCAGGCTACCGTTACGGGACTGGACAACACTTATCCCGTACCCGGAGGCCCGATTAACCAGAATACTTCATACAACTGCAATGTGAAGGATGGCAAACTCAATGTTGCCGTGGGTGTTATGCGTGCCGGATACGTGGCTGGAGCAAAGGCATATTCTGTCAATCTTGGAGTAAGCCCGGCCGAAACCTCCCGCAAGCTTGAAGAATATGCCTCCAAAGGCATTGCGGCTATGGCGTTGCCGGATGGTTGCTGCAGCGTACCGGCCAGGATCGATGTTCCTGCCGGAGAAAGTGGCGCTACCTGCTATGTGAGCATAGACCTCGCGGCTCTTGGAACCCACGAAGCCGAAATCAGGACCGAAGAAGGCAGCCGTCTGCTTGTCCTGGGCCTGGAAATCTCCAATCCCACTGAATATGAGCTGGCCAAAGAGAATACCAGTCTGGTAATGGTAATCGATCCGGACAGCGAATACTGGAACGGGACAACTATTCTGCCTCTATAAGGAATTATATAAACACACTATCATTAACTTTTTAATCAATTATCAGTTATGAAATCATTTTTTAAATTTTCGGCAATCCTTAGCATTGCCGCAACGATGGTACTGGCTTGTTCAAAGCCTGTTCCCACACCTACACCTGACCCCGAGCCTACTCCTGCCGAGAAGCCCGTGGCCGACTTCACAAGCGCCGTTGACGGTCTCACGGTGACCTTTACAAACGCATCCAAGAACGCTACTTCCTACAAATGGGATTTCGGCGACGGAGATACTTCGAAAGAAACTTCTCCCAAGCACGAGTATGCATCTGCAGGTGAGTACACCGTAACTCTTACCGCTGCCAATGCCGACGGTGCAACTGCAAAGAAAGAAGCCAAGGTTACCGTTGCCGGAAAACCTCAGGCATACTTTACTTACACAGCTCTCGAAGGACGCGACGGAAAATACGGTAAGGTTATCGAGTTCGACGCTACCGGTTCTCAGAATGCCGAGAGCATTGTATGGGATTTCGGTGACGGTACAACGGCGACCGAGTTCACAGTAAAGCACGAGTTCCCTGAATTCGGAAAATATACTGTAAAGGCAACCGTAAAGGGCCTTCTGGGCGATACCAGCGAATACAGCGAGGAAGTTGAGGCTGTTGCAAAGAACGAACTCCTCAAGGGCTGCGGCTTCGAGGAAGATGATGCACAGTACTGGACATTCCAGACCTCTGTCAATCCCGACTGGTTCGGAGCCGATCAGTTCCCCGGACTTGATTCCTGGATTCCCGAATTCGGATATTCAAAAGACAAACCCTCTGCAGGTGAGGGCGCTTGCTTCAGGGCAAACGGCGAGCGTCAGCTTACTCAGGCTGCTTTCAACTTCACGGTATATCAGGCTGTAGAACTTGCTGCAGGTGATGTTGTGAAACTTGGTCTCGACCTCAAGTGGGGTGAGAATTCCTGCAACGACGGTCTGTTCTGGATCGGTATCTGCAACAACCTCGATGCAGTCAAGGGTGAAACTCAGGATACTGCCGCAGACACCGAATCCCATATTGTCGAGATGTTCAACTACTGGGCTGCAGCCCCAACTGCAGACTGGGGAGACGGCGGCCCTTCAGTTCCCTCTTATGACGGCAACCTCGAAGGCACCGAAGACTGGATTAAGGCAAATGAAGAGCTCGCATTGGGCTACTCAGGTGCAGAATCAACAGAATTTACCGTTGAAACAGGCGGAACATACTACTTCTTCATAAATTACCGCAACGTTTGGGGCAATTACTGGGGTGTAGACGTTCTCCTGGACAATGCAAGTCTCAAGATTATTCTCTAATATGTGTTAATTTTCCAAGGAGGCAGGTGCAATCTTGCCCTGCCTCCTTTTTTATCTTTATAAAAAATGAAACTATCCGCCATTACAGCCATAACGGCCCTGGGTATAGCCCTTAGTTTTAGCGCGAGCGCACAGAACCGTATGTCCGGCGCCTTCACAGAAGAATTCGACAGCGGGTCATCGGCACACTTTCAGTACAATGCCAATGACTTCAAGCATTTCTGCGGAGTCCCTTCCCTGTCCGAAAAGGGTACGGACGTGATTCTGCTCAGAATCGACCCCAAAACTCCGGCAGGTGCCGGCAGAGGTCCCGAGATAGGAACAGCGTCAACCACGCATTTCGGATCCTATTCTGCCCGTCTGAGGGTTCCCGACGTTAAAGAGGTTCAGCCCGACGCAGGGGCGGTGGTGGGGTATTTCACCTATCGGGAAGACCGGAATTTCGGACTCAGCGAGATTGACGTCGAATTTCTGATTGCCGACCCGCGTATTATATATGTAGGTGCCTGGACCAGTACTCCGGGTCATATCGACCAGCTGCAGAGAATAGGCAGAACCATCAATCTTGCAACCGGTCAGATTTACGAGACGGTTTACCGCTCTTTTCACGACGGCAACCGCAATCATCCTTTTACTTCGGAAGAGACCACTTCTCCCAAAACCATAAGACCCATAGAGGGATTCGATGCCTCGAAACGATTCTACGAATACGGATTCGACTGGCATTCCGACCGCCTTACCTGGTGGATCGTGGATCCCGAAACCAACGAAAAGATAATTCTTTGGGACTTCAGGGGTACTACTCCCAATTTCCACGGAATACCCCAACCTCCCACTACATACCGCCTGAATTTCTGGCACACAAGCGACTGGCCGGTAGAGACCAACCGCAAATCCGTCGAAGCACCGGCATATCCCTATATGCTGGAGGCCGATTATATGTCCTTCATTCCGTTTGAAGAAGAGAGCAAGGCTTGGATAGAGAAAAACGACTGGAAATGAGAACTTCTGTCCTCTTCATACTCATTATGTTGGTGAGCGCGATTTCCTGCGTTAAGCAGGGCCCGTCCTGGAAGATAAACTGGGACAATGAACCCTCGCGGGAGGATTCTTCCGGCAAGAAAGAAGAGGAAAAACCACAACCGGGCAAGGATACGACGGAAACCCCGGTTGAATATGAACTCGCAGCGTCTTTCTGTCAGACCTTCGACGCTCCGGAGCCCGAAAATTTCGGTTTCAGACTGCAACAGGGTCGCGACGACTTCCGTTATTTTTCTGCCTTCCCGTCTTTGTCCGAACGGGAAACCGACATACTTCTGCTCCGCCTCGACCCCGGGGATGCGGCGGGTGCAGCCGGTGGCCCGAGGGTTGCAATGGACAGCCTTACCTTTCTGGGCAGCTATTCTGTCAGGGCAAAAATGCCCGATATAAGCCGGCTCAAAGCCAAGCCCGACGTTACGGTAGAATTCGGACTTTCAGACAAGTCTGCGGCTAAGGACGACTGCTGTATCTTTATCCGATGGAAACTTTCATCCCTCGGAACCGTCATCTACGGTACACGCGGAGGAGAGAAAACCGCAGCATCCCCAATCAGGAACTTCGATTCGGCATCCGGATTCTATGAGTACGGATTCGACTGGAATGCCAACTCGCTCGAATGGTGGATCATCGACCCCGGGACCCGGACCCGGACAGTGATTGGCAAGACCTCGGACAGATCGCTCATACTCCAGACCCCGGCTTATATCAGCGCCGGTGCGTTCCATACGTCCGCGGCGCCGAAATATCCCTTTGAAATTGAAATAGACAGCATATCTTACACTTCATTATGAGACTGAATCACGTTATTGCAGGGGCCGTTCTTATTCTCGGCTCATCGGCCGCTTATTCGCAAACCACCGAACCCGCATTCCACGGTGCCTTCAAGGAGGATTTCTCGGCTGCGGAATCCCAATACTTCGACTATAACTACAGGCCTCAGGGCAACGATTTCCGCTACTGTTCGGGCATTCCGTCCCTGTCTGAAACCGATACCGACATTATGCTGTACCGCATTGACCCCCAGGACCCGGCAGGTGCGGGTCGCGGGCCGGAAATCATTTCCAAGGACTACACTTTCTACGGCAGCTATTCCGCCCGGTTCAAGGTTCCCGACGTGCGTAAGGCGCAACCGAACGTTGGCGCCGTGGTAGGCTATTTCACCTATGCCATAGACCGTGAATTCGGCCAGAGCGAAATAGACATTGAATTCCTGGTGGCAGACCCTCGTATCATTTATGTAGGTACCTGGACCGGCAAGAGGGGAGCGCATAACCGTATAGGAAGAATCATCAATCTGGCCACCGGAGAAATTCTGGAAACAATCTGGCGCAGCGAGGTACGACACCAGGACGGCACTGTTACAAAAGTCCCCAACACCCCGTTCAAAGGCCGCCGGAACAAGCCGGAAAGGATAGAGCCCATCGAAGGCTTCGACGCGTCGGCCCAGTTCTACACCTATGGATGGGACTGGTATCCCAACCGTATGGTATGGTGGATAGAGCATCCCCGGACCGGAAAGAAAATAATACTGTGGGACTATAAGGGTGGCGAGGAGATTTTCCCGGACCAGCCCTCAAAGACCGGAGTGCCTTGTCTCAAGAGCAAATACCGGCTCAACTACTGGCATACCGACAACTGGCCGGTGGAGACCAATCCGCTGTCGGTCGAGGCTCCCCGATATCCGTTCGAACTGGAGATAGACTGGATGGAGTACAAGCCGTTCGACAAGTATAATCCCTACCTTAAGAAGTAAGTTATGAGAATAGGAAAGATTATTGTGGCCGTTGCCCTGCTGGCAGTCGGCTGCAAAGGTCCTGCCCCGCAGGATTCCGGGGACATTGAGTTGACGGAAGGATGGAAGATTCAAACGGGCGCGCTCGTGCCAGATTCGGGCGAAACGCTTTCTTCGGGCTCCGCCGACTTGTCCGGCTGGTACGATGCAAAGGTTCCGTCGACGGTGCTGGGAGCCCTCTCCGCAAACGGACTGTATGCCGACGCGCTGGAGGGAACAGGCTACTATGAAACAATCGACCGCAGGGACTTCGAATCGCCCTGGTGGTACGTTAGGGAATTCGATATCCCTCAAACCGGCTCCGGAAAACATTTCAGGCTCGAATTCGACGGTATAAGCTATATGGCCGACATCTGGATCAATGGAGCCCTGCTGGCCTCTTCGGATCAGGTGAAAGGCCCGTTCCGCAGGTTCAGTTTCGACATTACGGACAAGATAGGGGAGCACAACGTGCTGGCAGTGAAGGTTCATCGCGCCGAGGCCGGAGACTTCAACATAGGCTTCGTAGACTGGAATCCTCGTCCCGCCGATGAGAGTATGGGAATATTCCGCCCGGTAAGGATTCACGTAAGCGATGCTGTGTCTGTATCTGCTTCCCGTGTGCGTTCTTCATTTGACGGGGACGATTTGGGTACAGCATTTTTGAATGTGCAGACAACTCTGCGCAACAATACGTCGGCCGAACTTGAAGGCCGGCTGACAATAAGCCTTGAAGGCCGTTCGGCATCCGTTCCGGTGAAACTCGCGGCCAATGAGGAAAAGACCGTTTCGGTCGATGGAGGCGATATCGGAATCCTGAACGTGAAGAACCCCAGGCTATGGTGGTGCAGCGGACTCGGCGCCCCCGAGATGTATCATCTCGACCTTGCATTCGAGACACAGGGCGGGGTTTCCGATTCCGAAGGTATCGACTTTGGAATAAGGAAGATAGAATCTTATCTGACAGAGGAAGGGCACAGGGGCTTTATCCTTAACGGGAGAAAACTGCTTGTCAAGGGTGCCGGATGGACCGACGATATCTTCCTGCGCAACGACGACCTCCGGAACGAACTTGAGCTGGAATACGTAAAGTCGATGAATCTGAATGCCGTGCGTTTTGAGAATGTTTGGGGTACGTCGCAGAACCTGTATGACCTGTGTGACCGGAAAGGTCTGCTTGCTCTTGTAGGGTGGAGCTGTTTCTGGGAGTGGGAGGTGTACAGCGGCACACCCGACGACGAATACGGCTGCATCAGGACTCCCGAGGATATGGATATGGCAGCCGAATCGCTGCGTGACCAGATTGTGTGGCTGCGCAACCATCCGTCCATCATTGCCTGGTATCTCGGCAGCGACAAACTTCCAAGGCCCGAACTCGAGAGCCGCTACGGGAAATTTCTTCCGGACATAGACGACCGCCCCGTAGTTGCCTCTGCCAAAGGACTGGTGAGTGAACTGAGCGGCCCTACGGGAATGAAGATGGTAGGCCCCTACGATTACGAGGGACCCGAATACTGGTACAACCCCAAGGCTCCCGGCGGGGCGTTCGGGTTCAATACCGAAACCGGAATCGGAGCCCAGATGCCCGAGCTGGAATCCGTCTTGAAAATGATTCCCGAAGATGCCCGGTGGCCTCTTGGTAAGGCTTATGATTTCCACTGTACGACTGCGGGAGAGGCTATGCACTCGCTGGACGTGCTGAAGACTGCGGTAGAAAAACGGTATGGCCCGTCGCAGGGACTTGAGGATTTCCTTTTGAAGTCTCACCACCTCGACTACGACGGGACCCGTGCAATGTTCGAGGCGTTCAGGGTCAACGTTCCCCGGAGTACGGGCGTTATACAGTGGATGTTGAACTCGGCCTGGCCCTCCTTGTACTGGCAGTTGTATGACTGGTATCTGGTTCCGGCAAGCGGATTCTGGTCGGTCCGCAAGGCCTGCGCGCCGCAGCAGCTGGTTTACAACTATTTCGACAGATATGTATATGCTGTGTCGGACATTCCCGTCCGAGGGGAACTGCAGGCCCGCGCAGAACTTTACGACCTTCAGGGAAATCAGGTTTTCATCCGGGATACTGCGGTGTCCGTTTCGAACGAACTTTCGTCGCTCAGACTCTTCCAGGTTCCATCGGCGCAGCCACTGTCTTTCCTGTTCCTCGAACTCAGGGACAGTAGCGGCAAGGTTCTTACGGATAACAGCTACTGCCTTTCTGCAACGTCCGATGTGCACGATTGGGAAAACTATAACTGGATACGCACCGACCTTGTGAAACATTCCGATTTCAGCTCACTTGCAGAACTTGAAAAAGTGGAGCTGGAGGCCTCGGCCTCTTCGGGCAAGGACAGGATAAAGCTCGAAATCAGAAATGCCGGTAGCGTTGTAGCCTTTTTCGTAAGGCTGGCATTGAAGACGGAAAGCGGTGAAATTGTTGTGCCGGTTACCTGGGAAGACAATTACATTTCGTTGCGTCCCGGCGAAACCCGCAGTATCTCCTGCGACCTGTCTTCGGATTGTGCGGAACCTTTACATATCGAGATAAGCGGCTGGAATACATTGTCCTCAATAAAAATAGGGCTGAAATAAATTTTAGCGTGATGGACAAGATTTTCGAACTTTTTTACTACATTGCAAAGATTTTTGTTGATAATGCGGGTAAAATCGTTCATACTGTCCATCCTCTTTATTCTTAGTAGTGCTGCGACATTTGCAGCGCCTTCTTCCGTGCGGATTTCTGGTACGGTAAAGGATGCCGTTTCAGGGGAACCTTTGCCCGGAGTTGTCCTTAAGATAGATGACGGCGCCCTGTGGGCCGTTACGGATATCGACGGCCGGTATAATTTCCCCGGTCTGTCCAACGGCGGTTACTCCCTTACTGCGGAGTGTCTGGGATACGTTTCGCAAAGCGTCCAACTCAGCATCAAGGCGGGGGTTTTGAGCGTCAGCGATGCGAACGGACACAGCGCCTCCCTGGATTTCACCCTCAATGTCGAATCCCTTGCGCTGGAAGACGTAGTGGTTACGGCCCAGCGTCCTGCCGGAACCCTGGGAACTTCCCATAACATAGGAAAGGAGGCGCTCGAGCATATGCAGATGAGCAATATCACCGATATGGCGGCGCTCCTCCCCGGCGGAAAGACCATCAATCCTGACCTTACCCAGGACAATCAGTTCAGCCTGCGCGACGGCGGTACTTCGGCGGGAAACGCATCTTTCGGTACTGCCCTGGAAATAGACGGCGTGAGGGTCGGAAACAATGCTTCCGTAGCTCAGCCTGCAGGAGCCAGCACCCGCGGTCTTTCAGTTGAAAACATCGAAAGCATAGAAGTGATAACAGGCGTTCCCTCGGCCGAGTACGGAGACCTCAATTCCGGAATGGTGAAGGTGAACACAAAAAAAGGCCGGACCCCGCTCAATGTGGTATTCAGCGTGAATCCCCGTACATATCAGGCCTCGGTAAGCAAGGGTGTCGAACTCGGCAGGGATGCAGGAGTGCTGAATGTGAGCGGCGAATGGGCCAGGGCCACCACCAAGCTCGTGAGCCCGTACACATCCTATACGCGCAGAAACGTGAGCGCAACCTACTCCAATACGTTTGCAGGCGCCTTGCGTTTCGAGGCCGGCGTCAATGCGAATATTGGCGGAATGGACAGCAAGGACGACCCCGACGCTCCCTCCGGCAATTTCGAGAATGTGAGGGATAACGTTTTCAGGGCCAACACTTCTGTGGCCTGGATGCTGAACCTTCCCTGGGTCACTTCGCTCCGACTGGAGGCATCCGGCAGTTTTGCCGACAATATGGCCCGCACCCATACCTACTGCTCATCGGCGACGACCCAGCCGGCGGTACACTCGGAGGTGGAAGGCTATCAATGGGCCGACTGCCTGCCGCTCAGTTATTATTCCGACCAGATAGTCGACAGCAAGGAACTCGACCTGTCGGCATCCTTCAAGTACGACTGGACCCGGTCGCTGGGCAATGTGAAGAACCGCCTGAAAGCAGGTGTGCAGTTCAAGTCAAACGGCAACGTGGGACAGGGCGAATATTACGAAAATCCAACCCTCGCTCCCAACGGTTACCGTCCGCGTCCCTACAGTCAGTATCCTTTTATGAACAACCTCAGCGAGTACGTCGAGGATCAGCTGACCATCCCCGTAGGAAATACCAGGCTCGACGTGATTGCCGGTCTGAGGCTTGAGCAGGTATTTATCAGCAATTCACAATATCAGGGTGTGAATTCGCTTTCGCCCCGTTTCAACGTCAAATGGCAGTTGTCCAAGAACGTTACCGTTCGCGCAGGCTGGGGAATCAGCGAAAAGCTGCCTTCGTTCTGGGTGCTCTATCCAAAGCAGGAATACCGTGACATTCAGACGTTTGCTTTCACCAGCGGCAGCACTTCGCATTACGCTTTCTACACCATTCCTTATACTATGGAGTACAACCCCGACCTTCGGTGGCAGCGCAATTCCAATTCCGAGCTTGGCCTGGACCTCGGCTGGGGCGAATGGAAGATAAGCCTTGTAGGGTTCTACAACGTAACCCGCGACCCCTACCAGTATCAGAGCGTATATACTCCTATGACCTACAGCATTATGCAGCTGCCTCAGGATTTTACGGTACCCGGAAACCCCCAGTTCAAGGTGGACAGTCAGACCGGTGCCATATATATGAGAGGTTCGAACCAGGAGTACTGGACGCCTATGGATTTGAAGGTTCAGGACCGGAGTTTCGTCCGCAATAACATACAGACCAACGGCAAGCCGGTTACCCGTGCCGGAGCGGAGGTTACCGTCGATTTCCCCGAAATCAAGCCCATCCGCACGTCGTTCCGTATGGATGCTTCGTACAACTACAGTTCGTATGTAGATGACCTTCTTACTTACAGTTACAACAACGGATGGTCACATACCTCGCTGCCCAACCGGTCCTACCAGTATGTGGGAATATATGCCCGCGGAGCATCTTCGGGTACTGCCAACGGCAAGGTTTCGCATAACCTGGATATGAACTTCACCACCATTACCCATATTCCGGAGGCAAGGCTGGTGATTACCTGCCGTTTCGAGGCGGCGCTGCTGCGCAGGATGAGAAACCTGAGCGAGTACAATGGAGCGGAATATGCCTATAAAGTTACCGAGAACTCCAACGTTCCTACCGGAGGAAGCATTTACGACGGTGATTCGTATGCCGCAATCCGCCCGGTATCCTATATGACCCTCGACGGGGTGGTGCATCCTTTCACCGACACCCAGGCCCTGGACCCGGAGTTCGCCAACCTCATTGTAAAGACAGGCAACGCCTATACCTACAACCCCGACGGTTACGGTTTCTACTGCAGCGCCAACCTGAGCATTACAAAAGAAATAGGAAAACACGTTTCCCTGAGTTTCTTCGCAAATAACTTCACCGCTTCACGTCCCAGCGTAACCTCATTCGCCACGGGAGTGAGCGCTGTATTCACTCCGTCGTTCTATTACGGCCTGACCTGCAGAATAAAGCTATGATGAAAAGATTGCTGATATCCCTTCTGACTGTGCTTTGTGCCGCTTCGTGCGTAGATGTACGTACGGACAATCCCTACGAGGCTTCTTCCTGCAGCGTTTGCATAACCCTGCAATACCCCGACGGATATGCCGGGTTCGCCCGTGCCGGAGTGGAAGTTTCTCTGGAAGAAATGAACAACACCTTTGTTTACAGCCTGTTTACCGATGCGTCGGGCAAAGCCGTGGCTCAACTTCCGCGCGGTCTGTACCGTGTGAGCGTGAGCGACCGCAGCGGCCAGTCCATTTTCAACGGAACCTGCGACAAGGTGGCTGTGAACGGTGCGACAAACCTTGCCCTTCCCCTGAAGTATTCCAAGGCCGGGACCCTGGTCATTCGTGAAATCTACTGCGGAGGTTGCAAGAAACTGCCCGAGGTGGGAGACTATCAGTCCGACAAATACATCATACTGCACAACAACGATACCCGTACCGTATATCTGGACAGCCTGTGCTTCGGCACTCTGGCCCCGTACAACTCCAATTCCTCCAATCCCTGGGGTGAGATTCAGGACTTTGCCCCCATAATACAGGCGCTGTGGCAATTCGGTGGAGACGGCAGGTCATTCCCTCTCGAGAGCGGACAGGATGCCGTGCTGTGCCTGAACGGAGCCATAGACCATACGGTACAGTATCCGTTGAGCGTCAATCTGAACAGGGACGATTATTTTGTCTGCTACAACAGCACTTACTTCACCAATACCATATATCATCCCGCTCCGGGCGACCGGATAGCGATGGAACGTATTCTTGACGTGGTAATCAAGGTGGGGAAAGCCAATGCATACGCATTCTCCATAAGTTCCCCTACGGTAGTGATTTTCCGCCCTCAGGATACGACAATCCAGGAATTCGTCCAGAGGGGCGATACCGTCATTCCCATTCCCGGCTCTACGAGCGACAATGTGGTTACGATTCCCTGGGACTGGATACTGGACGGAGTAGAGGTGTTCAACGGCTCCACGACTTCCAACAACAAGCGTCTGCGTTCCGACGTGGATGCCGGTTTCGTGACATTGTCCGACACCTTCCTCGGCCATTCTCTTGTGCGCAGGGTAGATGAGCAGGCAAGCGCGGAAAATGGATTTACCGTGCTTCAGGACACCAACAACTCATCAAACGATTTTGTGGAATTCGAAAAGGCGACGCTGCATGAATAGGAAAATTTTCATAACTCTCACGCTCGCTGCCTTGACTCTTCTTTGCAGCCCGTCGCTGTATTCTGCCCCGAAGTTCCCTCCCGCACAGTGGAGGTACAGCAACATATATGACCGCAATCCCTGGCTCCGTGGCGACAATGTGGCCGGAATGCGGACCGACAGCCTCGATATTTCCGAGGCACTGATTGGAGGAAACTATGCCGCAGGGGAGAACCGTCTGTCCAGCGAAGCCCCGAAACAGTGGTCGGTGGGAGCCGAAGCTTCAACCATTATGCATCTGGAACGTTTCAGTATGGTAGGACATTTCGGATTCGAGCAGACGACTATGTACAACGCCTGCGGAGGAATGTTCCTTGAGGGAGGGCGCTATCCGGTAGAAATTTATGAATACACGCCGGGAACCAAGAGCCGTCAGGTCTATTCGTTTGACGGAGGCTTCAGTGTCGATCTCACAGGGAATGTCCGCTTCGGAGCCGTCGTGGATTTCAAGTCCACCAACTGTTCCAAGAGAAAGGACCTCAGGTACACCGATTATGCCCTGGACCTGTCTTTCCGTCCCGGATTCCAGTGGCACAGCGGCAAGTGGAGTGCAGGATTGGCAGCTGCGCTCGAGTGTAATACCGAAACTGTTACTGCCGAGCAGATCGGCGTTGCAGAAACGTCGTATTACGCCTTTCTGGACAAGGGAATGTTCTACGGACTGGAACAGGCTTGGGAAGGTGGAGGAATCCACCTGAGTGAACCCGGAATAAGCGGCTTCCCTGTACGTGAATTGGGCTTCGGAGTATCGGCCCAACTGTCCTGGAACGAGGCGCTGTACTTTGATTTGTCTTATCTGCACGGCAACGGCTCTATGGGGGAGAAGGATGCAATCTGGATGAATTTCCCTTCAGACAGGCTTTCTTCCACCATACAGTGGAAATTCAGTTCTCCTGCGGGCACTGAGCATATTCTGCGGCTCGACGGTATTCTCAAGGGAACGACGTTGAACGAGAACGTGATAGAAAAGATAACACAGGGGGGCGTGACCACCCGCAGAACATACGGAAGCAATACGGTATTCACACGGAGCAGATTCTCTCTTACTCCGGCTTGGACGGCCGTGAGGCCCTCGGTATATGAAGCCAAACTGGAGATTTCCTATTCGCGGGACAATGAGCTTTCTTCCTATCAGTATCCCTACATAAACGGACAGATACTCCGAAGCATCGGGTTCTGCTTCGAGGGCCGCTATACCGCTCCTTGCAGGCTTTCCCCTATTCTGGGGCTATGGGCCGGGACCGGTTTCCTTGACGAGAGCAGCCGCAGGGCAGGAGAGATTGAGTCGAAGACCGGGCCGGTAAGGCAGCAGAGTCATTATGACAACTGGAAGTGGTATATGACATCCCCGTCACTGGGAGCCCGTGTGGGATTGAGATACACCTTCCTTAATTCGCTGTACTTGGAAGCTTCTTGCAGGGCCCAATTCCGTGGAGGAAAGAACCGTATGGAGGCAGGTCTTTCGTTCGGATATACGTTTTGACAAATAAATAACCCGATATTATGAAAACACACATTTCAGTTTTAATGGTAACACTCGCTGCGGTTTTTACCGCCTGCAGTGCAGATGGCCCGGTCAAGGTTCTTGGCAACATAACAATCGAACCGGTCATTACCCGTGCTACCGAAACCGATTTTGAAAATGCCGATGCGATTGGCGTAACCATCACCCGTGCCGGAGCCGACTATGCTGTGAATGAGCGTATGGTTTATGAGGATGGAGCTTTTGTGAGCAACCTTCCCTGGTACAGGAGCGGAGAGCAGAGCAGCGATTTCGTCGCATATTACCCTTATGCGGAGTCTGTTCCCAGTACATTCGCTGTGGCATCCGACCAGGGCGGCGACGGATACGGTGCCTCAGACCTTATGGCGGCATTTAAGAAAGACGTCACTCCGCAGGCCTGTGTCTCTATGGCGTTCAAGCATCTGCTCACGCGAATCGTAATCGACATTGACAATCAGGGTGGTGCGTCAGTTCAGGGGGTAACCCTCAAGAACTCGGTAACCAATGCCATCGTCAATCTTGAATCGGGAGAGTGCTTCCCGGCCCTCGGAGCCAGTGAGGGCGATATCGAAGCCCACAAGGTTGTGGACAATGCCAGATACATTGCGATTGTCATTCCCCAGACTGTCAAGTTCACCGTTGCCGTAAAGCTGCAGGGGGGAGTTGTACTTACAAAGAATCTGTCGGAGGTTACATTGAAGGGAGGCGGTCAGTACACCATAAATATGACAGTGCTCCCTACCGACGTGAATATGGCAATCAGCGGCCAGATCGAGGCCTGGAGCGACGAAGGAATCATTCCCGAAAAGCAGGTCTCCTTCCACGAATACGACGAATACTTCGAGTATGACGAAGTAAACTATAAAACCGTTGTGCTTGCGAACGGAAGCAAGTGGATGGCCGAGAACCTAAGGTTCGTTCCCGAGGGAAAGGTGCTTGGCGAACCCGGCGACGAAGGTGCCGGCATCTTCTATCCTTACACTACCGACGGTACCAACACTTCTGCTCTCAAGGACGAGGAGTCGATTGCAAAATTGGGGCTGCTCTATAGCGGAGACGTGCTCTTCGGTACACCCATCGACAAGAATAACGTTCATGGTTTCGAGAAAATGCAGGGAATATGTCCTCCGGGATGGCACGTTCCTTCAAGAGCCGAGTATCTTGCCCTTTGCGGAAACTCCAACAAGGACGACAGTGGAACCGAGACGGGAAACGTGACAGACGAGACCGCATTGTTCTATGACGCAGGATATCAGGCCGGGAAGGTGAAGAACTTCAACGACGCCGGATGGAATTTCGTTTTCCCCGGTTGCGTTTTCAACGGGGCCTACAACAAGACGATGATTTCGGCCGACAAGTGCGTGTATGAAGAATGGGTTGGCTCCTGCGCTATGAATTATTACTGGACATCTACCGGATATGTGGGAACGTCCGAGACTGCCAAGCCGCAGCTTTTCGCCTTGATGACAACCTTTACATCCTCTTTCAACGAGGGAAAGGTCAGCCTGGCTTACTGCAATACCGTTTATGCAGCACCCCTTCGCTGTGTGAAGGATACACAGGAATAGTTTTTAAACTCATATTTAATTAATACTATCAGTTATGAAAGCATTAAAAGTTTTGTTTGCAGCATCAGCTGCTTTGCTTTTGGCAGTAGCTTGCCAGAAGTATGATGATTCTGCCCTGACCGGACGCGTTTCCGCTCTGGAGCAGAAGGTTTCTTCAATAGAGAGCCAGATTGCCGCTCTTCAGACCGCTATCAACAACAAGGTTACTGTAGACAAGGTCGAGCAGACGGCAACCGGTTGGACAATCTATCTTACCGACAAGACAACCATCGCCCTTTCAAACGGTAAGGACGGTAAAGACGGCGCTCCCGGCGCAGACGGTAAGGACGGTAAGGATGGTAAGGATGGTGCAGACGGCAAGGACGGTGATACTTTCTTCGAGAGCGTTACCGTTGAGGGCGGTTATGTTAAGATTGTCCTCAACGACGAGGCTAAGACCGAGTTCGTTCTTCCTTTGGCAAAGCGCATCGTTATTGGTGATGAGGCAGAGGATTTCATTGCAGTGACATACGGCGGAAAAACCAAGGTGGCTTTGCAGCTTCCTGTCGACGTTGAAATTTCAACGGTTGCCGCAACTGTTTTCTATGCCAACGGTAGCGTAACCGACATTAAGACGAAGGCCGGCTCATCTGTCTGGGCAGTTGAGATTGTTTCAGACACGGAGATTGAAATCGCCGCAGGCGCTTCTGTCGACTTGAAGGATGCTATCCTGCAGGTTTCTGCAATCGAGAAGGACGGCACAACCATTATCGCTTCAAAGCTCGTGAAGATTACAGGACTGAACTATGACGGAGAGGTATATAAGATTGTAAAGCTTGCCGACGGAAAGATTTGGATGGCTGAAAACCTCCGCTACGTTCCCGAGGGATATACTCCTTCATCTGACCTGAATAACGTTACGGCCGGCGTTTATTACCCCGTCGTTGTAAATGAGGACAAGACCGCAGCTGCATTCGGTACAGAAGCGGATGCAAAGGTTAACGGTTACCTGTATCAGTCCGAGGTTGCGCTTGGTCTCAAGGTCGGAGACATTACTTCCGTTGAGCAGGCTCAGCTTCTCGAAGGCGCTCAGGGTATCTGCCCCAAGGGATGGCACGTTCCTACAATCGACGACATTACCGGTCTTGTTGGAAAGGCGGTTTCTCCTATCGTAACAAATACCGAGGCTCCTTATTATAACGGAACCAACGGCTCTGTGATGCTTCTGAATCAGGATGGATTCGGGATGTGGCCTTGCGGAGCAGTTTCAGTTATAGACAATACCAAGACTGCTGCAACTCTTATGGGTTTCCTCAAGAACTATGATGTCATTACTTCGGGATATTACTGCGGTTCTACATATGCGGGAGTTTCTTATGATAAGACAGATGCTACAAAGATAACCAACATCCAGTTCTACGGACTTATGCCTATGACAAACAAGGCTGCCGAGGCCGACTACACTTGCAACGGCTCCAAACTCAGCTACCGTATCGGCGCTTCCGTACGCTGCGTAAAAGACAGCTATTCTAGTGATGGAATTGGTATTATTGATAAGTAGTTGATAATTACATAGTTATGAGAGACCGACTTATAATGGTCGGTCTCTTTTTTGTATCCACTTTGCGGAGACAGCCCTTCGGAGTATAGCAGGCAGACTCGTCAACTACAATTTGCTGCCGCAAATCAATTCCTCCCTAGCCTGCTATACTTCGAAGGGCTGCCCTGCAGCCTTATTGCGGGCGATGTAGTCTATGGTCCGGTCCGGGGTATCTGATGGGAACGTGAAGGTTACGGGTATCCATCAGCTTGATAATATCCGTGTCAATCTTTATTTTTGTACGACAAAACACAAGAAAGTATATGTATTCGTTTATCATCAGTCTGGCGGCGCTTGTTCTCGGCTATTTTATCTACGGACGTTTCATAGACAGAATATTCGGTCCGGACAAAAACCGCGTGACTCCGGCGTTCCGCAAGACCGACGGCGTGGATTATGTGCCTATGCCGGCGTGGAAGGTGTATATGATACAGTTCCTCAACATTGCCGGAACAGGTCCCATTTTCGGCGCCATAATGGGTGCGAAGTTCGGCCCTTCCTGCTATCTGTGGATTGTGCTGGGTTCCATCTTCGCCGGTGCGGTACACGATTATTTCTGCGGGATGCTTTCGGTAAAGCACGGCGGCGCGTCTCTTCCTGACGTTATGGGAATTTATCTGGGAACGAACGGAAAGACCGTAATGCTTGTCTTCTCTCTGGTTCTCCTGCTGCTTGTAGGCGTGGTCTTCGTTTACAGTCCAGCGCTTATACTCGGCGACATAGCCGGTTTTATGCCAACCCCCAAGACCTCCATTATGATGTGGGTGGCAATAGTGTTTGCCTATTATATAATAGCCACGCTGGTGCCTGTCGACAAACTCATCGGCCGGGTATATCCGCTGTTTGCCTTCGCGCTGCTGTTTATGGCAGTGGCCCTGGGCGTATGCCTGTTTGTGAAATGGCCTGCAATTCCTGAATTCTGGGATGGTCTTGGAAACAGAGGCCCGTCCGTAGGGCTTGAAGGCCAGAGCATTTTCCCTTGTCTTTTCATTACCGTTGCCTGCGGAGCTCTGAGCGGGTTCCATTCTACGCAGAGCCCTATTATGGCCCGTTGCATAAGGAACGAAAGCAACGGACGACAGATATTCTACGGCGCAATGATTACCGAGGGTATAGTCGCCCTCGTTTGGGCTGCGGTTTCTTCCTATTTCTTCTTCGACGGGGGAAAGGAGGCCGTGGGCGCCGTTTCGGGACAGGCTCCCGAGGTAGTGAACTCTGTAGCCAAATCGTGGCTCGGAGTGGTTGGGGGAATCCTTGCCATACTCGGAGTCGTTGCCGCTCCCATTACCAGCGGAGATACAGCTTTCCGCAGCGCCCGGCTCATTATAGCCGACTTCCTGCATCTGGAGCAGAAGTACAAGCGCAACAGACTCATCCTGGCCATCCCCATCTTCGGGGCCGCATCGTTGCTGCTGTGGTACAACATTGCCGACGAAAACGGCTTCAACGTTATCTGGCGGTATTTCGGTCTTGCCAATCAGGCTCTGGCCAGTGCATCCCTGTGGATGATAACGGCCTTCCTGTGCGGCCATCATCCGAAGAAGGCCTATTATCTTGTAACTCTGCTGCCGGCCTGTTTTATGACGGCAGTGTGCGTTACTTTTGCCTGTGTCGACAAAATCGGCTTCGGCCTTCCTTCCGGGTTGATACCCTGGATTGCGGCAGCGACCTTCATCATCTGCATTGCAGTCTTCTTTGTCGTAAGAAAGAAAGGTGCCTGCTGATTTTTTTGTATATTTGCACGACTTAAAACCTGAAACCTGAATGAAATTCGACGATAGTTACACCGTTGTGGCGAAGTGTACCCTTTTGGAAAAAGAGAAAACCTTCGCAAACCTCTACGACCTTATTTGCCGTCACTCGGATGTATGGGCCGCAATGTATCTCGAGAACGGGGAAAGAAAGACAATCACTTTCAAGCAGCAGGCTCAGACAACCGATGTCTGGACTATATTCCTTAAAGATTATTTTCGGGACAAGGAAAGAGTTGCGATTTCGCTTGACAGCAGCAAGGACTGGTTCCCGCTTTTCTGGGGCCTTGTCCGCAGCGGTCACGATACCCTTCTGCTCGATCCGTCATTCAATGACGAGAAGACAGCAGCAGTAATGAAGAGTGCGGGCTGCAGCGCAATCGTTTGCGCCCGTCCCAGAAAACTTCCCGAAGGCTTCAGTATCCTGGACATCAAGGAACTGCAGGCTCTTCCCACGTGTGGGGACAAGCCGGTTGCTCCTGCCGTATGGGGAAGGAACGTTGCATTGTGCACATCCGGAACCACATCCGACTCGAATATCTTCGTTTACGACGAGGAAACGATATGCGAGATAGCTCTTTTCTCGAGACAGGTCTTCAACCGGAACAAGCTTCTGATCGACGACGCCCATTTCCGCACCCTTGCATTCCTTCCGTTCCATCACGTACTGGGTTTCGCGGGAGTGTTCATTTGGAGCAGTTTCCTCGGATACATTACGGTGTACCTCAAGGATAGGGCTCCTCAGACCATTGTCCAGACAATCCAGCGCTGCAAGGTGTCACAGGTCGTTACCGTGCCGCTTCTCGCGAACAGCCTTACCAAGTCGTTCTACGCAACGCTGGCAAACCAGAACTGCATACTCCGGGAAACTGTAAAAGGCCTTCTGGGCTTCAGCCTGTTCCTTCAGACTCTGTTCCCCAGATTCGGACACGCTACGGCCGAAAGGCTTTTCTACGCTATGCGTAAGAAAATGCTCGGAACCCATATCAAGAGCATTGTGCTCGGTGGCAGTCACGCCAGCCCTGAAGCCCTGAAGCTTATGAATGCACTGGGGTATTACACGGTTTGCGGTTTTGGAATGACCGAGACGGCAATCACCAGTTTCGAGACATCCTGGACTCTGGCTAACCGTCTTCAGGGAAGTATCGGAGCTCCTATGTCCAGCACGTACTACCGAATCAAGGGTGGAGGCAACGTGGGTGAACTCCAAATCAAGGGCGCCGGTTTGCACGACGGACGCTTTGTGGACGGGAAACTTCTTCCGCCCCTTACCGACAAGGACGGGTGGATGGACACGGGCGATCTTATCCGCATCGACAGGGGGTCCCGTATGTATATCATTGAGGGGCGCATCAAGGATGTCATCATAGGCGAATCGGGAGAGAATGTGTATCCTGACGAGCTCGAAGACACGTTCTCAAAGCTTGAAGGCGTAAAACAGTTCACAATCATCGGCCTTCCGAGGAAGACCGGCATTTACCAGGATATCACACTTCTTCTCAACGTTGGCGAGAGAATCGGTGACGAATCTTATATCGGTGCCGTCAATTCCGAGGTTGTGCGGCTGAATGCGTCTCTTCCCGCCTATAAACGCCTTAATCGCCTGCTCGTTACAGGTGCTGCACTCCCTGCGGCGAACGGTTTCAAGATAAAGAAACAGGAGCTCTTAAGGCAGATAGAAAAGTCGAGACTGAATTTCCGCGAACTGCCGCTCAACGGCGAAGCTCCGGTGCTTAAGCCTGAAGAACGTTCTGCTGCTCCGGCCTGGGAAGGTCGCGACGAGTACATCCGGAAAATCATCGGAGTATATGCCGGGGTACTTCAGATTCCGGAAGAGAGTATCGGTCCCGATATGCATTTTGTAGATCAGCTTGGAGGCGACAGCCTTCAGATTCTTTCGGTGGCGATGAAACTCGAGGAGATGTTCGATGTCATAATCCCGGACGAGGAATACATCAGCTGCGCGACACCCTCTAACACTGCCGATATGATTCACCGTCTTATTTTTGGCGGCGGAGCCGGTCCCTCAAAGCGGGAAGAACGCACTCCTGTCACGAAATTTACCGATTCCGAAGAATACAAGGCGTTCCGGGAGCGTCGCGAAGCGCTTCTTACCAGCGGTGGGGAAGACCCGTATTTCGTAAGTCATTCTTCGCCTCTTCGCGATACCTGCATTATCGACGGCCGGGAGTATATCGATTTCGGCAACTATAATTATGCAGGAATGAGCGGCCGTCCGGAGGTTTCCGAGGCTGCGAAAAAGGCGATTGACCAGTATGGCACCAGCGCAAGCGGAAGCCGTCTGCTGGCCGGTGAAAAACCGATTCACGGTGAACTGGAACGCGCCATTGCCGAATGGAAGCATACCGAGGCTGCGGTGGTTTGCGTAGGAGGTCACTCTACCAACGTCACCTTTGTAGGAAACTTCTGCGGCAAGAACGACCTCATTCTCTATGATGCCCTTGCCCATAATTCGGTGGCTCAGGGCTGCCGTCTTTCCCAGGCCGTTACAAAGTCCTTCCCTCATAGCGACACCGCCGCTCTCGAGGCCGTTCTTGAGCGAGAAAGGAAATATTTCGAGAAAGTGCTCATCGTAATCGAGGGCGTTTACAGTATGGACGGAGACATTGCTCCGGTTCCGGAATTCGTCCGTATCAAGAAAAAGTACGGTTGCTTCCTTATGGTTGACGAGGCTCACAGCGCCTGTGTTCTCGGACCTACGGGAGCAGGTGTCGACGAATACTTCAATCTGGCCGGAGATGACATCGATATAAAGATGGGAACCCTTTCCAAGGGACTCGGGACCTGCGGCGGATATCTTGCCGGAAAGACCGAACTCATCGAGTATCTGAAATACAATCTTCCCGGGTTCGTCTTCAGCGTAGGAATATCTCCCGGTCTGGCGGCCGCTTCGCTCGAGGCTATCCGCCTTCTGAAGTCTGACCCTACGATAATGCAGCGGATGGCTTCTAACATCGAGTTCTTTGCTGCTGAAGCAAAGAAACGCGGGCTCAATATCTGTATGGGAGGAAAGAGCGCTATTCTTCCGGTTCTGGTAGGCCGCGACGAAGATGCCTTCTTGCTTTCGAATGAAATGCAGAAAAGGGGAGTGGCAGTGCCGCCTGCGGTATATCCGGCCGTTCCAAAGAACAAGGCGCGCCTGCGCTTCGACGTTACGAGCGAGCACAAACCCGAGCAGATAACTTATGCGCTGGATGCGCTTCTCGCCGCTGCCGCCGAACACGGAATAAGCCTGTAGGTTTTTATTTTTGGGCTAACATTTGGCAAACATTACTTTCTGGCCACTACCCTTTCAAGCCAATCGTGATTTGTTCACGCTGTCCCTGGCTTCTTCGCCGATACCGCAAGGGCGTTTGACTCCACCAGACTCACCGCAAATATCGTGACTCCCGTGGAGAATTCAAAATAAAGTTTTCAATAGTATTTTGCAGTTTATGGGAATTTGCATAAATTCGCAACATCTAAATGAATGTATGTAATTATGTCAACGTTAATTGTATCAGTAGAAGACACTGCAATGCTTGCCAATATCAAGGCCGCTATCGAACAGCTCCGCGGAGTTGCGAGTGTGACCGATGGCGTGTCTTATGATGCAACTGATTGCGATGCATATCGTGAGGCAATGGAAGATGTGAAGGCTGGAAGAGTTTACAAGGCTTCCAGCGTGGAAGATATGTTCAAGCAAGTTCTGGCATAGTATGTATAGCATAAGCTTCACCAATCGGTTTAAGAAGGACTTGAGACTCTGCCAAAAGCGGGGGCCTGGATTTGTCACATATTCAGAATGCCATTAGCATCTTGGCAGAAACCGGTTCTCTCCCAGCTCAATATAGACCACATAAACTTGGCGGCAAATTCAATGGGCAATGGGAATGCCACATTGAGCCTGACTGGCTAATGGTATGGGAGCAGAATGATAAAGAACTGAATCTGCTGTTTCTCTATACAGGCACTCATTCTGATTTGTTCAAGTAATAGGCCTCTCACCGTTTTTGGGGCTAACATTTGGCAAACATTTCTCGTATATATCTTTACCGGTGAGTACGGAATTTTACGATTCACTCTCCAAGGACTTCGGAGCGGAAATGCTCCCACACAATGTCTATGGCGGCGGGGGAGGGATGGACGCGGTCCTGGGCGTACCAGGAATAGTCCCTCAGTTCGTCCAGGACAATCTCGTATGCGGGAAAGTATCGTACCCGAGAATTGACTTCCTGCAGGCTCTCGACTGCCAGAAGCAGGGTAGCTTTGCTTATCTGGTTGCTGTGCGCCCCTTTCCAAAGGTGCCGGATGGGCGAGACGGTAAAGATGAACTCCTTGCCGGGGGCGGCGGCGAGCATACGCTCCAGACACAGTTTCACTTCCCCGAGCGAAAGCCGTTCGTGGCTGAATTCATAACCGGGGCGTTTGAGACAGTTGGATACGATTCTTCCTTCGTTCAGATGCTTCCAGACGAACGAGGTTCCCAGCGTTACTATTACCGTGTCGGATTCCCGGAAATATGCGGCCGCCTCGGCAAGTCTGGAATTGGCATTTTCAAGAAAATCGCTTTCCTGCACTCTTGCAAACGAGGTATGATGGTAGAATGAGCAGATTTTTCCTGCACCAGCACCCATTGGAACGCAGTCGCCGGATGTGAACGGGACGGGATTGGCCAGACGTTCCATACTGGCGGCGATGCTGGCCGGATTGAAAAGAGTGCCGAAGGGGTTGATGCAAACGTCGTAGCCGGTATCTTGCAGGTGCCTTCCTATTCCATCCGAGAAACAGCTTCCCAGGATTACTGTTTTGGAATTTTTGTCCATAATCACAACAAAAATACGTATCTTTACGAAATTAGTGCAATTCTTATGAAGCGAAAAACTAAAACTTTCTTCCGAGCCGGTGCTCAAGTGTTTCTGGCGGTCTTAATTACTTTTGTCCTGATACTTGTTTTCCAGAAACCGTTCGACACAGTTCATCACGATTTGAGAATATTGGTTACGGGAGACGTTCACGGACGTTTTTTCGATTCCACATATACCGGTGAAGCCCTCAGGCCGAGCTTGCAGAACGTAAGCTATTATGTGGACAGCATCCGCAATGCTGAAGGCGAGGGGAATGTTCTTCTCATCGATGCCGGAGATATTCTGCAAGGCGACAACGCGACGTATTACTATAATTTTGTCGATACCCTGAGCCCTCATCTGGCTTCGAGAATGATGTCTTATATGGGTTATAATGCCTGGATTGTGGGAAATCACGATATTGAGGCCGGACATTCGGTCTTTGACAGAGTTTCAGAAGAACTCGACGGTTTCGGAACAGTCACCCTTGCCGGAAATACTCCCCGGGAAGACGGACAGAACTATTTCCCGGAGTATAGGATATTCAAGAAAGCCGGGCTCAAAGTGCTGTTGATGGGCTATACCAATGCAAACATAGACAATTGGGTATCAAAGGACGTGAGCAGCGGAATGGATTTCGAATCCGTCGCTTCTCTTGCGGGAAGAGGGGTCGATGCCCTCAGAAAAAGGTACAGACCGGATGTGGTTATTGTGGCAATGCATTCGGGAACCGGGCAGGGAAATGGAAAGGAACTTGAAAACGAAGCCCTGGACGTGTTTGATTCAGTGGAAGGCGTGGATTTGGTAATAGCCGCGCACGATCATTCTCAGTTGACCATAGACAACGGTGCTGCCTGTCTGCTGAATTCGGGATCCCGGGCCGGATATCTTGGCAGCTGCCTCGTAAGCGTACGAAAGAAACTCAACAGGAAGGTCTCTGTGGAAACCGAGGTGTCGCTCATTCCCGTAAAGACAGACAGGGTCGACCGTGAAATGCTGGAAGTCTTCCACGACGACTATCTTAAAGTCAAGGACTTTACCGTACGTCCTGTGGGAAAACTGGAAATTCCTTTGCGCTCACGCGACTCCTACGTTGGAATGAATGATTATGTGAATCTGATTCACACGGTGCAGCTGAAGGCTACGGGGGCTGACGTTTCGTTTGCCGCCCCTCTGTCGTTCAACGGATACGTTCCTGCCGGAACGGTCATATATGACGATATGTTTACTATATATCCCTATGAAAACCAGCTCTTTACGATTTCTCTAACGGGAAGGCAAATCAAGGATTACCTGGAATATTCCTACGATATGTGGGTTGGTGGAGACGATGCGCACGTACTCAATATAGAGAACAGGCCCGACTCCCGCAGCGGAAGCGTCAGGTGGTCGTTCGTTGCCAGGACCTACAACTTCGATTCGGCTGCGGGCCTCGTATATGAAGTCTATCCCTTGAAGGAAAAGGGGAGCAGGGTGGTCGTAAAATCTATGGCCGACGGTTCCGCCTTCGACGAGGATGCCGTTTATAAGGTTGCGGTCACCTCATATCGGGCCAACGGTGGCGGCGGACTGCTCGTAAACGGTGCCGGAATCGCTCCTGAAGACCTTGAGAATCTTGTTGTGGGCAGATATAGGGAAATAAGGGACTATGTCTATGATTATTTCTGCGCTCACGATGCAGTGCGCGGAACAGACATCAATGACGCGTCTCTGACAGGAAGCTGGAGTTTTGAACCGGAAAGCGTTCGGGATCGTATCGTCAGGGAACGGGATATGGTTTTTGGAAAGTAAAAATGTAATGGATATGAAACGTCTTGTTTGGATAGCAGTTATGTCATTTGTTTGTAGCAGTGTCGTGTATGGCACTGAAAAAGTTTCAGGCAGGGTCGATTATGTGCTCGACGGACTTTCGACCAGGGAGAAGGTCGCTCAATTGTTTGTTATGCCCGTGGATGCGCATGACACCGATGCCTCAATCAGGGCAAAGCAGATGGAGTATGTGAAGGATGGAATAGGCGGTGTTATAGTTATGGACGGGAGTCTTATGCCATTCGCAAAGACCCTCAATGAACTGCAGGCCGAGGCCGGGATACCTCTGATGGTTGCATTGGACGGCGAATGGGGCGTTTCGATGAGATTTCCCGAATTCCCTTATTTTCCGCGTCAGATGCAGCTTGGCGCCCTTTCCTCACCGCAACTGGTGTATGAGATGGGCCGCATTGTGGCAAAGGAGATGAAACTTGTGAAGATGGGTGTGAATTACGCCCCCGACATAGATATAAACTGCAATCCCAAGAATCCGGTGATCAACGCCAGAAGCTTCGGCGAAGACAGGGAAAAGGTCGCACAGTACGGATGGGCCTATGCCAGAGGAATGCAGGATGAGGGCGTGAGCGCCTGTGCAAAGCATTTTCCCGGTCACGGCGACACTTCAGTGGATTCCCACAGGGGAATGCCGGTGCTGGAGTTTACCAGGGCCCGTCTGGACTCCTTGGAAATGTACCCTTTCCGCAGGCTCGTTTCCGAAGGGGTGGATATGGTGATGATGGCACATATGAGTGTCCCTGCCCTGGATCCGAGCGGAACCCCGACATCGGTTTCCAAGCCGGTAGTGGATATCCTCCGCAAGGATATGGGCTTCGACGGACTGGTGGTTACCGACGCGCTGGGAATGGAAGGAGTTTCGGCTTTCTTTAACGACAACGGACCTCAGGTATGCCTTGCCGCCTACAAGGCGGGAGCCGATGTTCTGCTTATGTCAATCGACTACAAGGAATGCATAAATCTGATAGTCTCCAAAATCGAAAGCGGGGAGCTTCCTATGGATGAACTGGATGTCAAGGTTCGCAGAGTGCTCTCGCAGAAAGAACGTCAGGGAATGCTGGAGCCCGGTTACGACCGTATGATAAACATAGAATCCCTGGAAGATGAAATGAGCCGGCTGGGAGAAAAGGAACTCATTCAGAAAATGTCCGACAATACTGTTCTTTGCGCCCATAGGGACGGAAAGAAGATTCTCAAGGGAAAGGTCGCATATCTTGCTCTCGGGGCCGGTGAGGAAAAACGCGTTCCCAATATGGACGACGATATCTACAAGCCCCGTGAAGGGGAGGGCGGCGGTCCCGCAGCTTATGGCGCGCGCCGCGGAGTAGGGGAGTCCGGCGCCGAGAAAATGGCCGGGATTCTCGGATATGACAGTTATTTCCTTCCCCGGGATTTCACTATGGAAGATCTTGAGGCTATGAAATCCAAACTTAAGGGATACAAGACTGTAATAGTCGGTTTCCACGATACCGACAGCCGCCCGCAGAACAACTTTGGAATTAAGAATCCCGCCATTTACGATTATATAGGCAGGTGGAGTCTTGAACAGAGGCTTGTGGGAGCATATTTCGGCTCTCCGTATGCTTTGGACGCAATGCCTTGGTTCCGTAATTTCGGAGCATTCTTCATTGGGTGGGCCGACAATGTTTTCAACTGCAAGTCGGTAGCCGAAGTCCTTCTGGGACAGCGCGAGGCAAATGGAATATTCCCTGTCTCAGCCGCTGGTATCAAGGCCGGAACAGGGAATATTGCAAAATAGTCTGCCTTTATTTTGCAAAGGCAACGGAACGGGTTTCCCTTATCACGGTAATCTTTACCTGTCCTGGATAGGTCATCTCTTCCTGAATACGCTGTGCGATTTCTGTGCTCAAACGTGCGGCCTGCTCGTCTGAAACTTCTTCGGCACCAACGATTACGCGAAGTTCGCGGCCGGCCTGGATAGCATAGGATTTGTCGACACCCGGATAGGAAGCTGCAAGTTCTTCCATTCCCTTGAGCCTTTTGATGTAGCTCTCGATAACTTCGCGGCGGGCACCGGGACGGGCACCGGAAATGGCATCGCCTACAAGTACCAGCGGAGCAATCAGGGATGTCATTTCAGCCTCTTCGTGGTGCGCGCCGATAGCATTTACAATTTCGGGACGTTCCTTGTACTGCTCTGCCATCTTGGCTCCCAGAAGTGCGTGGGGCAGTTCGGGATCTTCTTCACTGACCTTGCCAATGTCGTGCAAAAGACCCGCTCTCTTGGCAAGCTTGGGATTGAGTCCGAGCTCGGAGGCCAGGATGGAGCATATGTTGGCAACCTCGCGGGAGTGTTGCAGAAGGTTCTGTCCGTAACTTGAACGGTATTTCATACGGCCTATCATACGCACGAGCTCCATACTCATTCCGTGAATTCCAAGGTCTATGCAGGTTCTCTTACCTGTTTCCAGAATCTCCTCTTCAAGCTGTTTCTTGACTTTTGCGACAACCTCTTCGATGCGGGCGGGATGGATTCTGCCATCGACCACCAGCTGATGCAGGGCCAGTCGGGCAACCTCGCGGCGTACGGGGTCAAACGCCGACAGAAGAATAGCATCCGGGGTGTCGTCCACTACAATTTCAACTCCGGTGGCGGCTTCGAGTGCACGGATGTTACGGCCTTCACGGCCGATAATCCTACCCTTTATCTCGTCATTGTCGATAGGGAAGGAAGTGACGGCATTCTCGATTGCGGTTTCCGTGGCCGTGCGCTGAATAGTGTTGATTACTATGCGCTTGGCTTCTTTGGCTGCATTCAGACGAGCCTCATCTATGGTGTCGTTGATGAATGCCTGGGCTTCTGTACGCGCCTCGGCTTTCATATTTTCTACGAGCATATTCTTGGCGTCGCCCGCCGACATACCCGCTATTGCCTCGAGTTCTTTGTTGACCTGCGCCGTGAGCTTGTCGCATTCCGCCATCTTACCCTCGAGAATGTTCTTCTGGGCATTCAGCTGACCCTTGAGTGAATCTAGGTCGTGCTGACGCTTCCCAAGTTCGTTTGCCTGCTCTTTTAGCTGGCCTTCGCGGGTCTTGATGTTGTTTTCGCGTTCGCGCAGTTCGTTGTTTTTCTTGTTTACGTGTGATTCGTGCTCGCTCTTGAGCTGGAGGAATCGCTCTTTCGCCTGAAGGATTTTCTGCTGCTTGATGCTTTCGGCCTCGAGATTGGCCTTGTCGATGATTGCTTTCATCCGGCCTTGAAAGACCGTGCGTGTAATAAGTATGTAAAGTGCCAGAGACACTGCGGCTCCGCCCAGGCCCGACAAAATGTAAAGATACCACATAGCTGATATATAGTTTGGTTTTAATATTCAAAAAAACAGTATCCGCATACGCAGATACTGTTGTAAAAATACCGCCGTCCCGATGGCAGAAATCACTTTCTGCAGGTTTTGGGCTCCGTACTGTCTCTGACTTCCTGTCAGGCAGGCCTGTCATCCTCAGCCGAGTACACCCGGTTCCGTGGAACTTGTTAGTTTGAGCAGCGGGACCCGGCGGTTATTTGCTATTCTTTTGCAGATAGTCTGCAAGTTCTTTGTCAAAAGCTTCAACGGTTTCCCTTAGCTTTAGCTCTGCATTCTGTACGGCGATTCTTGAAGCGGTTTCATTGAGCGCTACGAAAGCCAGTTTGTCTGCAAGGCTGCTTTCCGGGAACTTGGCGTTGTATTTGGCAAGCATTTCATTTATTCTTTCAGCTGCCAGTCGCATCATCTGCTCGATTTCGGGACTGGAAACCTTGAGAGGATAGGTTTTTTCACCAATCTTTATCGTTATGCTCTGTTCTGCCATTACTTTTGAAGAAGTTTGATGCATTTGTCGATCTCCGCTATCAGTTTGTTTATACGCTCTTTTGCCACTGCGCTGTCGCCACTGCCTATAAATGCGCTGGAAAGTTTGAGATTGTCTATCTGTCTGTTCAACTCAGTAATCTGCTTTTTGCAGGAATCCAGGGCTTGTCTGCTTTCCAGAAGGGCTTGTGACAGTTCGGCATTGCGCTGCTTCTGCGTTTCATACAGAGCAATCAGTCTGCCTATGTTTTCGTGAAGTCCTTCGAGCATATCCTGCGCCTTAAATTCCTACATTAGCGCAAATATACTAATTTTTTGAAAATTAGCAACATAGAATCAGACGTTTTTTAATTATCTTTGTACTGTGGAAAAGAAAGAATATCTGGACGCTTTTCAGGATACGCTGGAGCAGGGGCTGATTAAAATCTGCAGGAGTTGCAGGGTCATTTCCGACGATTCTCTTCTGGACGGGAAACTCTTCCTGAGCCCCGACATCGAAGAGCGCTGGGCCTCGATGATGAAAGAATACATAGCCGATGCCGTTGAAAATTTTAATGACTATCCCGACGCGGCGATAGGGTTTGCTTCGTTTCTCGGTATGGCGGTGGCGTTCCATTGGGACAAGGACTGGACAGCTCACCTCAACGACCCGTACTCCGCGTACTACGGTTTGCGCGGCTTCGACGATATGGACGACCATATCCTGCTCGAAGTCCTGGGGCTTGAAGCCTCGGAAGCCTCCTATACCGGAACTCTTATGCTGAGCTGCACAGGCGCTGTACAGGCGCTTATAAGAAGGGAAAACATAGAAATTCAAACCGAACTCGGGTTTTACGTCCTGGCAAGAGCGTACACCGCTATGTTCAGGGTCGGCGCCGCCGTAGAACTTGCAAGGCTCGGCTATAAAAAAACTTCGATATGAGTACAAAGATTTCAAGACGACAGATGTTGAAAATATCCGGTGCGGCAGTTGCCGGCACCGCTCTGCTTGGCCCCGATGCCTTTGCTTCAAAACCTCAGAAGGCAACTAAGAAAGTCCTTGTCATAGGTGCGCATCCCGACGATCCCGAAAGTTGTGCCGGCGGTACCGTGCTTAAGATGCTCTCCGCAGGCTTCGATGTCAAGGTTGTGTATTTTACCAGAGGGGAGAGGGGAATCCCGAGCGTGTCACTGGAAGAGTCGGCCCGTGTGAGAATGGCCGAGTCGATTGAGGCCTGCAAATGCCTCGGAGTTCCTTATGTTTTTATGAACCAGATCGACGGGGAAAGCGAAATCACGGCTCGCAGGTATCTTGAAATGCAGGAACTCATAAAGGCGGAGAAACCGGATATGGTGCTTACCCACTGGCCGATAGACAGCCATCGCGATCACGTGAACTGCTCCGCTCTGGTGCTGGATACCTGGCGCAGGGTAGAAAAGAAATACGACATATTCTATTTCGAAGCTATGACCGGACTCCAGTCAAAGACTTTCCTTCCCACCGACCTGGTGGACATTTCAGACTATCACGATCAGAAGGTCAAGGCACTCTACTGTCATAAGTCCCAGGACTGCGAAGATTGGTATCCTGCCTATCATCTTAAGATGGAAGAGTTCTACGGTTTGCGACTGGCTACAAAATACGCCGAGGCCTTCGTCCGTTTCGACCAGAATCCCACCCAGAAGGCGATTATGGAATTCTGACGGCCAGAAGGTCGTAAACGTCGGCTTCGGTTATCTTTACGTCAATGAATTTTCCGACGAGGGAGGCAGGATTGTCTTCCTTGTCGCATTTTACGAGGATTTCTCCGTCGACGTCGGGGGATTCGCCCTGCGAACGGCAAATCAAAGTGCTGCCCGAAAAATCGTCAACCAGGACTTTAACCGTGCTGCCCACCCGCGAGAGGTTGTATTCCATAGAAATCTCCGACTGCACCCGCATAAGGGTGTCCAGGCGCTGTTGCTTTACCTCCTGGGGAATGTCGTCGGGGAAATGCTCTGCGCCGTATGTGCCCTCCTCTTCGGAATAGATGAAGGCCCCGAGTCTTTCGAACCGGGCTTCGCGCACGAAATCGAGCAGATTGGCAAAGTCCTCCTCGGTTTCTCCGGGGAATCCGACAATCATTGTGGTGCGCAGAACGACTCCCGGCACCTTTGCGCGCATCTGCGCGATGAGCTCGCGCGTCCATTCTCCGGTTACGCCGCGCTTCATCCTGGAGAGCACCCTGTCGGAAATGTGCTGGAGCGGGATGTCCATATATGCGCAGATTTTGGGATTGGTGGCCATCTGCTCTATTACGTCCTGAGGGAAGTCGGCCGGATAGCTGTAGTGGATTCGTATCCATTCTATCCCGTCGATCTCCGACAGGGCCTTGAGAAGATCGGCAAGTGCCCTGCGCCGATACAGGTCGAGTCCGTAGAATGTGCTGTCCTGTGCTATGATTTCCAGCTCCCGTATGCCTCTGGAAGCCAGATTCCCGGCTTCTTCTACCAGCTCTTCGATGGGAACCGAGCGATGGGCTCCCCGGATGAAAGGGATTGCGCAGTAGGAACAGCGCCGGTCACAGCCCTCCGATATTTTGAGGAAGGCGTACGGTCTGCCGGGGGTTGTGAAATACCGGTCCGCTTTCCTGTTTCCGACCCCGAGGGTCTCCAGGAGAGGAGTGAAATCCCTTGCCCCGAACCAACCGTCAACTTCGGGAATCTCCAGACGAAGTTCCTTAGCGTAGCGCTGGCTCAGGCATCCGAACACCATTATCTGAGCGAAATCGCCCCGCTGTTTTGCCTGCACCGCTTCCAGAATCACATTCACCGATTCTTCCTTGGCATCGCCTATGAAGCCGCAGGTGTTTATGAGCAGAATGTCGGCCTTGCCGTCGGGCACGATTTCATAAGCATCTGCCAGTATTCCCAGCAGATGCTCTGTGTCAACGGTGTTCTTGGAACAGCCGAGGGTTATGGCCCTAAGCTTCCTTTTCACGGTCCTCGTCGGTCACAAACTCAAGGGAAGCGTGCTTGAGAAGCTCATTGTACCAGTCCACCACCTTCTTCATATGTGAAATGTAGAAACGGTCGGCGTCGTAGTTGGGAACAGCTTTCTCGAAAACGGCGCGGATTTCTTTTTCGGATGATTTGGAACCGGGAGCTTCCTTGCCTTCCAGAGCCGTTGCCATCTGGGCGAATACCTTTGCAAGCTTGAGTTCGCCTTCGGATGTGTAGATGGCTATATCTTCGAGGCTGGTGATGCGTGAGTTGGAGGGGAATACGAGTCTTTTCCCGTCTTCCAGCGATTCGGCTACGGCACCGTTGCGGGCCTGGGCTATGAACTTATAGAGTCCGTGATAGCCTGATGCCGATAGAATCTTTGCTAAATCTGTTTTTTCCATAATATCGTTTCGATTTTGTTTCTCAACTCTTCAATGGTCGAGTCGTTGATTATTGTAATGTCGGCCTGCAGGCCGTTGAAATTCTGAATAGAGTCCCTTTGCAGGACTTTGGGATTGCGCATTGCCCGTATTTCGTAGGGAGCATCCACCATCCATACGAAGTCGAAACACCCCTTGAACTGAGGTTTGCCCCAAGCTATGGCCGATTCGAAGAAAACCGTTCCGCATTCCCTGTGCTCAGATTTGAACTGCTCAAAATCCTCCCTTACCAGAGGAAAGACTATGGATTCCAGTTTTTCTCTCTTTCCGTTGTCGGTAAAGATGACTGCGAGGTCTTTCATCTCTACTCCCAGTTCCTTTTCCAGCAGCCCGGCAAGGCCTTCCCTGTTTTTGTATAGCTCCTTTGTCCTTGAGTCAGAGTCGTATACAGGGTAGCCATCAGCTCTGAGGATATTGCTTACCTGCGATTTCCCGCTTCCGATGGGACCTGTTATGAGAATGGTCTTCATTATTCGTCGGCAATGGCAAGACAGTCGCAGACCTCGGGCGAAATCGAATAGCTTATCATATCGTCGGTCCTCTTTTCAGCGCGGATTACGCATTTTCCCGTGAATGACGTAAGGTATTCGTTGTAGTCGATGTAGAGCAGTACCTTTTCTGCGGGATCGGCCCTGTAGGGGAACGGGCAGCGGAAGGTGACGTCTGCGGTATTGGGGAAGATGGTAAGTTTCATTCCGGCGGGAACGTTGCGGATGCGGATGCGGACTTTCTTGGATACCTCGAAATAGCGCATTACCTGAATGGAGTATTTGCTTTCATCGACCGAAAGCCTCACTCCTCCGGGTTTTTCCAATGAAACGGTTCCGTTCACGTTGCTGTGCACGTCCTGAAGACTGATTACGGAGGTGAAAATCTGCTCGATTTCGTCGACTCTGGCCGGAGCCCCGTAAACCGTTACCGAATCGGGGGAGAGCTGTACTCCACCGTTGTTCATATACTGCGCCGAGTAATCGATATCCATAACGGCGGTCACAGGTACCCGCTTGTTGTGCTCGGGCATGAAGCGGAACTGGACGCTGCTCATCTGGTATGCGTCGAGCTGTGCTTCGGACGAAAAGATGGCCTCGAAATATTTGTTGAGCGAAGCGTCGGAAATTTCGAAAAGGTCGTTTCCTATGCTTTTCAGGTCGTCCGAAGATATGAATACGGTCTTCTGCCGGTTTTTCCCCAGGTTGTGAACAAGCAGGTAGAAGCCGCTGGTACGGACTTTGGCCGATACCTGGGAAGAATTGGAACTTATGTCATACCTGCCCTCTATGTCGCTCTGGGCATATATAACGGCACTTACAACCTCGGTGTATTGCTTGTTGAGGTTGTAAGCGAACCAGGCAATGGTGGAAATCAGGAGGGCCACTCCCATTGCCCTTATGTGCGCGGTCCTGTTATTTTGTTCCCTTGGCATCAGATGCGTCGAGGTTTACACTGTTCCTGTCCACGCGCAACTTGATTTCTCCGTCAACTTTGATGAGGATGTCGGTGTTGTCGATTTCTGATATGACACCCTTTATTCCTCCGGCGGTAATTACTTTGTCTCCTTTCTTGAGCGAGGCTCTCATCTCCTCTATCTGCTTCTGCTGCTTGCGCTGAGGGCGAATCATAAAAAGCCACATAATGACGAAAATGAGAATAAGCATAATCCAGGTCATAGAGCCTGAACCCATTCCTTGTGCTGCTGAGGGAGCTGCGTCTAAAATTGTAATCATATTGTTTTGTTGATAAGTTTGTCAAGTATTCCGTTTACAAATGCGCGGGATTCGGGGGTACTGTAGAATTTCGAGATTTCCACGTATTCGTTGATTATTATCTTGGCGGGGGTGTTAGGGAAAAGCTCCGATTCTGCCATTCCGCAGGCTATCAGAACCAGGTCTGTAGTGCAGATTCGGTTCAGATCCCACTTCGGGGTGCGCTGCGCAATGCTTTCGCAATAGCGGTCATATCCTGCTATAGCCCGTTCCACCAGCTTGTGTACGAAGGCGCTGTCGTCATCCATTTCAGCGTCCTTCTTCATGTCGCTCTGATACAGTTCCGGCATCGACCACTGTTTTCCCCTGGTCAGGTTTTCGACTGTCTTGCAAACCCACGTGAGAGCATAGGCAAGATCGTCGTTCCACCAGATGCTCATATCTTCCAGAATGGGCTCGAGGTCAGGATTGTCTACGAGTTCCCGTTCGAAGAACTTGACCCAAAGCTGCGCGTCCTGACGCGGTGAACACTCCGGGGCTTCCATATATTGTTTGTAGTAGTCTCTTTGCCTGAGCGTTTCGTATAGGTGTCTAAGGAGCACGTCGCTCTGGTCCCAGCTGAACTTTTTCTTTTTAAGAATGGAATTGAATTCGCTGTCCTGATTCAGGATCCGGGCAATGGAGTTGTTCGTGAATCTGAGATTCGGGTGGCGTTCTTCTTCTGTGGGGTTGAATTTTCCACGGGCCGCCTGAATGCGAGAAAGCGCCTCTGCCGTTACGGCCTGCGGCAAAGAAAGCATCAAAAGGTAAAGGTCTCTTGTGGCTTCACAGGATTTGTTGAGTTGGGCGGCGGCCTCCTTCAGGGTCATACTCCTGTTTTCGGCGAAACTGTAAACCGTCTTAAAGGCCTTGATGCGTAGGATTCTTCTACCGAGCATTTTTTCAAACAAATTTAATGCAAATATAGCACGATTGATAAAATTATCCTAAATTTGCTCGAACTAACCTCTAATAAAAAATGATTATGTACAAAGAGGATGACGATGTTTACTCAAAGCCGGTGCGCGCAGGTAAACGAACTTATTTTTTTGATGTCAAATCCACCCGCGGGGGAAAGGATTTCTACCTTACCATTACTGAAAGCAAGCGCAGAACCAATCCCGACGGAACTTTTGCTTACGACAAGCATAAGATTTTCCTTTACAAGGAAGATTTTGAGAAGTTCAGGGAAGGACTGGGCGAGGTTGTCGAATATATCAAGGACAACTGTTTTCACGGAGAGATTCCCCAGCGCAGCGAAGACGAGAAATTCTCTGACGTCGATTTCGACGAACTTTAATGGGAGCGATTCTCTTACGTAACATCACCCTTGACTCTCAGGCAAGGGATATTTTTATTGACGACGGACTTATAGTAAGAATAGAGCCCGCCGGTTCGAGTTTGTCCTGGCCTCTGAGCGGGAATATAGAGTTTATGGACTGCAGCGGCAAGGTCGCGCTTCCGGGTTTTGTGAATATGCACACCCACGCAGCGATGTCCCTGCTGCGCGGGATAGGTGAGGATATGCTGTTTCCTGACTGGCTTGCCAAAATCTGGAAAGTCGAGGAAAATGTCGATTCCGAATTCGTTTACTGGGGCACCAAGGTCGCATGCCTGGAAATGATTCGTACCGGAACCACAACGTTCAACGACCAGTACTGGCACTTTCCCGAGGCGCATCAGGCTGCGGTGGAAATGGGAATCCGTCCGGCGCTGGGATACGATGTGCTGGATAAGGGCGACAAGGACGAAGCCACAAGGCAGAAGGAGCAGTGTGAAAGACTGTATGAGCAGGCTCTTGAATGGAAAGACAACTCCATTTATGAGGTCTGCTTCCACGCGGTCTATTCCGTGAGCGAAGAAATGATTCGCTGGATATCGGAATTCGCCTCAAAACACGACCTAAATCTTCATATCCATCTGTGCGAGACTAGAAAGGAAGTCGAGGATTGCAAGGCCGCCCACAAGGGGCTTACTCCCGTGGAGTACCTTCACGAACTGGGTGTGCTCAACTCCAGACTTCTGGCCGCCCATACCCTTTGGCTCTCGGAGCATGACATAGAACTTCTTGCAAATGCCGGAGTGCATTGCATACACAATATCAATTCCAATACGAAACTGTCTTCGGGATACCGGTTTCTCTACAATGAGATGCAGTCGGCGGGTATCAATCTGTGCATAGGTACCGACGGTTGCGCCTCTTCCAACAATCTGGATATGCTCGAGGCTATGAAAACCTCGGCCCTGTTCCAGAAAGCCTGGAGAAACGACCCTTCGGCCATGCCGTTGCCGCAGCTTATGGATATGGCTACCGTCAATGGCGCAAAGGCGTTGAGGTTCAACGGCGGAAAAATTGAGGAGGGGGCGGTTGCCGATATAAGTATAGTAGAAACGGACAGCACTTACTTCCTTTCTCCCGGGCCTTTCCTTGCCAACCTGGTGTATTCGGCGCATTCCGACTGTATAGACTCAGTGATTGCCAACGGCCGCTTTGTGATGCGTCACAGAGAAATCGAAGGGGAGAGGGAAATCATTCACGAGGCCGGAAAGGTCCTCTCAAAACTCAAGGGCGTATGAAAGACGAACGATTGCTGAAAATTGAAAATGCCGCGCTTTTCGTAAAATCCCTGATAGGGGAAAGGGTTCCTTTGGTGGGGGTGGTGCTCGGCAGCGGTCTTGGACGGCTTGGAGAGCAGATTCAGGATCCGGTAGTGATTCCGTACAGGGATATACCGTTCTTCCCCGAATCCACTGCCGTAGGGCATAAGGGGAATTATATCTGCGGTTATCTCGGAGGGAAATGCGTAATGGCAATGCAGGGACGTTTCCACTACTACGAAGGTTACCCTATGGAAGAAGTAACTCTGGGAATCAGGGTTATGAATGCCCTCGGAATAAAGTACCTGTTTACTTCCAATGCGGCGGGCGCCTGCAATCCCGACTTTCATACCGGAGACCTTGCGGTCATATACGACCATATCTCCAATATTCCCAATCCTCTGATAGGAAAGAATTTCGACGAACTGGGGCCTCGTTTTCCCGATATGACCTGCGCGTACGATCTTGAACTCCAGCGTCTTGCGTTCGACCAGGCGGAGAAGCTCGGAATCAGCCTGCGGCGCGGGGTTTATTTTGCAAGTACCGGCCCTACATATGAAACTCCGGCCGAAGTGCGCTTCTACAGAACGGCAGGGGCGGATCTGCTTGGAATGTCAACGGTTCCCGAGGTAATAGTAGCCCGTCACGCAGGAATAAGAGTTTTCGGAATGTCGGTCGTTACCAACTGTGCCAATACACAGAACGTCGAGCGCAACCTCAATGACGCAAACGACGTGGTCGAACAGGCCGACCACGCCGCTGTAAAAATGTCAGAGCTGTTTGCAGCTATGATTGCAAACCTTTAGTCTTCGCTTTCGAAGAACTTCAGGCAGCCTTCAAACAGATTCTTTATGCTTCCGGAGTCCCTTACTGTCTCGAACGGGAATCCGAACGAAGCGCTCTTATATCCGTCAGCGTTGTAGAATACGGCAGCGCATACCTCGTTTCCAGTGTATCGAAGTGCGATTTTTGAGTTTTCTGAGCAAGGATCGATCCCATCGGGATTCTCTACGCAGTAAATTTTCTCGTTCGGCTTGGTCACGAGGCTCAGGTCGCGCTTGAGCGGCAGTACTCCGTGGAAGGAATGAACTTTACCGGTGAAACTGCCGTAGTAAGTATGGAACTTGTATCCCAGTATGTCTTTGCAGAATTCCTGAGCGCTCTTCTGATAATCTTCCTCACCCTCGAGCTCGTAGATGGGATACCATGCGTCGCTGGCAATGTTGGCGCCATTGACAATCAGGTTCACGCCGTTGAGGGCACTCTTGCGCAACTGCTCCTGCAATCCGGCGGGAAATACGCGATAGCGGTTTTCCACTGCCCCGCGTCCCACTTTTGTCGTAATCTGTTTTCCGCACAGAAGGTCTATGGCGTAGATGCCGTCGGGGCATCCGGCATTCTCGAAGGCAGTATGGCTTTGTGAAACAAAGTTGCAGCCGAGTTCCAACAGAGCCTTCCCGTGCAGGGCTACAAAGTCGAAGCTGTTTCCTGCAAGTTTCTTTCCCGCATATTCAAAGTGATTCGCGCCGGCTCCGGGGCTGGTGTTGGCTTTCCAGGGATCGTTGCGTACGAAGTCGTATGTGTTGCCTGCGAAGTTGATTTCCCTGCCATAGGCTACACCGCAGTCGATATGGCCGTAAAAGCCCGCAATAGTGGGAGAATCCAGGTATGCAGGGGCTGAGAGACGGTCGAAGTTGTTGACAATGAGGATTGTTTTATTGGCGGCTTCGGCCTTGCCTACTGCCAGAATCTCGGAAGGGAAACTTTTTCCTCCTTCGTTGAAGGCGGTTACTTTGAAACTGTAAACGTGCCCCGGTTCAATGTCCACCGTTGCAGTGGGTTCGCTGACGCAGAATCCGGCGTCGAACACGCCGTTGTCGATTCGGGTCTGAACCAGATAACCGGTAGGCTCGGCCGTAGGCTCCTTTTCGTCGGAAACGGCATTCCATTGCAGAAGGGCCTGCCCTTCATCTGTGAGGGTGGCGCTGAATGCGTTCACAGGCAGCGGCTGTACTACAAAGGGAACTCCGTAGAGCCCGCTTATGGTTTTCAGCATTCCTTTGTAGATGGCGCGGGATACCGTAAAGCGGAAAGTGGGGTCGAGCCCCAGTTTCATATCGGCGAAATTCTGGTGGGAAAGAAGTTCCAGCAACATTCCGGGAACCGACGTGGTTCTGGATTCGGAATAGGAACGGTTCCATAATTGCCTCCTGTTCCATTTGGGGTCGAACCCCTCTCTTACATCCTCGCAAATCTCGTCCTGAACGTAGTTGGCAAGCAGACGGCAGCTCATTCTGTCTATTCCCTTGTATGTGGTGCGGCTGTCATCGGCCATAAGCGTATAGATGGACAGCGTTCCAACCGTGCTGTCGTTGGGGGTGATTCCTGCATCGGTGTGGAATGCAAGGGACAAATCGAAAGGAACTCCCTTGTCTTTGAGCAGCCAGCTTGTCCAGGCCCCGCGGGATGCGTAATCGATTGTGTAGTCGTCCTCCCATTGTTTGTAAACCTCTGACGGTACGCCGGCCCATTGCATCCAGTACATTGCGCCTTCTACGTAAGAGGGATATCCCGATGCAGTGTACTCCCTCTCAGGTGCATTCTCGGGACCGCGGACAATCTTGCCCATACCGCCTCCGAAGCGAACTGCATCGGCGGTAACTACGCTCCCGTTCCTGTATTTCTTTCCTGTGGGGACGGCGTTGTCCAGCGTTACGCTCGCATTGTCTTTATCGAACTCGAAGGTCCCCAGATAAATCCAGGTGCCGCCTCCAATCTGCTGGTTAACGCTGAAGACGCTTTCACCTCCCCGGTGACGCACAGTGTAACGGGCGCAGTCGGTGCTGCCTTCGACAGTCTTATAGGAAACGTAAACGGCATAGGCACCCGGGCTCTTGATATCGGCCTTCCAATTGGCGAAAGCGGTTGCTTCCCTGCCTGCCTTTACGCAGTTTGCCATACGGGCTGTACCCATTTCAAAAGGATTCTCGGTGCCGCTGTAATATTGCCTGGCATCGGCAAAGCCTGTTCCCGCCGAGCTCCACGGCCCGAATTCGCTGTAGGTTCCCAAGGTCCTTACGGGACCCTCGTGCCTCCCGGGGGTACGTTCGAAGGCGGGGTCGTTGTCACATACACTCTCGAATGGCTGGGTATCCCGCTCGCGTGGAGTCATAACGTATGCTCCGGCATTTTCCAGCATAGGGATAAGGAAGGGGATAACGTAACTCTGGGTGTACATATCCTCGCAGGTGCGATGGTTCAGGGACCTTTGCCACTGCCAGCAGTCATCCTCCGGCGAATAATATCTGCCGTGACTCTGCCACAGGGAGATGTGCCTTCCGCTCAGTCCTTTGGAATAGATGGGCGCACCTATTTCCTGAACCAGCGGAGTAACCTTTGCAAAAGGATCTTTTACACTGTAGGCATATTTGGAAGGGAAGCCGTTGACGTTCGGTTTTTCCACAATGAGTTCCTTTATGTTGACCGATTCGCAGTAGATTTCTCCAAGCTTGTATGCGGCAAGGTTCTCCGGCCACAGCCGCTCGATTTCCGAGCGCAGCCAGGCAACGTCGGCGCTTGTCCAGGAATAGTCTGAGAGCGTTTCCCCGAAATCGAGGTCCAGCAGATTTCCTTTGCGCAAGGTGACATCGGCTACTTTAAACAGGGAACGTACGGTGCTTTTTGTACGTACTTCTTCCTTCAGAATGGCAGAGGCTTCTTCAAAGTCTCCGGCGCTCTGCCCCCACGCCGCGAAGGCGGCCAGCAGCAGAACGGCAACGGTAAATGCTTTGGTTTTCATATTTCAGTGTTTCCTTTTGGTATTTTTATGTTTCAGAAAGCGGATGTCGGCAACAAGCACAATCAGAGAGCAGGAAATCAGCCCCGCCGAATCTGCGATGAGGTCCTGATAGTCGGCAGTGCGGTAGGGCAGGAAACTTTGGGCAATCTCAGTGAGTGCAGCAAGAATGATTCCCAGCAGCAAAGTGGCTCCAACAAACAGCAGGGTTGCGCCAATCCCTTTCTTTTTTCTGTCATACGATATGTAGGTGAGAAAAGGGAAGGGGAAGAACATGCAGAAGTGAACTGCCTTGTCGGCTGGAATTCCTGCTATTGTCCGCGGAAAATCGTGGACACTTTTGAAATTGTGTAAGCACAGCCAAACCACGGCTGCGATATACAGAACAAACAGAATTCTGTGAAAAATTATCCTACCCTTCATGTCAGAGACTTTGCATGTCGTTGAGTTTCCTGTAATATCCGCCGAGGGCAAGGAGCTGTTCGTGGCGGCCCCTTTCCACAATACGTCCTTCATCCATTACTATTATTTCGTCGGCATCTTTGATGGTGCTCAGCCTGTGGGCGATGGCAATGGTGGTGCGGTTCTGCATAAGTTTGTCCAAGGCCTCCTGAACACTCCGCTCCGATTCGGTGTCCAGAGCGGCCGTAGCCTCGTCCAGAATGAGTATGGGAGGGTTTTTCAGGATAGCCCGGGCTATGCTTATTCTCTGCCGCTGACCTCCGGAGAGCTTGCATCCGCGGTCACCTATGTTGGTCATATATCCCTCGGGCTTCTCTATTATGAAGTCGTGGGCATTGGCTATTCTTGCTGCGGCCTCGACCTGCTGCATTGTGGCGTTCTCCACGCCGAAGGCAATGTTGTTGAAGATACTGTCGTTGAACAGAATCGGATCCTGGTTGACATTTCCCATAAGCGAACGCAGGTCGCTTATCTTCAAATCTCCGATGGGAATGCCGTCGATGCAGATTTCTCCTATGCAGGCATCATAGAAACGTGGAATGAGATCCACCAGAGTGGTCTTCCCGGCCCCGGAAGCTCCAACCAGAGCAATGGTCTTTCCTTTAGGTATTTCAAGGTCGATGTCTTTGAGAATCTCTTTCCCGTTTTCGTAGGAGAAGTTTACGTTCCTGAAACTTATGCGGTCTTTGAATTCTTTGATTCCCTTCGGGTTGTCAATCTCCCTTATTGTGTTTTCCGCATCCAGGATAACATTGATTCTTTCCATACAGGCAAGCCCGCGGGGAATGCTGTAAACCGCCTTCGAGAAGTCTTTTATAGGTTGGATGATGCTGTAGAGAATGAGCAGGTACGACATAAATGCGGGAGCATCTATTACGGCCTTCTCTCCAAGAATCAGGGTGCCGCCGAACCACATTACGATAGCAATCATTGCACTCCCGAGGAATTCGCTTACGGGATGCGCGCTGGACTGCCGTATGGCAACCTGATTGTTCTTCCGGCGCATCCGGTCGGTAATCTGCGCGAAGCGCCGGTTCATCTTCCCTTCGGCCAGAAAGGCCTTGATGACCCTCAGACCGCCCAGGGTTTCATCGACCTGACTCATCGTGTCCGACCAATATTGCTGAGCTTCTTTCGAATCGGCTTTGAGCCTTCGGCCTATGGCCGACATTATTGCAATGACGATAGGCCCGAATACTATTGTGAAAAGGGTAAGTTTCCAGCTCATCCTGAACATCACGTACATATAGATGATGATGAGTATGGGATTCTTTACCAGCATTTCCAGCCCGCCGGTAATGGAATTCTCGACCTCCTGAACGTCACCGCTCATCCTGGCAATGATGTCACCCTTCCTCTCCTGGGAGAAGAACCCGATGGGCAGGCTCACAATCTTGGCATATATCCTGTTCCGAAGGTCTCTTACCACTCCGTTGCGGATAGGTACCATAATGGCGGATGAAGCAAAGTACAGGCTGGTTTTTATAAACGTAACTATACAGAAGAAAAGGCAGAGCCAGAGCATTACCCGGCTGGCGCCGAATCCGTCGACCAGTTTCGTTACATAATAATATGCATTGCCCGTGACCTCGCTGAAGGGCATTCCGGCGTGCCAGGGTGTGAAAGTGTACCCTGTTTCACCGACGCTGAACAGTATCTTGAGTATGGGAATGAGAAGAGTGAACGAGAATACATTGAATATGGCCGCAAACATATTGAACAGCACAGACCCGAACAGATACCTGAAATACGGGCGCACATATTCTGCAACGATTTTCCAAAAGGCTTTCATAATTGTAGGACTCTACGGACGCAAAGATAGTGAAAAAAGCTCGGATGAGCGCTCTCTGGGAAGAGCAACGAGCCTGGTGGGAGGGGCTACACTCTCGGCGCTGCATTCCACTGCAAGTTCGGGTGTGTTGTTGTGTTCGCTCAAGTGGCACAGGAAAACGTAGGAAAGCCCTTCGTGGTAGAATTCTTTTATGGCTCGGGCACACTGTGCATTGCTCAGGTGTCCGTTCCCCATACATATACGGTCCTGAAGTTCAACCGGATACGGGCCGCTGCGGAGCATCTCCAAGTCATAGTTGGATTCTATGACCACCGTGTCGGCCTGTGACGCATAGCGCAGCGCGTCGTCTGTGACCCTGCCGGCATCGGTCATTATCACGAACTTGAAATCGTCCAGCATAATGGCATAACCTACTGTCTGGGTGGCATCGTGCGGAACCTCGAACCAGCAAGCCCTGATGCGGCCCGCAACAATCTCGTTCCATCCTTGGTCGAGTTCCCTGACATACGGGGCGGTATGAAGGCGGGTCATAGTGTGGCCGGCCAGAGCCCGATGGAGTTTTCCTGTGGTCCATACCGGCCAGCGGTAATGCTTGCAGTACGACCCCAGAGACCTGATATGGTCCATATGGTCGTGCGTTATGAGGATGCCGTTCACTTCGTCGGCGCTTATTCCGTGGAACGCCATTTCTTTCCTGAACCTGCGGGGACTCACTCCCGCGTCGATGAGAATGGGAATCCTGGTCCCGTTGTCCTCTTCTATCGCGAGATAGTAGCAGTTTCCGCAGCTGCCGCTGCCAAGACTCTTGAAAATGATTCTACTCATCGCTCTTGCAGTATTTGGCAATCATCCGGTAGGCCTCGCTTACCCCCAGCTCTCCAGCTTTGGACAAGTCTATGCATCCTTTTTCGGTTTCCTTGACCACAATCTGCACAAGGCCCCTGTTCAGATACGCATCTCCCATCGCGGGGTAACTTTCTATGGCTTTGGTATAGTTCTCGATAGCCTCGATAGGCTTGTCGGATGCCGTGTACAGATTCCCGAGGTCGAAATGAATGAAGGGGAACATAGGCAGGATGGCGGCCGCCGTCTGCAGGTCTTCTATGGCTTCGGAATAGTCGAAACTGTTGACTATATGATCCTTAACCCGGGTTCGCGCAACGCCCTTGTCATCCATATTCAAGGTGCTCACATTGGTCTGTATGTTGGCGATGAATTCTATCATTTCGGCCCTCAGAACCGCTCTGCCCATCAGATAGAACGCCTTGTAAAGGTGGCTGTACCGGTCTTTCTCTTCTTTGTTGTCGGCAAGGGATACGGCCGCGTCAAAGTGCTCCAGGGCATTGTTGAACTGTTTGTTGGCAATGTCGTTGAGACCTCTGATGAAATGGTCCTGAGCACTGGTCAGATTGCTTTGTCCCGCTCCGCTGGAACTGTCACCGGCGAGAATGTACCCTATGCTGTGCCCGAAGTCGATAGCCCCCTGTCCGGTAGAGTTGGTGAGACTGATTGCAATAGGAGAGTTGTTTTTGAACCGCTCCAGAAGCAGATTTTCGTAAAGGCTTTCAAGAGTGTTGGTGCCACCGTTGTTTTCGTCACTAAGGATGAATTTGTACAGGGGCCGCAGGGCTACGTCTATGTCACGGCTCTGCACGACTTCGTTGTTGAAATCCTTTTTGGCAAACTCTGCGTCGAACTCCAGCAGGGAACTGTATTTCTTGGTGGTGTCGGCATAGCTGCCGTAATTCTTGCGGTTCGCCTCCTTGTATTCGGCGATTTTCCTGCGGGCCGTTTCGTAGTCCGACTTGGATGCGCCTGTCCGTCCCAGACGGCTTTGAGCAATGGAGCGGCTCATATAGGCATTGGCGAAGTCGGGGTACAGGGCGATGGCCCGGGTGTAATCGTCTATGGCATCCTGATACCGGTTCAGCTCCATAAAAATGGCGCCTCTGTTATAGTGCGCCAGCACGTTGTCGGGATTTATGGCTATGACCCGGTCGATGTCGTCGAGCGCATCCTCGAAATTCCCTACTCTGGCATTCAGCAGAGACCTGTTGAACAGAGTGAGGGCATTCCCCGGTTCCAGTTCGAGCACTTTGTTGAAATCCTCCATAGCCGCGTTGTAGTCGGAGGTTTCGTAAAACATTATGGCCCTCGTAAAATACGCCAGGGTGTTGTCCGGCTCGTACTCTATGGCCTTGCTCATATCCCGAATCGCATCCTCGTATTTGTTCTGAGCGGCATACAGCCTGCCCCGGCGCATATAACCTTCGGCTTCGCGGAAGTTCAGCCTGATGGCCTTGTTGTAGTCTGTGAGAGCGCTCAGGGTATCCTTGAGGAACAGCTCGGTGGCCCCCCTGTTGAGATATGCCGATGCGTCGGAATCTTCACGGTCTATGTAAAAATTGAAATCCTCCAGGGCCTGCTCGAAATTCTGGGAGAGAAAATAGGCGACCCCTCGGCTGAAATATATCCCTATGTTTCCGGGGCGCAGTTCGATTGCGCTGCGGAAATCTTCGAAAGCTTTTTCATACTGCCCGAACCGGCTGTGGGTGATACCTCGGAAATGATATCCGTTAGTAAAAACGGGATTCAGGCGGATGGTGTTGTCGAAATCGCTCAACGCGCCCCTTATGTCTCCCAGATTGTATTTGGCGATTCCTCTGTAGAAAAAGGTCCAGTAGTCGGTGGAATCGAGCCTTGCAAGAATGTTGAAATGCTGGATGGCGTTGGAATAGTTGCCTTCCTGAAGTGCCATCTGACCGCGGATGGAGAAAACCTCTTTGTCCCACTGGGCCCGGGCCGTGATACCGGTAACCGTCAGCAGACAAAATATAACAACAGCGGTCTTTTTCATAAAATTACTATCTTTGCAAAGATAATACCTTTCTTCGAATAGTGCGTTTCCTCAGATTATTTTTCCTGTTTTTCATCCTTGCCTTTCCGACAGCGTTGCAGTCCCGGGCGCAGGACCGGGGGAATCTGTCGGAACTCGAAAGGCTTCTCAGGGATGAAGTCGAGTTCTTCTGCGACTCCGTTCAGAAGGGGAGAGGATTCGGCGGAAGCGGTAAGTTTCATTCTACAGCCTACCTGAGGAACCGCTTCCGGGGGGCCGGGCTGCTGCCTTTGGGAGATTCATATCTGCACGAATTCGAATATAGGGGGATGTACGGCAGAAACGTGGTCGGATTCCGTCGAGGGAAGCAGGATAACAGTTATGTTATTGTGTCCAGCTATATAGACGGCCTTGGGTGCCTGTCCGGCAGAAACTATCCCGGAGCCGACAGCAACGCTTCCGGCCTGGCGGCTCTGGTTTCTCTGGTCGATTCTCTCTCGGCAAACGGGCCTTCGGTCATATTCGTTGCATTTGACGGTAGAAACGCCAATTTCAGTGGTTCCAACGCATTCTGGGAAGAGCTTTCGGGCGGGGCTCTGCGCACTCCCGAGGGTCGTACCGTCAGGCCTGGAATGATTCGTCTGATGGTCAATATCGATATAATCGGGGCGACCCTCTCTCCGGTTCATTCCCGGTGGAAAGACTATGTGATTGTGCTGGGGGACAGACGCCATTTCGAGGGCCTTATGCTGCAGAACAGTATCCATTCCCTCGGCCTGCGGATAGACAACGACTACTATGGCAGCCGGGACTTTACCGAACTGTTTTACCGTCGGATAGGCGACCAGCGCATCTTTCTCAGCAACGGAATACCTTCGATGGTGCTGACTTCCGGCATTACCGACAATACAAACAAGGTCACAGACCTGCCTGCGACCTTGAACTATCCTGTATTCGCCCGGAGGGTAGAGCTTTTGCGACGCTACCTTGAGACTTTCAACCGCTGATTCTATTTCTTGAATTCCTTCTTTCCCAGCAGTTCTCTTACAACGAGAGGCTCGTTCGTGGTTATCTGATCCACACCGAGGTCGATCATCTTCCGGATATTGGCTTTGTCATCGACCGTCCAGGCGTTTACTGACATTCCGCGGGAGTGCGCGTCGGCCACGAATTCCGGGTGTGAATTGAAGTTGCTGTAGTGATAGTCGAGGCCGTTGATTCCTTCGCTTTCAAGTACTTCGGGAGTGATTCTGCCGCTCAGGTACTGGTTGGTGAAGGCGGGGTAGTCGGCTGCAATCTTGCGGCAGGCGTGTCGGCTGAATGATATGAATGCGACGCGTTTGGGGTCGTAGAGCCCTTTAGCCTTGAGGGCGGCAACAGTCTTTTCAATGAGAAGGTCTTCGCGTGCGTCGCTCTTCTGAATCTTGAACTCTATGACCAGAACGGTGCTTTTGCTCTTTGCGAGCTGGTCGAGATACTGTTCCATAGTGGGACGTTTCTCTCCGTTGGGCAGCAGGTCCGAATCGAAGTCGGAATACTTGTGGTCCCAGATGAGCTTGCCGTTGATGTCGTTGTTGTGGTTTACGATTACAATATCGTCTGCTGTAATGTGAACGTCGCATTCACTGCCCCAGCATTTGTTGTCCTGAGCCGCCTTCAGGGAGGCTATGGAGTTTTCGCTGAAACCGGCAGCTTCGCATTTCCAGAAGCCGCGGTGGGCTACGATTGCCGTTTTCCCTTTCTGCCGAACCTCGGGAAATGAGTTTTTTCCGGTCTGCGCCGCAGCGTCAAAGTTCAAAGCGGACAGAAGTGTTGCGGAGATAACCGCAGTTGCAATGAGTCTGTGCATAATTATAATACGTTTGTTTAAGTCGCGTTTTCAAATTTAATCATTATTTTTGCAAGACGTACTTTAAATTGACAAAAGATGATAAAATTCAATTTCAGCGGTTGCGATTCTTTCGTGGACAGGACTGTTTTCAAAGAGTATGAAAACAGAGCTTCGGATAGTTGCAGAATTCTGCTCGACTCCACCGGGGCAGGCAGCGAATTCACGGGATGGAAAAGTCTTCCTGCAGAGATTTCAGAAGAAGATTTTGCTAAAATAGAAGCCGTCAGGGACGACTGGAAGGCACAGGGAATCAACCTTGTTGTAGTAATCGGTATCGGAGGCTCGTATCTGGGCGCAAAATGTGCCATAGAAGCCCTCAGCCACTCATTTATTCCTAATCCGAATGCACCCAGGGTCGTATTTGCCGGCAATTGCCTCAGCGAGGAGTATCACGCCGAACTTCTTGACCTGGCGCGGCAAAGCAACACAGCCTGCGTGGTGATTTCCAAATCGGGAACCACGACGGAACCGGCAGTTGCATTCCGTTTGATCAAAAAGCATATCGAAGAAACATACGGCAAGACCGCTGCAAAAAACCGAATCGTGGCTGTCACCGACGCGCGCAAGGGAGCCCTCAAGACCCTGTCGGCAAATGAAGGTTACCGCAGCTTCGTAGTACCCGACAATGTCGGGGGAAGGTATTCGGTCCTTACTGCGGTAGGCCTGCTGCCCATCGCGCTGGCAGGTTTCGATATCCGGGCAATGGTCGGCGGCGCCGCCCGGGAACTGAATGCGCTTTTGAACGGAGATGACTCTGCCGTCAAATACGCGGCGATGCGCAACTGTCTTTATTCCGAGCTGGGCAAGAAGGTGGAAATCCTGGTTTCCTTCAATCCCCGGATGCAGTATCTGGGAGAATGGTGGAAACAGCTTTTCGGGGAGTCTGAAGGCAAGGAGGGGAAGGGTATATTTCCCGCAAGCCTCACTTACACGACCGACCTTCATTCTATGGGTCAGTATATCCAGGAAGGCGAAAGGATGCTCTTCGAGACGGTCCTCTGCATCGAAGAATCCCGTCGGCAGGTGCGAATCTGCGCCGATGAGACGGATCTCGACCAACTCAACTATCTTGCCGGAAAGAGGGTGGAGCATTGCAACGAAATGGCCCGTCTGGGAACGGCGAAGGCTCATATGGACGGAGGTGTTCCGCAGATGGAAGTGCATATCGGCCGCATAGACGAAGAAAATCTGGGAGCTCTGTTCTTCTTCTTCGAATTCGCCTGCGGAATAAGCGCCTACACCCTTGGAATAAATCCCTTCAACCAGCCGGGAGTTGAGGCTTACAAAAAGAATATGTTCGCCCTTCTGGAGAAGCCCGGTTATTAGTACCTATGAAAAATATGAGTTTCATCTGGGTAATACTGCTTCTCATAGTATCGAACGTCTTTATGACTTTCGCCTGGTACGGGCAGTTGAAACTCCCCCAGTGGGTGCCGGGTTCCAAAGACTGGCCGCTCATTCTAATAATAGTCCTGTCCTGGGGAATAGCTCTTTTCGAGTATTCCTTTATGATTCCGGCAAACCACTTCGGATCCAGAATCAACGGCGGGCCGTTCTCGCTTATCCAGCTTAAAGTGATTCAGGAAGTGATTTCGCTTACCGTGTTTACTGTCATCTGCATAACCGTATTCAAGACGGAAACTTTCCACTGGAATCACTTTGTGGCATTCGGCTGTCTTGTCGCGGCGGTTTTCTTTGCTTTCATTTAAACCTTGACTTATCCCTGAAGAATGGACCTCAGAAGCCGAACCATACAGAACGTCACAATCTGGGGCGCAGTGTGCAATCTGGCACTGTCGGTGATTAAAATGGCAGCCGGAGTGTGGGGCCGGAGCGCGGCAATGACTGCCGATGCCCTTCACTCCCTTTCTGATCTGACAAGTGATTTCATAGTAATCGTTTTCAACAGGATTTCCTCCCGCGGCAGCGATAAGGGCCACGATTTCGGGCACGGCAAGTTCGAAACTCTTGCCACTCTTGCCGTGAGCCTTCTGCTTGCCTGGGTGGGAGTGAAGATGCTTGTAGGGTCAGTTTCAAACATAAAGGCAGTCCTGTCCGGAGAGGAACTCGAGAGGCCGGGGATGATTGCCCTTGCCGCGGCTGCATTGTCAATCGTAGTTAAGGAGGTTCTGTTTCAGTGGACCTACAGAGTGGGCAGGAAGGTCGACAGTCCTTTGATGAAGGCCAATGCCTGGCATCACCGCAGCGATGCCCTTTCATCGGTGGGAGCCTTGCTGGGAATCGGAATGTCCGTCTCCCTGGGCGGGAAATGGCTGATAATGGATCCCCTGGTGGGCGGAATCATCAGCATTGTAATAGTATTCGTTGCAGTGAAGATGGCCCTTCCGTCACTGTCCCAGCTTACCGATGCATCCCTGCCCGAGGACGTGGAAAGCGAGATTTCGGATATTATCACCGCCGTGCCGGGAGTAGAGGATGTGCACGAACTGAAGAGCAGGGAAAGCGGGCAAAGTATCATTGTGTCGGTTCACATTGTGGTCTGTCCCGATATGACCGTAGCCCGGGCCCACGAAATTACCGTTGAGGTTGAAAAGAGCCTTCGCGCCGCATTCGGCACGCAGATGCAGATATCCATCCACGTCGAGCCGTCTTCCGACGCGCTGTAATCCAACGCGAATTTAGTCAATTTTCTGTTCGCGTACTACTTGCAGTTCTATTATGAAAAAGTCCTTTCTTGTACTGACGGAGTTCGTAACTACGGCAGGTCTGTCCGTCTGGTTTCGGTTGTTCAGTAACTTTTGCATTCCAACCAAACAGTTGTAAAGCAAGACACGAACAAAATTTTGCACGGACGCGAGTAGCTGACTCGCGTCCGTGCAAGGTCAGCCGACGAGGACCTTGTCGATGTTGCGGGTGGTGGAGTCGAAGTTGATACCGAGGCGGATGATCTGCTGGTCCTCGACGGCGAAAGGAAGGGTGTAGTTCTTGTCGCTTATCTGCGCGAGAGCCTCCTCGGCGGTTCCGTTCAGTTTGAACTCAAGCACGTAGCAGAACTTGGGCGTTTTCACCACCATATCGATGCGACCCTCGCTGGTGCGGTATTCGGCTTGAGTGTAGAAACCCATCAGCTTGAAAAGGAGCCATACCACGTTGCGGTAGTGGGTCTCCATATCCCGGATTATCTCGTAGGGGGTGTCGGCGAAGAGCGAACGCAGACGCTTTATGAACTGCTCTGTGTTGCCGGCTTCCACGTCCCTGACGAAGTTGTCAATCTGGAACGGAGAACGATTCTCCTTCCGGTGGATATAGTTGGGCATCAGATATTTGGTGAAGCCTTCTTCAACTTCAGCGTTAGGGAAACCAAGAGTGTATGTCTGAAAGCGGGGGTTATAATCCTTGATTGTGAGGTATCCGCTCTGATAAATTACTGGAATGGGGTTGTTCGAAGTCGAATCGATGCTGTTCAGCTCATCGGCGTCGGCCTTCACGCGAGACATCTCCTCAAGGTCATAATCGCGTCCCTGAAGGAGCTGCACAAGATAGGTAGGAGTGCCGGTCTCAAACCAGTAGCTGCCGAATTTCTTTTTGTAAAATGCGTTGAGCAGGCTGAACGGATTATATACTCCGGGAACCGATTCTTCAAAATGATATCCGTCATACTTGCCTCTGAGCATCTCCAGACACTCATTCTCCGTAAGTCCGTTTCTCTCGGCCAGTTGTTTGATTTCCGGGACGAATTGAGTGCGCAGTTCCTCTTCCGTGATACCGCATACATCATAATAGTCGGCATCCATTGATATGTCGTTGAGGTTGTTCAAGTCGCTGAACACGCTCACCTTGCCGAATTTGGTCACGCCTGTGAGCAGCGCGAACCTGATGCAGCCGTCCATCGACTTCAACGCTCCGTAGAAGCCCTTGAGGATGGCACGGTAGGCATCCTGAAGTTTCGGATTGCCGATGGCCTGGAGCATAGGCTTGTCGTATTCATCGACAAGAATAACGACTTTCCGGCCTGTCTTCTTGAAGGCGCGGCGGATGATGCCCTCGAACCTCGTGCCAAGCGTAGTCTCTTTCTCTTCTCTGCCATATTCCTTCTCCATATTTGATAGGAAGAGATCGAACTTTGAGGTCAGCCTTTCCGGACTGTCATACTGTTCGGTATTCAAGTCCAGATGCAGCACCGGATGCTCCAGCCACTCCTTCTCCAGTTTCTCTATCGCCAGCCCCTCAAACAGATCTTTCCTGCCGCTGAAGTACGAATGAATAGTGCTCATCAGCAGCGACTTGCCGAACCTGCGAGGGCGCGAGAGGAAATAATAACAACCGCTGTTGACGAGACGGTATATCTGTTTCGTCTTGTCAACATACAGAAAATTGCCATCCCTGAGCTTCTCGAAGTTCTGGATACCGATGGGCAGGTTGCGGAGTGTGGTCTGTTCTTCCATAACTCACAAAGTTAATTTACAGTTTCCACAAATGCAAAAGTTGCGCAAAACGCGAGTCACTCGCGTCCGTGCAACTTCGATGGGTAGCCGTCCACGGTTGTGTGACCTGGAAGGGCCTCTGTTATGGTGTGTCGTGGACGCCCCGTTGGGGCAGTGAAAAATACTGTATTCTGCTATTGCCGTATCCATTTTATTGTTCTAAATTTGCGCCGAATTTAACAGGTGATAAAAATTTTAGAATTGCAGTTATGGGAACGACAGCTATTGTCTCTGCAATCCTGACCCTTCTGGCCGGAATCGGCATATTCCTCGTAGCGTGCCAGATGATGAGCTCGAATTTGGAATCGGCGAGCTCCGCTAAGTTGAAAAGCCTCTTTGCCAAGGCTTCCAAAAGCAAACTCCTGGGAGTCGGCATCGGAACGGTCGGGACCGCTGCCATTCAGAGCTCCGGAGCAACTACCGTGATGACGATAGGTTTCGTCAACGCAGGCATTATTTCTCTATCTCAGGCCGCCACCATCATCTTCGGCGCCAATATCGGAACAACGGTTACCGCACAGATTGTAGCTCTCGGTATGTTCGGGAGCAACGCCCTTTCAACTACTGTGATTTTCTCGGCATTCGCCGGAATCGGAGCAATGGTTGTCCTGTTTGCGAAATCGGCCAATGCAAAGGTCTGGGGAGGTATCCTTACGGGATTCGGAATGCTCTTCGTAGGACTTTCGCTGATGAGCGGGTCGATGGAAGATTTCGCCGCTCTCGAAGGCGTAAAGACATTCCTTGCAAAAATCAGCAATCCTCTGCTGCTGGTGGTGATAGGAGCAATTCTCACGGCCATTATCCAGAGTTCGTCCGTGATGACATCCATTGCGCTTGCAATGTGCGTAACGGGCCTCATTTCCCTTGACCAGGGCATCTTCCTCACGATGGGTTCCAATATAGGTTCCTGTATCGTGGCTATCATTGCCGGTGTAACCAGCGGAACCAATGCAAAGAGAACGGCGCTCATACATCTTCTGTTCAACTGTTCCGGAGTAGTTGTATTCCTTACTGTGGGATGGTTACTGATGGTTTTGAGCGGTAACTCGCAAAGTTTTGGAGTGCTGTTCGAAAGAATGTTCCCCGGGGCGCCGCAGACACAGCTTGCGATGTTCCACACATTCTTCAATGTCATTACAGTGCTGCTGATGCTGCCGCTCACGAATGCTCTTGTAAGGCTCGTCACCGGAATGGTAAAGGAAGAGGATGCTTCAGATGGAGAGCAGTTCCGTCTGCACTATATCGACAACAATATGCTGCAGGCTCCGCCTATTGCAGTGGCCCAGACAAAGCGCGAGGTTCTTCGGATGGCCCAGTTGTCTATGCTGAATTTCGACCGTTCCATAGATATGATTACAACTATGGACTTTACCGACAAGGAGGCATTCGAGCGAACTGAACGGGAAATCAACTTCATAAACGGGGCTCTGGTCGGCTTTGTCGTAAAACTCTCCGACCGCAGGGGACTCGGCGCTCACGACAAACTGTATCTTTCTACGGTTTACAGAACGGTGCGTGACGTGGAGCGTATCGGAGACTATGCCGAGAATATCGTAGAGTATGCCGATGCTCTGAAGGCTGCTCAAGACAGATTTTCCGACGAGGCTCTTTATGAAATCAGTCAGCTGAGGATTCTGGTTCATTCTCTCTACGACAAGGCAATATCGGCCTACACCAGGGAGAATCAGGAGGAGCTTGCGCAGGCCAATGTCATTGAAGAGCAGATCGACGACTACACGGAGAGTATGGAGGACGGTCATATCGAAAGGTTGAACAACAGTATCTGCAAGGCGAGCACCGGGACTTTGTTTATGGAACTGTCATCCAATACGGAGCGTATTGCCGACCACCTTATGAATGTGGCCAAAACAATCAGAATTTTCGAATCTTAATAACTCTTTATGAATATTCTCCTTACCGGTGGTGCCGGATTCATAGGCAACCACACCATTGTGGAACTTTGCGCAGAAGGTCACGACGTTTTTGTAGTGGACAAATTCGTCAACTCCAAACCCGAGGCTCTCAAGCGGGTTGAGCAGATTACCGGCAGGCCGGTTCCTTTCCTGGAGGCCGACGTGTGCGATGCGGCGGCAATGGACAGGCTTTTCGCGGAGCACGGTTTCGACGCGGTGATTCATTTCGCCGGGCTCAAGGCCGTGGGGGAGTCGGTTTCCAAACCTCTGGAGTACTACAGGAACAATCTGTGCAGCACATTCTCTCTTCTGGAGGCGATGCGCCGGCACGGCTGTCACAAGCTCATCTTCTCGTCGTCGGCAACGGTTTACGGAAGCCCCGCCGAGATTCCCATTACCGAGAATTGTCCAAAGGGAATCTGCACTAATCCGTACGGCGAAACCAAATCTATGATAGAGAGGATTCTTACGGACTTCCAGACCGCAAATCCCGATTGGAGTATTGTCCTGCTGCGCTATTTCAACCCAATCGGAGCGCACCCCAGCGGCCTGATAGGCGAAACTCCCAACGGCATCCCGAACAACCTGATGCCCTACATTACCCAGACTGCCATTGGCAAGAGGGCGGAGCTCTCGGTTTTCGGCAACGATTACCCCACCCCCGACGGTACAGGCGTCCGGGACTATATCCACGTAGTCGACCTCGCCCGCGGGCACGTCGCAGCCCTGCGCGCACTTAACAGCGCCGCTGGCGTGAATATCTACAATCTTGGAACCGGGCACGGTTATTCCGTACTCGATGTGGTGAAAGCCTTCGAAAAGGCAAATGGAATAAAAATTCCCTACAGCATAAAGGCCCGCCGTCCGGGAGACATCGCCACCTGCTACTGCAAACCCGACAAGGCTCTGCGCGAACTGGGATGGAAAGCCGAGTTCGATCTCGAGCAGATGTGCCGCGACAGCTGGAATTTCCAGAAAAACAATCCTGAATAGGGCGTTCTGCCCCTACAGGCTTCCGATATATTCCTTCATTTGGTCCACGTGGCTCAGTGCGCTGTGGAAAAGTGCCATTTGGTTGCGTGTGCGCACCAGATTGTGCTCCGGGTACTGTATCTTGTAATAGGTGTCCCCATTGAGATAGTCGGCAAAGAACCGTACGGCCTGCATATAGGGGAAAAGGAGTGCCGCATACGGGATGTTCTCTTTCTCCACAGGGGTAATGAAGCCCGATGCCGATTCCAGATAACCCTTTACGAAAGCCTTGAAGGTCTCCATCTTGAATGAAACCTTGTCTGTCTGAGGGCTGTCTTCCGCCACGGTATTCGCCGCCGTCCTGAGAAAGTCACCGATGTCGGAGAATACGAAGCTTGGCATAACCGTATCGAGGTCGATTACACAAAGCACGTTGCCTTTGTCGTCGAACAGCATATTGTTCACCTTGGTGTCGCAATGGCAGATACGCTTCGGAAGTACGCCCTCCCGGTAGAGCCGCTCGGCCTTGCACATCTCGGAATCATATTTTGCGATATCGGCCAGAATCTGCTGCACCTCGGGATTGGAAACCCGTCCGGCGGCATTTTTTTCAACAGCCTCTGCAAGCTGACGCGAACGGAGCTCCATATTGTGGAAGTCGGGAATTGTCTCCCCCAATTTTTCGGGAAGGTCGGTAAGCATTGCCTCGAAGTTGCCGAAGGCCTTGCCGGCATAATAGGAATTTTCTTCGTCGGCGCTCTCGCGGGTAACGGTATCGGGAATGAATACCGACATTCTCCAATACTTACCCTCGTGCAGAAGGTAGGTCTTGTCGCTGCCCTTCGGGTGAACGTATGAGAGTACCTTGCGGTCGATGTTGTCCTCACCCCGGGCTTCGAGTTTCCTGCGGATGTGTCCCGTTACCGCATCGATGTTTCGCTGCAGCAGCTCTACGTCGGTAAAAATGGCATTGTTGATGCGCTGAAGAACATAGTCGGGACATCCGTCAGACGTGATGACTTTGAACGTATCATTGATGAGCCCGTTGCCGAGGGGCTTTACATCAAGCACTTCTGCGCCAATCTCGAACTTTCTGGCAATGTCAATAAAACTTTTCATATTTTCAATCGATTAAAGAAGTAACATCACTGCAAAGACATACAGGAGGATGCCCTGAACCATAAGCCTGTCCTTGACCGAGCGGTTCAGCATTTCCTCCGTGGGGTTTCGGGTCAGAAGTTCCTCCATCCGCTCCTTGTCCGGGAGCATATCGGATGACCATTTCCTTATGACCTGCTGGTTGAAGATATACGTCGCTCCTGCATTGGACCGGTTCAGGCTCATAAGGGTACGTCTGTCGGCACTGTAGCAGCAGTCAGAGTCCAGTTCATCGGGAGCGCAGCTGCTCAGAACCATCGGCCGGAAACCGGCCTGCTCCGCCTGCTCCAGGAACGACAGCGTCTTTACCATATCGTAATTCCCGGCATTGTAAATGCTTACAGCCATAACAGGCCCGTCGAAGCAACAGCTGTCGATGTACTCGCGCTGCACTGTGCAAAGCGACAGGGGAGCGTCTTCGGCCTGAAGTTCAACACCGGCGTTGTAGTCGGTGAAGTCCATAAGAGGCACTGCCAGAAGCGAATAAACCGCAAATGCAATGGAGGAAACGGCGGCAATCGAGAAGGTGACGTACTTGATTTTCCTGGTCTGTCCGAATTCCCTGAAGGGTAGGAATGCGTAGCACCACAGGGCAAACAGAATGCCGTTCTTCAGGAGGCTCTGGATATGGGTCAGGTGAATGGCCTGGCCAAAGCAGCCGCAGTCCATATCGGGATTCAGGATGGCCAGAACAGCGGTTATGACTGTGAATATCCCCAATGTGATTCCGCTCACAAGGGCAGTAGCCCTGCGCCATACTCCGGTAATCAGAGCAGCTCCCAGCAGAGTCTCAAATATAGAAAGGGCCACTGCAAGGGGCATTGCCGCAAAGGCAATGAAATCCACTCCGAAAAATCTGGAATAGTCTTCAACGATGAGCGAGGTCCCCACAGGATCCATCAGCTTGAAGAATCCTGCCATATATATTACGATTCCTATCAGGGTAGCCGAAACCCGGCGGCTTGCGTTGTAGATGTTGCTCATAGGATTACGTCGTCTACCAGGGTTTTGATTTTAACGAAGATGCTGTCGGCATCGAGCATCCGGCCATCGGGGTCGGAACAGTCCACCACTTTGAGCCGGGGGTCCGAATCCGCCAGTTCCAAGTACATTTTCCTGACCCTCTTCTGAAACCCGATATCGGCCTCGTGAATATCCTTCTGCCCCTGCAGATAGTTCCGGTCGTCTCCGGCGCGGTTGGCGCTCAGGCTTTCTTCCACAAAATCTATCGGAACATTCAGGAAAAGGTTCAAATCGGGCCTGGGCAGGCCGAAGTCTCCGAATTCGGTATCCAGAATCCAATTTTTGACTTCTTCGCGTTCGGCAGCGTCGTCAAGCTTTGCGCACTGATATGCAATGTTGGAATAGACGAACCTGTCCAGAAGCACGGTTCCTCCCTGTTCCAAAGTGCGTTTGATTGAGGGCAGCGCGGTGTGCCTGTCTTCGGCGAAAAGCAGGGCCACCAGCTGCGGATGCACCGCTTCAATGGGACCGAATCCTCCGCGCAGGAATTTTGAAATCAGGTTTCCGTAAACGGGAGCGTCGTAGCGGGGAAAATGTATGTATTCCAGATTGGGGTTCAGCCCCTCCAGATAATTTTTCAGTTTGTGGACCTGAGTCGATTTGCCGGCTCCGTCCAGCCCTTCCAGAACAATCAGCATAACCCTGCAAATATATTGAAATTTTCTCTAAAGATGAGTCGAAATTTGATTGATGTAGGAGAATTTGGAGTATATTTGTCCGATTAAATGAAAGAAATGAAAAACATACCGGTATTGCTTCTTACAGGATATCTGGGCAGTGGAAAGACCACCCTCGTAAACAGAATCCTGTCCAACCGCAAGGGAATCAGATTCGCCGTAATTGTCAACGACATAGGGGAGGTTAACATAGATGCGGACCTCATTGCCAGGGACGGTATTGTAGGCGGCACCGACGATTCGCTGGTTTCATTGCAGAACGGCTGCATATGTTGCACCCTTAAAATGAACCTTGTAGAGCAGATAAGCGGCCTCGTGGCCACCGGCAGGTTCGATTACATAGTCATTGAGGCCAGCGGAATCTGCGAACCCGAGCCCATTGCCCGTACAATCTGCTCGATTCCATACCTGGGCGAAGAGTATACCGCAGGCGGCTGCGCCTCCCTGGACTGCATAGTTACAGTGGTGGACGCGTTGAGGATGAGGGATGAATTCGCCTGCGCAAAGTCTCTGCTGCGCGGCAACATTGCCGAAGACGATATCGAAAACCTCGTGATACAGCAGATAGAGTTCTGCAATATGGTGCTCCTTAACAAAGCGTCGGAACTGAGTCCCGACGAATTGGGAAAGGTGCGCCAGATCGTGTGCGCCCTTCAGCCGAAGGCTCAGATACTCGAATGCGACTACGCTGAAGTTGAACTTGACCGGATCCTTGATACCGGACTTTTCGACTATGACAGCGTCGCAGCCTCTGCAAGCTGGATAACCGAGGTGGAGAAAGGCGCCGACACCACTGAGGGCGAAGGCGAGGCTCTGGAGTATGGAATAGGCACATACGTGTATTACAACCGCAGGCCGTTCGATATCAACAAGTTCGACGAATTTGTGGCAAAGCATTGGCCGGCCGGAATAATAAGGGCCAAGGGAATGTGCTACTTCACCGACAACACCGACATCTGTTACATATTCGAGCAGGCCGGCGCGCAGATATCCCTCAAGAACGTCGGGCAGTGGTATGCTACGATGCCTGAGGATGACCTTAAGGAGCAGCTGGCAAGCGATCCGGCCCTGCGCCGGGACTGGGACCCCCTGTACGGAGACCGGATGCAGAAACTGGTATTCATAGGCCAGAAACTGGACCGCGATGCCCTGAGGGCTGCGCTCGATTTCTGTCTGAACCGATAATCCGCGAGGTTTTGAAAATGGAAAGACTGTATCCTCTCAGATTCAAGCCCGTAGCCTCGGTCCGTCCGTGGGGCGGCTGTGCCCTTATGAATGTTCTTGGGAAAAAGTTCAGCGTTTCCGAAGGGACCCCCGTAGGAGAAAGCTGGGAATTGGCCGATGTGGCCGGAGTGAACTCCGTAGTGGCGAACGGGCCGTTGGCCGGCAGGACCATAAGCGAACTGGTGCGCTCTTTCCCGGAAAGGCTGCTGGGATCGGGAAGGACCTGGGAAGGATTTCCTCTTCTGGTCAAATATCTGAACATAGAAAACAAACTCTCCGTTCAGGTGCATCCCGACGATACCCTTGCCTTACGGCGGTACGGTTCAATGGGCAAGGCCGAAGTCTGGTTCATTCTGGACGCCGGTCCCCGTGCGGAGATTTATATGGGATTCAACCGGGATGTGACCCCTTCCGATTTTCGGGAGGCCTGCAAAAACGGAACGGCCGACCGGCTTCTGAACGTTATCCATCCCCGCAGGGGAGATATGATTTTCATAAAGCCAGGCACAGTCCACGCTGCCGACGGGGGACTTGTCGTGTGCGAAATTCAGGAGTCGTCGGATCTGACCTTCCGTCTGTACGACTGGGGACGGGAACTGAATCCCGCGACGGCGCGCGAAATGCATCTTGACGAAACGCTGGATATTGTCGATTACAAAAAATACAGCGTTCCGGGTACTTCTGCCCGGGAAACCGTGTGCCCGCAGTTTACCGTCAGACGCATCACCCTGAACGGAAGCACGGCAGCAGGAAAGGACAGCCCCGACCGCTTTGTCGTTTACAGTTGTATAAAGGGAGAAGTATTGCTGCATATGTCGCCGGACCATACGGAATGGCGTCTCGGCGTTGGAGATACCCTGCTCGTTCCTGCAGAATGCCGGGAATATGTCCTGAATCCGCTCCAGCCGCACAGCGAACTGCTTGCCGCTACCGTACTTTAGTCAAAGTCTCTCCATAATTTCCATACACATCCGTCCGTTGTGATAGGGGCACTTCCATAAACCTGCCCGATCGTCTTCAGTATTGGGAACAAAGCCTCCGGCCGATGGCAGAGCACTCCAATACCATTCTCCGTCGGGACAGATTATATGTCTTCGGATGAATTCCCACTGAGCCCGGGCCCTTTCCTTCCAAACGGGGTCGGAAGTGAGAAGGAACCGGTTTATGCAACCGACCACACATTCGGCCTGCACCCACCAGTCCCTGGAATCGTGACGCGTTCCGCTCGCGGGGTCGAATTCGTATTCCAGTCCTCCCTCCGGGGTGAATCCCTCCATTGCGGCGTCGGCAATCAGGGCCGAGACGTCTCTTACGCGGGCGCTCAGTTCTGCGTCACCCAGAACGTCGGCTGCCTCGCACAGCAGCCACGAAGCCTCGATGTCGTGTCCGTATGAAACCATAGTCGATGCACTCTTCCAGCTTTCGTCGAAGAACAGGCCCAGATGCCCGTCCGGGCATACAATTCGGTTCAGGAAAATTTCGATGACTGTTCTTAGCGCGCGTTCCGCCGATTCGTCTTTCCACACTCTGTACAAGCCGGTATAAGCCTCCAGAATGTGCAGATGGGTGTTCATAGTCCTGGCTTCGTTCTGGTCCTTGTCGCTCAGGCGCATATCTTCTATGGCGCCCCACTCGCGTGTGCAGGCTTCGAGATAGCCTTCGCGGTCTTTGTCGAGACTATGCTCCTCGATGCACAGGAACAGTTTCACTGCCAGGTCCAGGGCATCAGGGTTCGGACAGGCCCTGTAATATTCGGCCAGGGCATATATTGTGAAAGCTATCGCGTAGAACTGTTTCCTGGTATCTCTGGGCGTTCCGTCGGCATTAAGGCTCCAGTAAACTCCGCCGTATTCAGGGTCTATGAAACGGGCCGATATGTAGCGGTAGGCCTTGTGTGCGGTTTCCAGATACCTGCGGTCCTTTAGAATGCGAGCGGCGCTTGAGAAAGTCCACAGTATTCGCGCGTTCAGGACAGCTCCCTTTTCGGCATCGGCGCAAACCGTTCCCCTGCCGTCTATACGGCCCAGGAAGCCACCTGCCGAATCGGGCATCCTGTCCATCCAGAACGGGAGGATATTCTCCCGAAGCTCCCTTGAAAGTTCTTCTTTAAGTGTGTCCATACAGACCAAAATTACTTATACGCCTGATATATTGCAACAAGCAGTAAAAAAAGATGCAGAAAATGTTAAAAAAATATCAATAATTTAATTTTTATGTCCATATTTGCAGGCAGTATGGAAGATATCTTATATGAAATACCGCCTTTGTCGGCGAGTGACTGCTTTTACATCGTGGATCGTAGGAAAAGCGAGTTCAATTATCCGATACACCGCCATAAAGAGCTGGAAATCAATTTTGTACAGGGGGCCGCAGGGGCTCAGCGGGTAGTGGGGGACAGCATAGAGACAATCGGGGACCTGGATCTGGCAATCATAGGCTCCGAGGACCTTGAACACGTTTGGAACCAGGGGCAGTGCAAAAGCTCGGACATAAGGGAGATTACCATTCAGTTCGACAAGTCCCTTCTGCCTCAGGAGCTCCTGTCCAGAAATCAGTTCGCCTCCATAAACACGATGCTTAAAAAGGCCAGGAACGGAATATCTTTCAAGCCCGACGTAATCCTCAGAGCGTTCGTCTATCTGGATAACCTGGCCGCCAGCAAAGACAGTTTCAATCAGTTGATGCTTATGCTCAACCTGCTTTATACGCTTTCGCAGAGCGATTGCAAAGTATTGTCCAGCAACACTTTCGCGCATATCGACAAAAACAGCGAAAGCCGTCGTATCCAAAAGGTTAAGGAATACGTGACGGCCAATTGCGACAGGGAACTCACGCTTGGAGAAATATCCGCCGTAGCCGGAATGAGTCCCAGTTCGTTCAGCCGTTTCTTCAAGACCAGAACCGGAAAAACCCTCACTTCGTACATATTGGAAATCCGGCTTGGAACCGCGGCCCGGGATTTGGTTAACACTACCAAGACCATCGCAGAAATCTGTTATTCCTCCGGATTCAACAACGTCTCCAATTTCAACCGTTTCTTTAAGAAAAGCAAGGGAATCACACCCCGTGAGTTCCGGCAGATTTACAAAAAACACAGCGTGATAGTATGATGTGTGTTAAAAATGTATGCAAATATGATAATATAATATTTATTTGATAAAGCAATATGCGCTATCTTGCGTTGAATTGCAACGCGCGCATATGCCACATTTTAAGAACACGTTTACCCACAGCGCTATTTCGCTGGCTATCTGCATTTTAACAATTGCTGTCACGGCTTGTGACTGCTCCTCCTCAAAGTCCTTATGGACGGCCGAAGACGGGAATATCCTCAAAGAGGGGAAGTCGGAATATTTCATAGGCACAAATCTCTGGTATGCCGGCCGGCTTGCCGCCGATGCAGCCGGAAGAGCCAGGCTCGAGCGGGAACTCGATACGCTCAAGGCAATGGGCGTAACCAACCTGAGGGTGCTTGCAACCGAGGGCGAGTCGGTCGATGGACTCAGATATGCCCTGGACCGTATGCAGGAAAGGGGAATGTGCGCCGTGCTGTTTCTCAACAATGCGTGGGAATGGTCGTACGGCTTTGCCGACTATCTTGAAAAGGCCGGTGCGGGAAAGCAGCCCAGACCCGCTGAAGACGGGTATTGGCCATATATGCAGGCAATGGCTGCATTCTGCGCGAACGAAAAGGCCATTTCCCTGAATCACGAATACATCAGAAAAACAGTGTCGGCCTTGAAAGACCATCCGGCCATATTCAGCTGGCAGATCTGCAACGAACCCAGGTGTTTCAGCGACTTGCCCGAAGTGCGCAGCGCTTTCATCGGGTATATCCGCAATACGGCCGCTCTAATAAAGTCTCTGGACCCCGTGCATATGGTCAGCACCGGAAATGAGGGGCAGAAGGGATGCGAAGAGGATATGAGCCTGTACGAAAGCATCAATGCCTGCGACGATATCGACTACATTACCATCCATATCTGGCCCTATAACTGGAGTTGGGTCAGGGAAGATTCCGTGAACGACGGTTTGGACGGAGCCCTTGATAAGGTGGGCGATTACATCGACTCCCATCTCGAAGTTGCCGTCCGTCTCGGAAAGCCTGTGGTTATTGAGGAATTCGGCTATCCCAGAGACGGCTTCGGCTTCGACCGCAGTTGCCCTACAACGGGAAGGGACCGCATCTATGCCTACGTTTTCTCCCGCATAGTGGAGTCGGCCGGGAATGGAGGAAACCTTGCCGGATGCAATTTCTGGGGATGGGGCGGATTTGCGCAGCCCTCCCACGAGCGCTGGCAGGAAGGCGATGATTATTGCGGCGACCCCTGGCAGGAAGCCCAGGGCCTCAATTCAGTGTTTGTCTCCGACAGCAGTACCGTTGCGGTCATAACCGATGCAGCCCTCAAGCTGTCGGAAATGCCCCGTCTGCGCTACGAATTCTCATCGGGTTACCTGTTTACCGGCAACGACCCCCGCCGCCTTTCGGTGGAGGTAAGCAATCCTTCAGCCCAACCCGTAGCGGTGAAACTGGCGCTGGTGAGCGACCTCAGCCTTATGTCGGAGAGAAGGGATACGGTTCTGCTCAGCACCGCCGCCCCGGATGGGGAGTGGGGGACAGTGGATTTCCCCTTGGACGAGGTGGATCCCGGATTCTATCAGGTGAATCTTTCGTGGGTATCGGACGAGCGTTCCGGAGGGTATGCACCCTTCAACATAGGCATCGAGCCCGAAAAAATAGTTTCCCCGCAGGACAAGCGGGAGGATTTCGACGAATTCTGGGCCGCTACCCTGAAGGAACTTTCGGCGGTGCCGATGCAGGTCACGAAGGAATTTTCTCCCGAGCACAGCGACAGCCTCCGGAACGCTTACCGTGTGGAAATCACCTCCTACGGCGGCGCGAAGATGGGCGGTTACCTGTGCGAGCCGGTCAAGGAAGGCAAATACCCGGTTTATATCGACTATATGGGCTACGGCGCCGACCCTTACTGGTATGATCCTTCGGCCAACCCTCAGGCCATAGAATTCCTGGTGAGCGTGCGCGGTCAGGGCATATTCAGGGACGAGATCCGGGATTGGATCGACCGCGGGCTGGAATCGAAAGAGAACTACTACTATCGCGGCGCATTCTGCGACGTTGTAAGGGCCGTCGATTTTGTTGCATCCCTTGAAAAGGCCGATACTGCGCACATTTTTGCACGCGGCGAGAGTCAGGGAGGCGCATTCACTATGATCAGCGCCGCGCTGGATGGCAGAATCGCTGCCGCCGCCCCTGCTGTGCCGTTCCTCGGGGACTTCAAGCACTATTCGCAGATAGTGTGGTGGCCTATGTGGGAAGTTTTCGCTGCCGCCGACAAACAGGGAATAGACCGGACCCGGCTTTTCGAAGTGCTCAGCTATTTCGACGTCAAGAACTTTGCCGACCGCATCCAATGTCCGGTATTTATGGCTTTCGGGCTGCAGGACCCCACCTGCCCGCCGCATACCAATTTTGCCCAGTACAATGTGATAAAGGCGCCCAAACAATATTTCTGTGTTCCCACTTGCGGCCACGCTATGTGGCGTGAAAAGGAATGGAGCAGCCGCAGGAACGAATGGTTCGCCAAACAACAATAAAAACAACATATTTATTCTTAATTGTTCAAACCAAAATTATTAACCAAAAATCAGTGACATGAAAAGAAAACTTTTTTCTTGTGTGGCCCTGCTCTTTGCGTGCTTCTCGCTCTTCGCTCAGAAGGCGACGGTGAGCGGTACGGTTGTTGACGACAAAGGCGAACCGGTAATCGGTTGCTCAGTTGTCGAGACAGGCACCACGAATGGAGTTGTTACCGATCTCGATGGCAAGTATTCCATTTCCGTTGCGAGCGGAAAGACGCTTACCCTGTCCTGTATCGGCTACACCAGTGCTGTCGTTACCGTCGTGAGCGGACAAAGCACCTACAATGTTACCCTTTCCGAAGACACGCAGCTTCTGGACGAAGTTGTTGTCGTAGGTTACGGTACAATGAAAAAAAGTGACCTTTCAGGTTCTTCCGTATCAATGAAGGAGGAGGATTTGAAGGGCTCTATCATCACTTCGCTGGATCAGGCGTTTCAGGGTCGTGCCGCGGGTGTGTCATCCGTACAGACTTCCGGAGCTCCGGGTTCATCATCTTCTATCCGTATCCGCGGACAGGCTACCATCAACGCCAATGCAGAACCTCTGTATGTGATTGACGGTGTGATTGTCCAGGGCGGTGGAAACTCAGGTGCAGACTTCGGTCTGGGCGATGCTCTCGGAAACGGTAAGGTTTCCACCATCTCCCCGCTGTCCACCATCAACCCTTCCGATATCGTATCTATGGAAATCCTCAAGGATGCATCGGCAACTGCGATTTACGGTGCACAGGGTGCAAACGGTGTGGTTCTCATCACAACCAAGCACGGTAAGGCCGGAGAGGCCAAGTTCTCTTACGAGGGAATGTTTGCCGTAAGCCAGCAGACCAAGCGTCTGGATATGATGAACCTGCGCCAGTTCGCACAGTTCTACAACGATATGGTGGAAATCGGTGAAATCGGAAATCCTTCCTCTTTCTATGCCGACCCTTCACTCCTCGGAGTAGGTACCAACTGGCAGGACGAGGTTTTCCGCACAGCTCTTCAGCACTCTCATCAAATCAGCGCCCAGGGTGGTTCCGACAAGGTTCAGTACTACATCTCAGGATCTTATATGGACCAGCAGGGTACAATTATCGGTTCTCAGTTCAACCGTTTCAGCGTGCGCGCCAATGTGGACGCACAGCTCAAGAAATGGCTCAAGCTCGGACTCAACGTATCCTATGCGAACACAACCGACAACCTTAAGCTGGCCGACGGTGGCGAAGGTATCATCTTCTACTCTCTGAGCACTCTGCCCGACATCCCCGTTTACGACATCGACGGCAACTGGTCAACAGTAATCCGTGAGGGTCAGGGAAGCACCAAGAACCCTGTCGCTATGGCAATGATGAATGACAATATTCTCAAGCGTCAGAAAATGACAGGCAACATCTTTGCCGACATTACCCCCATAGAGCATCTGGTATTCCGTACCGAGCTGGGCTTCGATATGAACTTCTCCGATGCGGAGCGCTATCGCCCGAAGATCTCTCTCGGAGCATACAAGCAGGACAACAACTCTATGAGCTATCAGAAGAATGCCGGTATGTTCTGGCAAATCAAGAACTACCTCACCTACAGCAATACGTTCGGCAAGCACAGCTTCAGCGGAATGATTGGCCAGGAGGCGTGGGAAAGCAAATGGAACTACCTCAGCGGCTCAAGTACCGGACTCTCTTCAGACGAAATCCACAACGTTTCCCTGGGTGATCCCACATCCTATTCAATAGGACACGGCTTCGGCTCTTCTGCAATGGCATCTTTCTTCACCCGTTGGACCTACAACTACGACAACAGATACCTCCTTACCTATACCTTCCGTTATGACGGTTCTTCAAACTTCGGCCCCGAAAACCGCTGGGCAGGCTTCCATTCCGTAGCCGGCAGCTGGCGTTTCACCAACGAGAAGTTTATGGAAGATGCAAAGGGTGTACTGAGCAACGGTAAACTCCGCCTCGGCTGGGGTCAGACAGGTAACAGCAACATAGGAGGATTCGCCTGGGGCGCAGCCATCAGCTCAATGCCTTCTGCACTCGGCTCCGGTTTCCGTCCCGCAAACATCCCCAATACCGCAATACATTGGGAGAAGCAGGAACAGTGGAACCTCGGTATCGACCTCGGATTCCTGGACGACAAGTACAACGTTACCATCGACCTTTACCAGAAGAAGTCGAGCGATATGCTTATGGGTATGCAGCTCCCTTCATATATGGGTACACAGGGTAACGGTTCTTCAGTGCTGTCAGCTCCCAAGGGTAACTTCGGTACCATCAGGAACCGCGGTATCGAGCTCACCCTCGACTTCCATCCGGTTTCTACCGAAAACTTCAGCTGGGATACCAATTTCCAGATTTCATTCAATGAGAACAAGCTGCTCGCCCTCGACGGAACCGAAAATGCGGCTCTCGTAGGTTACGGGCAGTGGAGCGACGTTGTTTCCACCACCAGGATAGGCGAGTCTCTCTACGGATTCTACGGATATGAAGTCGAAGGCGTATATGCCGACCTCGCCGACATTCAGAACTCACCCCGCGCCGAGAAATATCCCGCCGACGGAGTCTTCGACCGCAACACCACAGTGTGGATCGGTGACATCAAGTTCAAGGATGTCAACAAAGACGGTGTAATAAACGAGAAAGACCGTACCAACATAGGTTCACCTCTGCCTGTGTTCACTTTCGGTTGGCAGAATACTTTCCGCTTCAAGGACTTCGACCTGGGAATTTTCCTCAACGGTTCATACGGCAACAAGGTTATGAACTATAACCTGCTTGCCCAGGGCTACAACGGCCTCGTGCATATGAGCAGCGCCTGGACCAACCAGCACAACTGCGTTGCCGACCACGCCCGCCTTGCCCCCATCGATCCCAACAAGGCTTATCCTGCCGTTTATGAAGGCAAGACCATCTACAACTGGTACGATGATCCTTCAAACGTAAGAGTCACCAACCCGGGTACGAAGACTCCGCGTCCCACCCTCAATGACCCCAACGACAACGACAGAATGAGCAGCCGTTATATCGAGGACGGTTCATACCTGAGAATCAAGAACATCAGTCTCGGATACAACCTTCCCAAGAAGTGGCTCCAGAAGATTAAGTTCGACAATATCAGGGTCTATGTAAATATCCAGAATCTCTATACTTTCACCAAGTATACCGGATATGACCCCGAAGTCGGCGCTTCTACACAGGATTCTTCCGGTCTTACCTACGGTGTGGACAACGGACGTTATCCTTCTCCTACCACCTACTCCTGCGGACTTAATTTCACATTCTAAAAGATGGAGGACTACAATATGAAAAATATAATCAAAGGTATTGTAATCGCAGGTGCTCTGCTTGCCTCAGTTTCCTGCCAGAAATTCCTGAACCGTCCTACGGAAGACAACTACACCACCTCAGGTTTCTATCAGACTGACGAGCAGGTTCTTCAGGGCGTCAACTATATCTACAATTCCCCCTGGTACGATTTCCAGCGCGGCTTCATCAAAGTCGGAGAAGTAATGTCCGGCAATATGTATTGGGGCGGTTCCCCTTATCTTTCCCTTACGGCCAACGGTACCGACACCGACCTTATGAATATGTCCTATTCTCTGTGGGCAGTCAACGGCCACGCAAATACCGTTATCAAGAACATACTTGAAACACAGGGCGGCACCGCTTCCCAGAAAGTGAAGAATCAGGCCATCGGCGAGGCTCTTACCCTCAAGGCTCTGGCATATTTCTTCCTGGTACGTTCTTTCGGCGAGGTTCCCGTTGTTCACGACAATGCAGCCCTGCTGGCCGGAGAATACAATTCTGTTCCGAAGCTTACCAGAGAGTGTATCTATGAGTACATCATAATGACTCTCGAGAAGGCAATGGAACTGCTCCCCAAGAATGCATACATCGGTCAGTACAACCGTATCGACTATTATGCGGCAGAGGCTCTTCTGGCAAAGACATACCTCACGAGGGCAGGTCTGGGCGGATCCCTCAACGGCGATGACCTCGCTAAGGCTGCGCAGTATGCAAAAGACGTGATCGACAACTCCGGGCGTACTCTCTGTCCGAAGTACAGCGACATTTTCCGTCTCGACCCCAAGACTTTCAACGCCACCGGTGAACCCCTCATCAGCTGGCAGTGGACTGTCAACGGCGGTCAGTGGACCCGTCAGAACACTCTTCAGAGTGACCTTATGTTCGAAGGATTCAGCGAGCAGGGTGACCTCTGGGGCGGATGGGGCGGCCCTTCAGTGGACCTTGCCGACGCATTCGGAGCCTGCGTTCTGGACGACCCTTCAAAGCGTGTGGACAGCAAGGGTAACAATATCGAACTGGACAAGCGCCGTCAGTGTACTATGATGATGCCCGGCGACCACTACGAGTATTTCTGGACCGACCGCGTTGATCCCATCTACGGACGTACAGGCTTCAACTACATTGCCGGACTGTTCGCAACCACTCCCGGTGAAGGAGAGGAGAAGGCCTATGCCGACGGAGGTCCCGGCCAGATGGAGTGCAACACAGGTACAAACAATGTAAAGCATCTTTTCGGAGACAATGCCGACCACGTTGCCGGAACCGGTCTTCCTGCCGACAGAATGGCTTATCAGCTTCCTACCCACATCCTTAGGATGGGTGACGTGTATCTGATTTATGCCGAGGCTGTGTGCGAGAGCGACAATGCCGCTGCTGCCGCTGCAGTGAATACCATCCGCAAGCGCGCTTACGGTGTGTTCAGCGGTGAACTCTCAGAGGCCGACTTCAACAGCAAGTACGCGGTTTCAACCGTTACACGCGAGCAGATTTGGAAGGAACGCCGTCTGGAACTTGCAGGTGAGGGCGATTACTGGTACGACCTGGTTCGCCGTTCATATTTCCAGGCCGACAAGGTGATTGCCGAAATCAAGGCACAGAGACGCTCTACCTACAATGCTCTGGGTGACGTTTACAAGAAGTACTGGGAGTCGGGAATGACCACATTCGAATACAACCCCAACGACCTCTTCTACGGAAACGGCAACAAGCCTCTCATCGACGAAGCTCATCCTGAAAAGGGACACATCGGCGATGAGGACAGTCCTAACGTAACCATTTCAAGCTTCACCCTTCCTTTCCCTACGGAGGATGTGGTATTCAACGGCAAGGTTGCTTCAGACGCACCTGCAGAAACCGTTGACGTGCGCGAAGAATACAAGTATAACTTTTAATATCAGTAAGAAATGAAATCTTTAAAGACAATCAGCCTCCTTGTAATGGCTGCAATCATTGCCACAGGTCTCAGCTCTTGCGAAAAAACGGATTATCCCGACCGTTTCCATTCAACTGACGGGGTTCCGACCATAATCGGTGTACGCTATGCCGATTCGGATACCCACATTGAGCAGGCCTTTATGGAAGAGGTTGTGTGCATTATGGGTGAAAACCTGCGCAGCGTTCACGACGTATGGTTCAACGACCAGCAGGCTATCCTCAATACCAGCTACATTACCGACAATACCCTTATTGTTCAGGTTCCCAAGACAATGCCTGTCGAGGAGACCGACAAGATTTACCTCAATACGGCAGGCAAGAAGACCGTCGAGTATTCTTTCCGCGTGCTTCCTCCCGCACCCCGTGTGCAGAGCATAAGTTTCGAATATGCCGAGGACGGACAGGAAGTTACCATCTACGGCAATTACTTCTATCAGAAAGCCGATTCTCCTCTTAAAATCGAATTCCCCAATGCCGACGCCGGCGCTGTTGCCGATGCCGACATTACCCTTACTTCGGTTAAGGTAAAGGTTCCTTCGGGAGCTCAGATGGGTAAGATTAAAGTTACCACCGCTTCCGGAACCGGAGCATCTGAATTCATATTCAGGGATAACCGCGGATTGCTCTTCGACTTCGACGGAACCAACGGCCTCTATACCGCCAACAAGGGCTGGCATGCAGTTCCCGTTGTTGAAGGAGAAGGCGTAGGCGGTTCTGCCTGTATGATGATGGATGCCAGCGGCGAGACCTTCACCGCCGACGGCGGCGACTGGCACGACGGTACCTGTCACTTCGAGTACTGGGCAGGAAACTGGCAGGATCCCGAGACCTACGGTACCTGGGACGGAAGACGTCTGAACGACATCGTGGACTTCACCAATTACGGCAGTATGGTCCTCAAGTTCGAAGTAAAGATACCTGAGAGCAATCCCTGGACAGGATGCCCTATGCAGATCATCTTCTCCGACGTGACTCTGGTTTCCAACGGCAATGCCGGTGTGAAGGATATCTACGGCAATACTCTTGCAGGTTGCAACAACACCTACTTCAATGATGCAAGCATTTCCCTTCCCCGTTACTTCTGGAGACCTTGGGCAGACGGCATTACCCACACCGGTGGTGAATGGATGACCGTTTCCGTTCCTATCGCAAACTTCACTTCATACTGGGATGGCAGCGCGGCTACCGGAAAGCTATCGAAGGAATCATTCGCTAACCTCGAATTTTTCTTTGCCGGCGGCGGTTCAAGCGAAGGCAGCCCTTGCAGCCCTATTGTATATGTTGATAACATTCGTGCCGTTCCGGCAAAATAACGTAAAATAGGACAAGATGAAAAATATTATCAAAATATCAGCAATTGCTTTTGCAGCCCTTTTGATTCTTGGAATCACAGGCTGTCAGAAGGTGGCACTGAGCACGGCCCAGTATGCCGACGACGCTGTCACTCTTGCTTCTTATGGCCCGAATCCCGTGATGCGTGGCGGTCAGCTTCGCTTCTTCGGATCCAACCTTCAGGAAATTGTGGAAGTAAACGTTCCGGGGGTTGCCCCCATTACTTCCATCGAGGTTGTGAATTCCGGCAAGGCGAGCGAGATTCGCGTAACTCTTCCTGTCGAGGGACCTGAAGTGGGAATCGTAAGCCTCAAGGCAAAAGACGGTGCCGTTTACAAGACAAAGAGTGAGCTCACATACACTGAGCCCATTGTATTTGAAAGCTTCGAAGTAACCGAACCGGCTTATCCCGGAGATGTCGTAACCCTGAGGGGCGATTATATGAACCTTGTTCAGAGCGTTGTGTTCGAAGGAGGTGAATCAGTATCCGTTATGGAGGGCGCGACCCGTCACGAGGCCAAGGTCGTCATTCCCGCTACGGCTGTAACTGGAAAAATCATACTTTCCGACGGCGCCGAAGTCGAGAACCTTCTGTATTCAGAAAAGGAACTCACCATTGGCAAACCGTCTGTAATGAAACTCGCCAAGAGGATTCTGAGACCGGGAGATGAAATTTCATTCACCGGACTTCACCTGGAAATGTTCAAGAGCGTTGAATTCACCAGGTTGAACGAAACCGAGGCTGTGGAAGATATGATTGTGAGCGACGGAAAAATCACCGTTACTGTTCCCGGAACCGCAACCAACGGCATAGTGAACGCCGTTTCCTATGCGGGTGACCAATTCGAAATCTGCGACCTTGTATGTGTAATGCCCGCTGAACTCGAGGTGCTCAATACCCCGAAGGCTGGCGGTGTACTCGAGATTTCGGGTACCGACCTCGACGTTGTATCCAAGGTCGACCTTGCCGGAGCAAGCGATGCCGCATTCAGTGTTGAGGATGGAAAAATTGTCATTTCCGTATCTTCGAAAGCTACCGAAGGCGCTGCGAGGCTGTTCCACCCGAATGGAGAATTCGTGGAGGTGGACTACGCTATCGTACATCCTGCAATCACCGGGGTTTCTCCTCTGGAAGTTTATGCAGGTGACGAGCCTATCGTTGTCGAGGGTACCGACCTCGACCTTATCACCGGCGCAAAGATAGGTGCAAAGGACGTTGAAATCGCTGCAAAGACCGAGACAAGCCTTACCCTTAAGACTGCAGTTACCTCTGTTGGTGGCAAGGTGATTCTGTCTCTCGATAACGGAGAGGTTATCGAATCCGAGCAGGAGGTGAAGATGAACTATCACAGCAAGGTTATCCTGACTTCACGTCCGGCAGGCCAGCACATCGGCCAGGAAGTTGTTCTCAAGGGTGAGAGTCTCGACCTTGTTGAATCCATTTTCATTGGCGATACAAAGGTTACCAAGTACGCTCTTCGTACTCCCGAGGAAATCCGCTTCCTTATGCCTTGGTGCAAGGTGGGTTCTTATGAACTCAAGTTCCAGCTCTTCGACGGAGATATCGAGGTTCAGGCCGACCCCATCGAGGTTCTGCTCGAACAGGATATCAAGAATATCTGGGAAGGCGAATTCACAATAGGCGGATGGGATACCGGAATGCAGGCTCTTGCCTGGGGCGGATATGACTGGAGCACGGTTTCAGCCGGCACTGAGCTTATTGTTCACTACCTGCTGAATCCTGCGGGAGATTACCACCAGATTCGTGGAGGAAACGGCAGCTGGAGCGCTCTTCCTACCTGGAAGACTCTTCCCGGCTCTGACGGCGACGGCAATGTGCCTGTTTCTGCCGACGGATATCTGTCAATCACTCTCACCGATGCCGACCTCAACGAACTGGTAAATAACGGCGGTCTCGTACTGTGCGGTGCATTCTTCACGGTTACTAAGATTCAGCTGGTTTCCGAGATTTCACAGGAGGTGACTCTTTGGGAAGGTGAGGCTGTTGCCGATGACTGGGGAAATCAGCCATATCTGCTCAGTGATACGGGACTTGAACTTGCCGCTGCCGGAGCAAAGGCCGGACAGGTTGTGAAATTCTACGTTACACCTCTTGAAGATGCATGGAAAGTAGAGATTGTGGAAGGCCATTGGGGCCCTACGTATCTGAGTGTCTGCTCTGTAGGCAACGACACCGAGGGTGGCAAGTTCACCGAATATGATCTTGCTGCCAACGGCGGTTGCATCAATCTCACCCTTACTCAGGCGATGCTCGATGCCGCATTCACACAGCAGTGGTGGGGCGGTACTTTCTTGGCTAACGGAGACAATGTGAAGATTACCAAGATAACATTGCTTTAATATTTGTTCTTAAGAGGCGGCGGCAGCCGTGTCGCCGCCTCTTTTTTTTTTGAAATGAAAAAAGCCCTTGCCGCATCGTTCGCATTTGCAGCCCTCCTGTGGATTGCAGGCTGTACTGAACCCGAAGCGCAGAAGCCGGTACAGGCTCCTGCACCGGTGTTGCTGAGTACCGATCCGGCCGACGGCGCAATCGATCTGGAAGGGGAGAAACTTGCCGTAAAGTTCACCTACGACCAGAACATAAAATGCAAATCCGACGCATCCAAGCAGATAACAATAGACAATGGGGCTGTCATTGGGAAGGTGAATGCCTTCAATGCTGTCCTTACCGTCGAGGCTGCCGGACTCAAGAGCGGACAACAGTACCGGATTTCAGTTCCGGACGGAATTGTAGAGGGATACAAAGAGAACCAGAAGGCCGCCTCAGGCGCCTCTATGACTTTCTCTATGAAATACATAGAGCCTAAGACCGACTACGAACTTAAACCTGTGCAAGAACTTTCAAACAGGAATGCCTCGCAGCAGGCACAGAACGTTTACCGCTTCCTTCTGGAGCAGAGCGGAAAAAAGATACTCTCCGGCGTGCAGAGCGAAGGCACCGCCAACAACAATGAGCACGTGAATCTCATTGCTTCGAAGACCGGTAAGCATCCGGCACTTGCGGGTTATGATTTCATATTCCTGCAGTATTCTCCAACCCCCGAGAGTTGGAGCTGGGTTGTAAATTATTCAGATATGTCGGCTCCCATAGAACATTGGAATGCCGGCGGTCTGGTGGGTTATATGTGGCACTGGAACGTGCCGAATTCAAAAGCCGACTGGGACAACGGCCTCGACAACTACAATTTCGACGGATACGCCTTCTACAGCGACAAGACTTCGTTCAGCATCACGGAAGCCCTTAAGGAAGGCACCTGGCAGCACGACTTCATAATGAAGGATATGGAGAAGGTCGCCGGATACCTTAAAATACTCCGGGATGCCGGCGTGCCGGTAATCTGGCGTCCTCTGCACGAGGCGGCCGGCAACTATAATCTCTACGGCAAAAAGAACAATGCCTGGTTCTGGTGGGGACGCGGTGGGGCCGAGCCCTGCAAGCAGTTGTACCGCCTTATGCGCGACACCTTCGAAAAGAAATACGGGCTCGACAACCTCATCTGGGTGTGGACTCTTGACGCAACACGGGGAGCCGAGGACGAGTGGGACGACTGGTATCCCGGCGACGAATATGTAGATATTATTGGCGTTGACATCTATGAAGACAACACCGATGCCAAAGACCGGCAGTACCAGGCCTGCGTGAACCTTGCCAAGGGCCGCAAGCTCGTAACCATAAGCGAGTGCGGCAATATTCCCGACCCGTCGAAATGTTTCGAGGCGGGCAACAAGTGGAGCTGGTTCCTGGTATGGGCCAGCGGTACAAAGGATTATAAGTTCAATACCGATGCATATTGGAAACAGGTGATGAGCGGCAAGAACACCATTGCCAGAGAGAATATGCCATCTCTAAAATAGAAACAGAGCGATATGAGACAGATTTTCTGGAATTTGCAGGCAATCCTGCTGTTACTGGCCTCTGCGTCGTGCGGGGGCAAAGTCGTCGAGGAACCCGAGGTGGCTCAGGCCCCTGTACTTGTGTCTGTAGTTCCTGCCGACGGGGCAACTGACGTCGAATATCAGAATCAGCTCGACGTGATATTCATCTACGACCAGAATATCAAATGCCAGGGAGGCTCGGTGACTGTGACCGAAGGTGCAACCGTCGACAAGGTGAATGCCTACAACAAACAGTTTACCGTTACTCTGGGCAATCTCAAGGGCGAAACAACATACACCGTAATGGTGCCTTCGGGTGCGGTTGTAGGGTTCAAGGAGAATCAGAGTCCGGCAAAGGCGGCTTCGGTGCGTTTTACCACCAAGGAGACTATACTGCCCCCTCTGCCCGATGACGACATTCCCGAACCCGGAGACAACGCTGCCTGGAAGCAGCTCGAGAAGCTGGGGCTCGGATGGAATATGGGCAATCACTTCGACGCTTTCTACAACGGCAGCTGGGCCGGCGACAAATTCCTCTGGCCCGACGAAACCTGCTGGGGTAACCCCAAATGTACCCGACAGACCTTCACCAAGGTTTATGCGGCGGGATTCCGCAGCGTGCGCATTCCGATTACCTGGCTCAAAACCATTGGTGAAGCCCCCGACTACAAGATAGACGAAACCTGGATGAACCGTATCATAGAGGTTGTAGGCTGGGCCCGCGATGCAAAACTGCAGGTGATAATAAACACCCATCACGACGAAGACCACTACTACGGCAACGAATCTATGGGCCACCGCTGGCTTAATATAATCGACGCCACCGCCGACCCCAAGGTGAACGAACAGGTAAAGGCTCAGATAAAAGGCTTCTGGACCAACGTAGCCCTGGCCTTCAAGAACGAGGGCGAGTACCTTGTTTTCGAGAGTTTCAACGAAATCAACGACGGCAGATGGGGCGGCAGTTCCAATACCGACAAGCAGGCCGCCGTACTCAACGAGTGGAATCAGGTGTTCGTGGATGCGGTAAGGGCTACAGGAGGCAACAACGCCACCCGTTGGCTGGGAGTGCCTACCTACGCTGCCAATCCCAATCTCATCAACTATTTCAGGATGCCCGAAGACCCCGCCTCAAAGACGATGCTTGCGGTACACTGCTACGACCCCTACAACTATACGCTCTCAGAGGGGCTGCCCCAGAAATATTGGGGCCACAATTACAACAACCCGCAGGATGAAAAACTCGTTCGCGATGTGTTCAAATCGTTGTACGCCAATTATATAGCAAAGGGAATTCCGGTGTATATGGGGGAATTCGGATGCAGCCAGCGCGACCCTTCCAATTCCAAGGAATGGAAGAATTTCCTTTACTATCTCGAGTATTTCGTAAAATGCTCGAAAAGCTACGGGATTCCCTGCTTCCTGTGGGACAACGGCAACGCCGGGGCCGGGTCCGAGCATCACGCCTATCTTGACCATGGCACCGGAGAATATATAGGGCACTCCCAGGAGGCTGTAAAGGCAATGACAAAAGCTATGAACAATACTGACAGGAATTACACATTAGATACAGTATATGACAATGCGCCACGTTAATCCCATCATTATGGCTGCCCTCCTGTTCATTATGGCAGGCTGCGGTACCACCCCCAGGGAAGCTCTGATTGCGACTCTTGAAAACGCTTCGCAGCAGGGGACTCCTCTTTTCGGACATCAGGATGACCTTATGTACGGGCATACCTGGAATGTAACCAAGGAAGACGACCACTCGCTCGAACGTTCCGACGTTCTGGCTACCGGTGGAGCTTATCCGTACATTCTCGGCCTGGATCTGGGCTGGCTCGAGATCGACAGCGATTTCAATCTCGACGGCAATGACTTCGAACTTATGCACCAGGCCGCAGTGCTGCATTACGAGCGCGGGGGAATAGTAACCCTGAGCTGGCATCTGCGCAATCCTCTTACCGGAGGAGATACCTGGGACGTTAGCAGCGACAAGGTTGTGGAGTCCATTCTGCCGGGAGGCGAAAAGCACGAGTACTTTATGGGCTGGCTGGAGCGTGTCGCAAACTATATCGAATCCCTGAAAGATTCCCGCGGGCAGTCGATTCCCCTGATTTTCAGACCCTGGCACGAACACACCGGCGGCTGGTTCTGGTGGGGTACAGGCATCTGCACCGCGCAGCAGTTCAATGACCTCTGGAGGATGACCTACAACTACCTTGCGGTGGAAAGAAAACTCGACCAGCTGGTATGGGCCATCTCGCCCGGAGCCGCGAACGAGAATTTCGAGGTCTGGGAAGAGAGGTATCCCGGCGACGAATATGTAGATATAGTAGGACTCGACGGATACTGCGCAACGTATCTTCCTCAGGAGGAAGCCTTGCCCCTGTTTATCGAGAAAATCAGATACTGCCTTGAAAGCTTGAACGGGTTCGCAAAGAAGCACGGCAAGATTCTGGCCCTTACCGAAACCGGCTACGAGGGCTTGACCTACGACAAATGGTGGACCGAAGCGCTTGCTCCGGCAATCGAGGGCATTCCCGTATCCTATCTGCTGGTGTGGCGCAATACCGACGAAATGCCCCGGGGAATGACCCATTTCTATGCCCCGTGGCCGGGAGGCCCTTCGGAGCAGGATTTCAGGGAGTATGTGGATAGTGGAAAAATCAAATTGTTGAAATAATGTCATTTGAAGATAGAGTGAAAGAACTCAGGAGTCGGCAGGAAGAACTTCTTTGCCGCAAGAACAGTCCCGAGTATGTGAACGGAGTTTTCGAGCGCTGGAAAAACCCTATTGTTACAGCCGCTCACGCGCCGTTGGAGTGGAGGTATGACCTTGACGAGGCTGCCAATCCTTATCTGATGGAAAGAATAGGCATTCACGCCGCATTCAACAGCGGAGCAATCAAGTGGGGAGACAGTTACGTTCTGGTGGTACGCGTCGAGGCCGAGGACAGGAAATCTTTCTTTGCCGTGGCCGAGAGCCCGAACGGGGTGGACAATTTCCGTTTCTGGCCACGGCCGGTAACTATGCCCGAGTACGGAGAACCGGCAACCAACGTTTATGATATGAGGCTTACCCGGCACCAGGACGGGTGGATATACGGCCTGTTCTGTGTGGAGCGAAAAGACCATTCCGACGAAGGCAATCTCTCGGCTGCAACCGCCGCCTGTGGCATTGCCAGAACAAAGGACCTCGTGAACTGGGAGAGGCTTCCGGACTTGCAGGCCGGTACGCAGCAGCGCAACGTGTGCCTGCATCCCGAATTCGTGGATGGGAAGTACGCCTTGTACACCCGCCCTCAGGACGGCTTTATAGATGCCGGCAATGGAGGCGGAATAGGTTGGGCGCTGGTGGATTCTATGGAACACGCCGTTGTTGGGGAAGAGAAAATCATCAACCTCCGACATTATCACACCGTCAAGGAATCCAAGAACGGCGAAGGCCCTCATCCTATTAAAACCGATAAGGGCTGGCTGCATCTGGCCCACGGCGTAAGGGGCTGCGCGAGCGGGTTGCGCTACGTGCTGTATATGTATATGACGGCATTGGACGACCCTTCGAAGGTGATTGCCGAACCTTCCGGATTCTTTATGGCCCCCGAAGGGGAAGAGTACGTAGGAGACGTTATGAACGTGCTTTTTTCCAGCGGATGGATTGCCGACGAAGACGGTAAGGTTTTTATCTACTATGCTTCGAGCGATACCCGTATGCACGTGGCTACATCTACGGTGGACAGACTGGTGGACTATTGTCTGAATACCGAACCGGACGGACTGCGGACCGGCCTTACCGTAGAGAGAATCAACCGACTTATCGACAAGAACACTAAAAAATAACCGAATATGGTTCCTGCTAAACCTACTCTGAAAGAGAAAATAGCGTACGCGCTTGGGGATGCCGCCGCCGGCGGTATAACCTGGAAGGTGATGTCCATCGCCTTTCCTCTGTTTTTTACCAATATCTTCGGACTCACCGTAGTGGATACGGCTACGCTTATGCTGGTGGCCCGTCTCTTTGACGTAGTTACCGATCCTATAATGGGTGCCCTGGCCGACCGCACCCGCAGCCGCTGGGGCACTTACCGTCCCTGGCTCATCTTCGGTGCAGTTCCTTTGGGACTGGTGTTCGCGCTGCTGCTGTTCACTCCTGATTTATCCCTTGCAGGCAAGCGAATCTGGGCATATACCCTGTACCTGCTGATGATGGCTGTATATACTGCAGTGAATGTGCCTTACGGTTCACTGCTCGGCGTTATGACCGACGACGACAACGAGAAGAACAAGTTCTCCTCTTTCCGTATGGTGGGCGCGTATGCTATGGGTTTCATTACGCTGCTGTCTTTCCCTTATCTGCAGAAACTGGTGGGCGGCAGCGAAGCGCATCAGTATGCAGTGCTGGGAGCTGTCCTCGGAGGGGTCGCCGCCGCTATGACCCTGGCCTGCGGACTTATGACCAGGGAACGCCTGAAACCCGTAAGGGCCGAGAAATTCTCATTCAGGCCCTTTGCCGACCTTGTGAAGAACAAGCCCTGGGTTTATCTTACCCTCACTGGAATCTGCAGCAACTTCTTCAACGGTTTCCGTTATGCCGTGGCCGGGTATATGTTCACCTACTGCCTGGGCGGAGACGTTACCATCAACAAGCTCATTATCAACTATACGGTGTTTATGACTTTCGGCGAGGTTACCTGTATGATATTCGGAGGCCTGAGCCCGGCATTCACCAAACTGGTGGGATCCAAGAAAAAGGCGTTCACGCTTGCTGCACTCATCTGCCTGGTTACCTCGGTTGCATTCTTCTTTATCCCTATGAACCCATCCTATATGTGGCTGATGATTCTTACGGTTGTTCTAACTTCGGTCGGAATCGGGTTCTACTCTCCGCTGCTTTGGTCGATGTATGCCGACGTAGCCGACTACGCTACGCAAAAGAACGGAACGTCATCGACCGGCCTTATATTTTCATCGGGCACGATGGCTCAGAAATTCGGTTCAGCCATTTCGGGCGCGCTGCTTACCCTGCTTCTCGGAGCCGTTGGATTTTCGTCCGGAAGCGATGCCGCCGGGCAGGCTGTGGTTACCATTGCCGACGGCTGTCTGCCTGCCGTGCAGCAGATGATATGGGCGATATTCTCCGTCATTCCCGCAGTGATAGCCCTCATTATGATCGGACTTGTAAAACTTTATCCTATAAAAAAATAAGCGTATGTCATCCAAATCAGTCATATTAGCCGTTGCGGCATTGTCGATGCTCTTGTCCTGCGCACAGAGCAAACAAACATCGGTTCCTGCCTTGAAGGTTCAGGGAACCGCTCTATATCAGGAGGGATGCGAACAGCCCGTGGTATGGCGCGGTCTCAGTTTCGGCTGGCACAATCTGTGGCCCCGTTTTTACAATAAGGAAGCGGTCGGCGTATTCTCGAAAGACTGGGGATGTCCGGTGCTGCGCGCTGCAATCGGGGCGGACGACCTGGCGGAGCTCAGCCCTCTTGGCGGCTATATCAGCGACCCTCAAAGCGCCCTGAACTGTCTTTATGCCGTAGTGGACGCGGCAATCGAGAATAACGTGTATGTGATTGTGGATTGGCATTCACACGTTCTGCATACACAGGAAGCCCTGGAGTTTTTCCGCACCGTGGCCACAAAGTATGCCGGATGCCCCAACGTTATTTACGAACTCTTCAACGAGCCGGTAAGCCAGGAGTTCGAAGACAGTCGCGACTACTCCGAGCCTTCTCCGGAGTCGCTGGACGCATACTGGCTCAAGCTGAAGGAATATGCGAATACCCTGATTCCCGTTATCGAGGAAAGCAGCGGATGCCACCCTCTCATTCTTATGGGGTGCCCGCGCTGGGATCAGGCTCTGGACTGTGTGATACGCAATCCCATCGAAGGTTACGACAATCTTATGTACACCACGCATTTCTATGCCGCTACTCACGGGCAGTGGCTGCGCGACCGCAGTGACGCGGCAATGTCGGCCGGGCTGCCTGTATTCATATCGGAGTGTGCCGCCTGTGAGGCATCGGGAGACGGCCCTATCGACCCCGAGGAATGGGACAAGTGGAATGAATGGGCTGCCGAGAGGGGAGTGAGCCTCCTTACCTGGAGTATTTCCGACAAGAACGAGACTTGCAGTATGTTTACTCCCGAGGCTTCCAGCGAGGGTCCCTGGGACGAGGCCGTAATTAAGGAGTGGGGAAAGATATCCCGCGATTGGTTGAAGAAATAACAGATTTTCAAGATGAAAGAATATGGTCATTTCAATGACCGGGACAGGGAATTCGTGATTACCCATCCGGCAACTCCCTGGCCGTGGATCAACTACCTGGGAAACGAAGATTTTTTCGGACTCGTTTCCGGAACTGCCGGCGGATATTGCTTCTGTAAGGATGCCAAATTCCGGCGGATAACCCGCTATCGCTACAATGGAGTGCCGATGGATGAGGGTGGTCGATATTTCTACATAAAGGATGGGAACACTGTCTGGAATCCCGGTTGGAAACCTTGCAAGACGGAATTGGACAGCTATGAATGCCGGCACGGTATGGGGTACTCCCGCATCACCGGCCGCAAGAACGGAGTCGAGGCTTCGGTGCTTTTCTTTGTGCCTGTAGGTATGCGCTGCGAAGTTCACAGGCTCACTCTTACAAACAACGGCGCGCAAACCAAATCCCTCAAGGTCTTCTCTTTTCTGGAGTGGTGCCTTTGGAATGCCCAGACCGATATGGAGAACTTCCAGCGGAATTTTTCTACCGGAGAAGTCGAAATCGAGGGGAGCGTAATATATCATAAGACCGAATACCGCGAACGCCGCGACCATTATGCCTTTTACGGGGTGAATGCGCCTGTCCAGGGATTCGATACCGACAGGGAATCGTTCCTTGGGCTGTATAACGGATTCGGCGCACCGCAGGTTGTGGAAGAAGGCCGTCCGCATAACTCCGTAGCCCACGGGTGGAGCCCCGTCGCTTCCCATTATCTGGAGGTGGAACTCTCTCCCGGGCAGTCGAGGGATTTTGTTTTTGTCCTGGGCTATGTGGAAAATCCGCAGGACGGCAAATTCGCCGAGCCTACGGGACGTGAAATCAATTCCTGCTCGGCTATAATCAACAAGCAGCCCGCCTACCAGATACTTTCGGCCCTTGATACTTCAGAAAAGGTGGAACTCAAGTTCCGGGAACTTTGCCTGTACTGGGATTGTCTGTTGAACAAGTTCCACGTCGAATCAGGCGTAGTGGAACTGGACCGGATGCTGAATATATGGAACCAGTACCAGTGTATGGTTACCTTCAATATGAGCCGCAGCGCCAGTTTCTTCGAAAGCGGAATCGGCCGCGGGATGGGCTTCAGGGATTCGAACCAGGATCTGGTTGGCTTTGTGCATCAGATTCCCGGGCGCGCGCGGCAGAGGATTCTGGACATAGCCGCAACTCAGTTCCCCGACGGCGGCTGCTATCATCAGTACCAGCCTCTTACCAAGAGAGGCAACAACGACATCGGCGGCGGTTTCGGCGACGACCCCCTGTGGCTTATCTTCGGTACGATTGCTTACATAAAGGAAAGCGGGGATTTCGGTATTCTCGATGAACCGGTTCCCTTCGACAACGTTCAGGGAAGCGAGAAAACCCTGCTGGAGCACCTGCAGATATCCTTCGAGCACGTTGCAAAGAACCTCGGCCCTCACGGATTGCCGCTCATAGGCCGTGCCGATTGGAACGATTGTCTCAATCTCAACTGCTTCAGCAACAACCCCGACGACTCCTTCCAGACCACCGAGAACCGTACCGAAGGCAGCAAGGCCGAATCCCTTATGATTGCCGGACAGTTCGTGTTCTGCGGAAAGGATTATGCCCGTCTGCTCGAACGGATAGGCAAGGACGCTTCGGCAGTGTATAAGGCTGTCGGGCAGATGGAGCAGGCCGTGGAGAAATACGGATGGGACGGGGAGTGGTTCCTTCGGGCCTACGACTATTGCGGAGGAAAAATCGGTTCCCGGGAGAACGAAGAAGGCAAGATATTCATCGAAAGCCAGGGCTGGTGCACGATGGCCGGTATAGGTAGGGAAAAGGACCTGTGCGACAAGGCTCTCGACTCGGTTGCGGCTATGCTGGACTGTGAACACGGCATTGTGCTCAACAACCCGGCCTACACCCGGTATTACATCGAATACGGAGAAATAAGCTCGTATCCCCAGGGTTATAAGGAGAATGCCGGAATCTTCTGTCACAACAATCCCTGGGTAATAATAGGGGAGGTGGTGGCCGGCCGCGCCGACTCTGCCTGGCAGCACTATTGCAAAATAAGCCCCGCCTTCATCAAAGACCAGAAACTCCATAGAACCGAACCTTATGTTTACTGCCAAATGGTGGCAGGCAAAGACGCTGCAAGGCCTGGAGAGGGTAAAAACAGTTGGCTAACCGGTACGGCCGCCTGGAACTGGTACGCCGCCACACAGTGGCTGTTGGGAATAAAACCGGAGTATGACGGGCTTACTGTGGAGCCTTGTCTGCCGTCCGGAATCAAGACTCTGAAGGTGCACCGGGTGTTCCGCGACGCCGAATACGACCTTACCATAAATATTACCGGACAGGGTGGAAAACAGTTCATCCCCTATGTGCCCGGGAAGCATAACATAACAATAACCCTCTGACAATGAATATTCTTATTACCTGCCTGCTGGCAAGCACGGTTGTTCTGAATACGAACAATTCCTCTATGGTCCTGAACGCCGAAACCGGGAAGGAAGCCAAAATCCTGTATTACGGTTCGGCCCTGGACGCCGGTGAAGCGGCCGCTCTCGAGGAGGCCGGATACCGTTGGAACAGCCTATATCCTGCCTTCGGCCTTCGGGGTGCCGACGAACCTGCAATCAGTATGATTCAGGCCGACGGGAACCTTACTCTCGACCTTCGGGTAAGCGGCGTGCACACCGAGACCTGGGAAAACGGCAGCATCGTCACAATAACCAGTTCCGACCCGTTGTATCCCGTAACGGTGAAGAATTTCTTCAAGAGCTACAGCGACGAGGATATCATAGAGACCTGGGTGGAGATAACCAACACCGGAAGGAAGCAGTCGGTTCTTACCCGATACTATTCGGGACATCTTCCCGTTCGGGTAGGTGACGTTTGGGTTTCCACTCTGTACGGAACCTGGGCGAATGAAGGCCGCGTGTGCGAGGAACCTCTCAACCGCGGAATGAAACTCGTAAAGAATATGGACGGCACGCGCAATTCTCACACTTCCCACGCCGAGGCTATGCTGAGTCTCGACGGGAAAGCAAAGGAGAACAGCGGACGCGTCATAGGGCTTGCGCTGGAGTGGGGTGGGAATTATGAACTCCGCTTCCAAACCAACGACAGCGACTATCATCACGTCTTTGCCGGAATCTGTCCCGACAACGCCCCCTATGCACTCTCGAAAGGGGAGAGCTTCAAAACACCTGCCCTTGCGTACAGCTACTCGTCCCAGGGCCTGAGCGGGGTGAGCCGCAATTTCCACCGTTGGGGCCGCAAATACCGTCTGGCTCACGGAGACGTCGAGCGCAAAGTGCTCCTGAACAGCTGGGAGGGAGTGTATTTCGACATCAATGAACCCGGTATGGACCAGATGATGGGCGATATCGCTTCTATGGGAGGCGAGCTGTTTGTTATGGACGACGGATGGTTCGGTGTGAAATATCCCCGCAAAGATGACTGCAGCTCGCTGGGAGACTGGGAAGTCGACCGCAACAAACTGCCGGGGGGAATCGGCAAGCTCGTGCAGATGGCCGACTCTCACGGAATCCGGTTCGGAATATGGATTGAGCCGGAAATGACCAACAGCGTGAGCGAACTCTACGAAAAGCATCCCGAATGGGTTCTCAAGGCCCCCGGAAGGGACAACGTTTACGGCCGCGGGGGCACTCAGCTCGTACTGGATATGGCGAATCCCCAGGTCCAGGACTTTGTGTTCGGCATTGTGGACGGACTTCTTACACAGAACCCCCGCATCGACTATATCAAATGGGACGCAAATATGAACGTGAGTTCATACGGAAGCCAGTACACGGGCGACCAGGCCAAGCTGGATATCGCCTACTGGAACGGGCTTCAGAAGACCTGTGACCGTATCAGGGCCAAATATCCCGACATTACCATCCAGGCCTGCGCAAGCGGTGGCGGACGGGCAAACTGGGGCGTGCTGCCCTGGTTCGACGAATTCTGGACCAGCGACAATACCGACGCCCTGCAGCGTATCTATATGCAATGGGGAACATCGTATTTCTTCCCTGCAATTGCAATGGCATCCCATATAAGCGCAACGCCTAACCATACGGTATTCAGAATCACATCCCTGAAGTTCCGTTGCGACGTAGCCTGCAGCGGGCGTCTCGGTATGGAAATACAGCCCGGAAATATGACCGATGCCGAGAAGGATTTCTGCCGCAAGGTCATTGCCGACTATAAGAGCGTTAGGCCTGTGGTGCAGTTCGGAGACATTTACAGGATCACCTCTCCATATGACAATCAGGGATACGCCTCAATGATGTACGTTACTCCGGTAAAGGATAAGGCAGTGTTCTACTGGTGGAAGATTGCAAATTTCTACGACCGGCATTTCCCCAGAGCGGTTATGGCGGGACTCGACCCTGACAGGACCTACCGCGTGCACGAACTCAACCGGATAGACCTTACTCCGCTGCCCTTCGAAGGCAAATGCTTTACGGGCCGTTTCCTTATGGAGAACGGGTTGGAAATCCCTGCATCCAACAATGTCGAATACAATATGAAGACAGACTGGAGCAGCCGCGTCCTGTATCTCACTGAGGAACTCTAGTTTACTGAGACAGATACCATTCTACAGAAGATCTCTCTCCGGCAATCCAGACGGTGTCGCCAGCCGTCAGGACCAGCTCAGGAGAGGGATTTGCTTTGTGATGCCCCTCTTTGTCGATCATACTCACTATCATACAGCTGTTTTTTCTCATATCGAGCTGCCTGAGCATTTTTCCGCACAGATGGGACTCTTCGGTGAGGGTGAGCGGCTCCACGGTGAATTCTTCATCTTCGGAGGGCCGGGTGTCGGACAGCTCGGCAATCATCTCGGCGAACCTGTCGAGTTGCGTCCCTGCTCCTACTGCCAGAAGGATGTCACCGGGGTAAACGATCTGGTCGCCTCCAGGAATGATTATCGACTTCGACCCCCTGAGTATCTTGATTATGTTGATTCCGCTGTCTTTCCTGAAAGGCATATCCCGCAGAGTCTTGCCTATATACCTGAACTCCGGGGAAATGGTAAAGCTCCTGATTGTAATGTCGTAGTCCGAAAGTTTCCTGTTGATTTCCGTTGAAACGGGGGCCGCTTTCCTTTCCTTTTCCTCCTTGGAGTTCAGGTTCATAAGGAAAGTATTCTCCAGTCTGGTTATTCTGGATGCCGATTTTCTTGCAATGAACACGAACAGCAGTACGGCCGTAACGTACAGGATAAGAACTGCCCACCATACAAGGCGGAAATGGTTAACGGTAATGGTTACGACAAACGAAGTGGCAAGGATGGCCCGCAGGCAAATAAGAGCAAGCAGCGGCCATCGGCGCGCCGGATTGCTGGAGAGCAGCTTGTCTGCCGAGGTTCTCACCGAACGGCCGCTTACAACCATTCCGAAGAGGAAAGGGGAGATGAGCGCCAGTGTAAGTGTCAGGTCAATCCAGTTGACTACAGATGAAGGCAGGTTCCCGAACAGGTTGACGAGAATGGATGAGAGGTATGTGTGGCAGGCCACTGCTACCGCCAGGGTGATAACCGAGTAGAGGGCAATTCGTATGAAATAATGTTTGAGAAGGCTTTTCCACTCGTTCTGTTCGGCCTTTGAATTCTTGCCGGCGTCGGCTTTGGGGTTCAGGAATGCCAGTACTCTTGCCGGCAGTTTTCTGTCGACCCAGTCGGCAACGGGATCTCCGAGTTTTATGAAGAAAGGGGTTGCGATTATTGTAACCACCGATGCAGAGATTATCACCGGATAGATGAACCCTCTCATTACTCCCAGGCTGCAGCCCACGCCCGCCAGAATGAACGAGAATTCTCCCAGTTGGGCGAGGGTGAATCCCGTGTGGATGGAGTTGTTGGTGCCTTGTCCGGAGAGGAGGGTGCCGAAGGTGCTGAACACCAGGATTCCTATTACCGCCGAGGCGGCTATCAGAATTATTACGGGCCAGTACTGCGCGATTACCGCAGGGTCCACCATCATCCCGACGGATACAAAAAAGATTGCTCCGAAGAGGTCCTTGATTTTGCCGGTGAGCGACTCTATCCGCTTCCCTTCTACGGTTTCGGAAAGGATGGAGCCCATTACGAACGCTCCGAGGGCGGAGCTGAACCCTGCCAGATTGGCAAGCACGACCATAGTGAAGCAAAGGCCTATGCTTACAATCATCAGAATCTCGTCGTTGAGGAATTTCTCGGCTTTCTTCAGAATCAGGGGAATGAGGTAAATTCCTACCAGGAACCACAGGATAAGGAAGAAAACAAGCTTGAGAATGCCCATCAGCATCTCCTTACCTTCGAATTCGCCCGTAACCGCCATTGCGGAAAGGAGGACCATAAGCAGAATCGCAATCAGGTCTTCGAAAACGAGAGCTCCGAAAATCTGAGGGGCGTAGGGCTTGCCCATCAGGTTCATCTCTCCGTAGGTCTTGATAATGATGGTGGTGGAACTCATACCCATAAGCCCGCCGAGAAAAATGCCTTCCATTGTGCTCCAGCCAAGAAGACTGCCAAGGGTGGTGCCTACGATGAACATCCCTATGCAGGTGGTTCCCGCCGTTATGAGGGCATTGGTGCCGATTTTCAGCAGCTTCTTGAAACTGAAGTCAAGTCCGAGACCGAACATAAGGAAAATGATTCCGATCTCGGACCATTCGTCGATGGCCTCGGCGCTGAACTGGGGAAACAGCCCCAGATGAGGCCCTACCAGAAATCCCGCAACAATGTAACCGAGAATGGCGGGTTGCTTTGCCGCCTTCGAAAGTATTGTGAACACTCCGGCTGCAATGAGAATGATTGCAAGTTCGGTTACAAGGTGGAGATTTTCCGGCATCGTGAAGGCTTATTTTTTTTGTCAACACAAATGTAGCGTTTTTTTTTGTCTATCTTTGTAAGGATAAATTATAAAAAATGGCAGCAAAACTCAAATTCTGGCTTGACAACGCGCGCAAGATAGCGCTTCCTCAAAGTGTCATCCCCTGCATTACGGCAATAATTCTTGCAATAGGCGAAGACAGTTTTTATTGGCCTTTGCTGTTCCCCGTTATCTTCGGTATATGTGCGGCGCATCTTGGAATGAACCTTGCCGACGACTATTTCGACTACAGGAAGGGAATCCCCAACAATGAGATACGCTCTACCCTGAAGGAGCAGGGCTCCGTACGCGCAAGAATGGAGAAGTGCCATTATCTCCAGAGCGGCGAGGCGACGGAAAAAGACCTGCTCAAGGCAATTGCGGGATTTCTGGGCTTTGCCGGTTTTATGGGTCTTGTCGTGGTTGCAGTCCAGTATTCCAGGGGTGGAACCGGCGCGGCGCTCCCTGCCGTGATATATGCCGTTTCCGGCCTGGTAATAGGGCTTGAATACTCGGGAAAGCCCTTGCAGCTGGGGTATCACGGTCTTGGGGAACTGGTAATAGGATTGATGTTCGGCCCTCTCAATATGCTGGGTGTATATGCTGCTATGACCGCTCAGATGTTCCGTCCCGACATCTTCCTTTTCAGTCTCGGTATAGGATGTATGGTTACGAACATAGTTTATGTGCATTCCGTAATGGAGACATCGGCCGACCGTCAGCTCGGGAAGTACACCTTCGCCCACCTTCTCGGCTCTCACAGGGCGCAGATTGCGGCAATAGGGGCTCTCGCGATTCTTCCGTTCGTTTTCCTGCTGGCAAACATTGTGTTTTTCGGCTGGACTCCCTGGTATCTTCTCAGCGCGGCAACGGTTCCTATGTCGGTATTTCTCATAGTATCCACATCCCGCTTCGTGCGCGGCATCCCTCAGGACGACAAACCCCGCTGGTGGATGGGACCTATGGGTGACTGGGATTCATACGTAAAGTACGGCATGGACTGGTTCCTCATCCGCTGGCTTCTCGCCCGCAATATAGTCACGTTCTTCTGCATAATCGTCATTCTGGTCAAGGTCATCTCTCTGTTCTTATGATAAAAAAGCTTTTCTATCTGGGGTGGTGGTTTGTGCGCGCCCGCTTTTTCGGCCGCAGGGCGCCCCTTCAGACTGTCCTTTTCATTACCGACAAATGTAATCTGCGCTGCAAGCATTGCTCGGTTTACGGCAGCGCCGGTTACCGGCAGCGCAAGTTCGACGACATACTGTCCGATATGCGGGAGTCTTACAAGGCGGGATCACGGTTCGTCGACCTTGAAGGCGGCGAGCCCACTCTGTGGCAGGAGGAGGGGAGAAACATCAACGACATAATAGATGCCGCAATGGAAATGGGTTTCTTCTCCGTCACGGTAACCACCAACGCCCAGCAGGATTTCAGCTGGATTCACCCCAATTCAATCTGGGTCTCTATGGACGGCGTGGGAGAATTTCACGACAGGGTTCGCGGCGGTGGTTCCTTCGAGCGTCTGGAGGAAAATATCAGAAAGAGCGGGAAGAAGCATCTCTGCGTCAATATGGTCGTCAATGCGCTCAATTACGAGTCGCTGGACGCTGCAATGGAGTATGCGCGCCGCAGCGATGCAATCGAGCAGATTTCAATCAATTTCCACACTCCCTATCCCGGAACGGAGTATCTGATGCTCCCCGACGACAAAAAGGTCGAACTCATCGACAAGGTTCTGGAGTACAAGCGCAAGGGTTACCCCATTATGAATTCCCGCTCGGGGCTCAGGAGAATGAAGAAGAATGCGATGGGTACGATGCAACTCGGCAGGGAATGCTTTGTAACGAACTTCATTTATCCCGACGGCTCGCGCGGACTTTGCCTCGGCTACGGAACTCAGCAGTGCCGCAAGTGCGGATTCTGTATGGCGGGGGAGATGTCCTCCGTGTTCCATTTCTGTCCCGACACCCTTCTGGCAGGGTTCAAACTAAGAATTTAGAGTATGTTGCTCTCGCCCTTGCTTCCTTCCCTGAGGTTGTGAGTGAGGACGTCCCGGGGTATTTCCAGCTCGCCGGGAGGCAGGAGGCCGCCGCAATCCTGATTGACCCTAACGCGTAAATTTGAAAATCGAATGGACAAATTGTTCAAACAAATACGTCCCGGCCTGTTCTACGTCGAGTATGATGACTTTGATTTCGACAAAGCAGCAGAGTTGACGAATGAACGATACCGTCCGTCAGGACCGATGTGCTCAGGCATCAGGAAAGGAGATTGCATCGGGCGGAACGCCGATGTGTATGCCGGCTTCGACACCGTGCTTGTGATGCGGCTCAGCCGCAAATGCGCCCGCTATTCGTCCATAGGGATTGTATCGGACTATTTCATTCCCACTCTTCCGGATATGCTGGACCGGCAGGAGAAGGATGACACATATCATATTCTGCCTCAACTGGTCGGTGACGGAATCAACGAGAAAGGGGTTTCAGTCATAATGTTTATGATACCGAACGGCGAAGCATCCGAGAACAAGTCAAACTGGGGCGGGCGCGAATGGGGCAGAAGTGCGGCATATACAAACCGCAGTGCGGACAAGACTTACAACACGATGCTGTTGACGAGACTTGTGCTCGACAATGCCGCCGATGTTGATGAGGCAATTGAACTTGTCAAGGCCGTCAACTGGTTTGACCCCGACAGATTCTCTTCGAGCGGCAATGCAGGCTCGCTGAAATGGCTGTTGGCTGATTCCGGGAAATCCGCTGTCATCGAATGCATTGACAACGAAATGAAAATTCAGGTCACCGGGGACATCGACAGCCCTTCACCCTGTACCCTGTCAACAAACTTCAGTATGTTTCTTTTTTCAAAAGGCATCATCCAGGATGATGCATCAGGATATGAACGGTACGATCAGATGTCTGAACTTTACGGCAGGGAGGATGATTCGATTGAGGGGACGAAACGAATCCTAAAGTCGGTGTCGATGCCTGAAAAATACAGCCGCGACATATCGGACAGATTTTTCTTTGCCACCGATTACCTGTGGTGCGAATCACCTTCCGGCAGACATTTCACATCGACGGAACTCTATCGTGGTGACGCAAAACGGGATCCGGATTTCATTGAAACCGTCAAGTTGGAGAAAAGCAGATATTTTGACAAATACCCCAGACCGGTGAGTGTCACTATTTATACCACTTTATATAATCTGAGAGAAAAGAGTGTATCCCTGCTTTACAAGGAGGATGTAAATGAGGGAAGATGGTACGAATTCAAGTTTTGAGGGTATGAAATCACTGTTTGTCAAGAGCCTTTTGGATACAGCTGCCCGTTATGGGGATAAACCGGCCATCGTGGATATGGGCGGCAAGCGATCGACCACATACGGGCAGTTGCTTTCTTTGGCTAAAAAGGTTGCCGCATATCTTCGTCAGAAAGGAGTTGCTCCGCATTCGAACGTATGCATCCGAATGCCGGACTCAATGGAGTTCATGGCGGCGGAACTTGGAGTCTGGTTGTCAGGGTGCGCGGCAGTGCCTGTCGGTATGAACTCCCCGGAGGAGCGTACCAGAGCCATTGAACAGAATAGCGATAGCGTGCTGCTCATCAATGAGGATGTCATGCTTAAGGTAAAGGATGTGACTGTATCGGATACAGATGAAATAACTCTGCCGGAATCCTCGGACGATGCTCTGATTATTTATACCTCAGGCAGCACGGGCGTTCCGAAGGGTATCCTTTTTACCTTCGAACCTTTCGATGCCAACTATCCCCATACTTTCGGGCTGGCGGCTCCATCTGAAGAGCAGGTGTTTGGTCTGGCCGCCCCCTTCAATTTCATTGCTATTGTTTTTCTATATGATATGTTGCGTGCAGGCGGCACGATCCATCTGTACGACGGGAATATCAAGGCGGACCCCGAGGCATTGGCGGACTATATCCTGGCCCACGGCATCACGACTTCGTACATCAGTCCCGCAGTTCTTTCGCGCTTTCACAACCGTTCTCCAAAACTCAAGGCCGTAGTCACCGGCAGCGAGAAACTTACGACCCAGTGCTCGAAGGACGGATATGTACTGTACAACCTTTACGGACTGACGGAGACATTTTGTTCAGTAACATCCTTTGAAGTCGGCATGGAACCGATGGAAGACATTCCGATTGGTGTCTGCAACCGGGGCATAGAGTTCCGCATTGTCGGAGAATACGGAGAACTCTGCCTGAAAGGGACATTCTGCAAGGGGTACTGGAAAGACCCTGAACTCACGCAGAAACTGTACGCTGACGGATGGCTGCACACAGGTGATATCGTCTCACAAGGCTCTGACGGACTTCTGTACTATAAGAACCGCAGGGACTGGATGGTCAAGGTGAACGGACAGAGGGTGGAGCCGGGTGAGGTAGAAGCCGCCATTCGAAAGATGCCTGAGGTGGAGGACGCAATTGTTAAAGGGTTCGACAACGGCAAGGGAAGCCAATATCTCTGCGCTTTCTACATTGCCGGAAGAGAAATTGA
>JAZRVN010000006.1:0-10580 GCA_045599225.1 Candidatus Cryptobacteroides sp.
AATTCCGGCTGGACACCGTTAAGCTTGCTCTTGGTGGAAGGGGCGAACGATACCGCGATGGTACGTGCACCGTCTATCCTGGTATCAGGCCCGTCGGGCCCGATAATGTCTATCGTGCAGGAAGTCAGAGCTACTGCCGCAGCGAGCGCTGCTATTTTATATATATATTTCATAATGATTATGTCGTTAACTTAATTAATATTGTCATTTATGTTACTCCTGAGGTACCGGGTAGAAATTATAACTATTATCCCATTTGCGCTGAACGCCTTCGATAGTCGCGAAGTACTTGCCCGCTTTCCCCCAGCGGCGCACATCCCAGAAGCGGTGGCCTTCGAAGGCAAACTCCTTCATACGTTCGTTCTCAATGGCTTCTACTGTAGGTGTACTAATTGCGGACAATCCGGCACGATCACGTATATTGTTAATCCTCTCCAGTGCAAACGCCTGCTCTCCTACACTAAGCTTCGCTTTTGCAAGAATGAGAAATATGTCAGAATAACGGAAAACGGGCAATACTTTGGCTACAGGCTTATTTTCGAATGTAGGTTTTAAACGAGCATCACTTGCTTCAAACTTAGCCTGTAGAGACTTGGTAGGATTGATTACATTGTAAGCACCGCTTTGTGTAGAGAAATTCACGCCGAATATCAATTCTTTGTTGTTAAAGGCTTTTTCTCCCCACAAATTTAAATACTCTGTCAGCAGTTCGTATTCACCACTGTAAAATATTTCCATACAGCAATCAATACATTTTTGTACCGGAACACCAATACCACTGAACAAAGGCGAAGATGCATAGAGGTAAGCACGAGCCATAAGTGCACATGCAGCAAAGAGGGTTGGACGTGTCACCTCGACACTTTCATCCAAAGTGATTATCCTGTCCACCCCTTCATACTTCTTCTGCAAGCTATTACGGGCCATTTCAGCATCATTGATGAGTTCTTTGAAAATATCAGCGACAGGAAGCAGACTCTTATAGTCATCATGTACAAACGGTGCCTTTCCATAAGTCCTGAAAAGTTCGAAATACAGCAGTGCCCTGAAGAAATGGAGCTCGCCTTTCTTCTGAATCCTCTGAGCATCACTGAGTTCTTCATTCGGTAACCGGTCCAGGCCTTTGTCTATAGCCTTGATGGCAGCGCAGGCATTCTCCCAGGTATGAATCTCGGGGAGGAAGAACTTGGCAGGATCTGTCTCAGGATTCGCCTTTGTTGCTTCGTCGGTAGCGGCGGCAAGGGCGGCCTGATCTTTTACCATATCCTTAAAGAACTGAGCAAGAGTCTCATTGACTGTCGGCTCGAAATTCCATTCCAGGTCATAAACGGTATTTCTGGCAATGGTGATGTCCATTACCGTGGTCTTTGTGACGTTGAACTTCTCAGGGTTTGTGCCGATGAAGTTGATCTCCATTCCAGCGGAATATGTCCCCGCAGGGAGGGCGATGTAGAAATCGGTGGCATTGTCCGTGTTGAGCTGTACGCCTTCTTCGCCGCAGTCGAGCGTGACGGTATTGTCACCGCCACCGTACAATACTGCACTGCTGTCATCGGATATGCCAAACGGGCCCCACACACTCTCGCCAGCCGCCATTACCGTAATGGCCTTCACCTTTTCGGCTCCTTTGACGGCGAAGTGGAGCACTCCGCACAGGTTCCTGAACGAGAGTTCTTCCGTCTCGCTCACCGCATACATGGGCGAATTGAAAGCCCCGGGCACATAGGTCTGAGTCTGAGGCAGCCACGAACTTCCATCCTTTTTCATAATGGATGCCGGGAAGAACGCGATATATTTGTCACTCCTCGGAGCTTCTTCATCTACGGGAGTGAACAGTGCCTTTGTAGCCGGAATCTTTGCAGTTGCGACATATTCGAAACCGTTTATGCTTATACGGTCACCATTCTGCCAATGTACCTTGAGGTCGGAGGTGATGGTTGTCTTGGTAATATCCTGCTCTATTACGGCAGAGAATGTCCTGCCTTCACCAGAAACCTGAGTGCCTGCCGTTTCCTGCTTGGCACAAGAGGCTGCAAAGAAAAGTGTGGTTGCGGCAACCATAGCCGCTATGACAGTATTCTTTTTCATTTCAGTGTCCTCCATTCATTAGTTTGCAAACCATCCGTCCGTGTTTCCACTGTTGAGTCCTTCAATAGGATCCTTGCTTCTCGGTCCGGTTTCTTCCGGGGCGACAATGGGATTGTTTTCATAGTTCTCCCAAGGGCTTACTACAGGATTGATGGTAATCTCGTTGTCGGAAATGTTGATTACATAGATATAGACCTTGCCCATCTCCCAGTACAGGCGGGGCAGGTTGAGAGTAACCTGATGCAGATCACTGCTTTTAAGGATATTGTCGAGAGTCTTGGCGGAACTTGCCATTTCCAGTTTCTGAATCGTGTGGTTCCCTACCGATTCCGTCTCGGTTCCATCCCAGGAATAGTAAGCGAGACCGATTATGCCCGGCTCCTGTGCAGGGAACATTGCGCCGCCGAGGTTCGATGCAACCTGAGGGTCGAAAGGCTGGTCCCCGCTAAGATACTTGAACTCCAGATAATGTTCTTGCGTGGTCAATCCGGGAATCGAATCCACCACCTCAACCTCGTTCATTCTTCTCGTTATATCCAGCGCCGGACCGTAGCAGCCGGACGGTACCATATACACGTCAGGAATCAAACCTGCAGACAAGGCCTCCGGCACAGTTCCTCCTTTCGTTGCGTTGGTAAGAGCAGGTGTCCCGCTGCCTTCGAGCGTAACGGCATTGTATGATTCAAAACTTATTCCGACTACGCTCGAATCGGGCTTCTGGGGCTCATACTTGTACGGATACATATTTGAGAAGTCCCAATATGCCTCGAACTCTGATTTACTGTTGTCGATGATAAGCGTCCCGCCGGTGTGCACATCCTTGAATGCTATCGCGGTAACCAGGATGTCGCTGGCGGACTGGTTGTTCACTACGACCTTAACCCAAGCCTTGGCGTGATTGAATTTAGCCTGAATGCTTCCGTTGGCGCTGCTCTTGAGGTTTCTGTCGTGCGCATACATAAGGTCGTCCTGAACATATTTGCTGATCTTCGGCAACTGATATAGGAAAAGCCAGTAAGCGTGGTTTACAACTTCCTCAAGTCTGGCTTGCGATAACGTATTGGCAGTCTGACTCTTTGTATAAAGAACGGGGTCTGTCTGGCCGGGGTCCACCTTTATGCCAGGTTCTTTGTTCAACATCTTCTCCGCCTTGATATAATCTGTGACAAATGAGTACGTATCCGGATACTGAGTGGAGTATTGCTTCAGCAAGTCTTTCAGGTCCTGCCCGCTGGCAATGGCATTGATGATATCTTCTGCATCCTGCATTGAAACAGGGTTGCTGTCCAGATCTTCCAGTCCCGTCGGAACATCGGCCACGGCGCAGAGCGCGAGAACGATGCCTACCATCTCTGAATAGAGAATAGGGCTGTCGAGACCGTCAAGAAGGGCCATCCCGAGAAGGTTGAGGAGCTGGAATTCATAATCTACATCCAAACGGTTGCGATTGTAGGCGAAGGTCCGGACTCTCAGATAATTCTTGGCAAGACCTTCAAGTTCATTGAGGTCCTCTATATAGTCCATTACAGACGGGCCGTTCGCGCTTTGCAGTTCACTCATCTTCTTGGCTATGTAGTATTTCAAAGCCGCAACAGTTGAAGATGAAAGGTAGCTGCAGGAGAAAGCATTGTAGTCCATACTGATACGGTCTCCGGCAGGCCAGTAGAAAGGATACGACGTAAGGCTGTATTCCACCAGCTCGTCGAGAATCCCCTTTGTCTTGATTTGTTTCATAGTAACACCACGCCAACAATTCCTGTCGGAATCGTATCCGAAGGGCCACACTTCGGGAGTTTCGGAATAAGGCGCTCCTCCGTCCTTCATAAAATTGGGAAGCATCCCGATGATGTTGTTGGTCGGGACCTGTGTACCTTCGGCAATAGTCCTTGTAGGATTGGCGATGGTACTGAGCGTAACCTCCTTGGCATACTCTTTCCCGTCGCTGTTGACTTCAACAGTCTTTGCGCAAGACACGAGCAATGCCAGAGACGCAATTAAGAACAATGGTTTTTTCATAATGACTTAAAAATTATTTTTGTTTTGTTTGATTGTATTCAGTTTGATATTATTATCGGATTCCACCAGGGGTCCACAACGGGGTCGAACCCTCCGCTGCCGCCGCCATCGTCGGGTATGGTTATGTGCATATCGACAACTATATTGTGTCCTTCGTTTCCCGGATTATCGAACTGGTCGGTAACGTCAAAGTCGAACAGGTACTGGTTTCCCGCCGTATTCTTTATCAAGAGAATGGCCTGCACTGTCTCCTTATAGTTGCGGTACCTGCCGAAGGTGTTGAAAACGGAATACATCCTTTTGCCCCTGAAATCGGGATAAGGACTGATTTTCAATGCCCCTGGCTGATTTCCATCCTCGCTGCTCCAGAGGAAGGCGCGTCCTTCCTGACCGGTGATGAACAGTCCGCACTCGGATATGTACTCCATGCCATCGACATTAAGCCATTCGAAAGTCCAGGTCTGCAGAATGCTGGATGCGGTGTCGCGGAGCTCGGTTACCGTGTGCACATCGTCTTTGACGGGAGGTATCTCAACGTTCTCGAACTTTGCGAGGTACAGATGGTCCGGCTCTGCGATAACTTTGCGGTATGTCCCGATTTCGCGGCTGCTGAACGTAATGTCCGTGGCGGCATTTTTCCCTTTGAGCGTTGTTCCTTCTACCTGCGTGGCTTTTGTGCCGAGGCTGTATATCAGCACGTCGTAATATCCGGGAGTAACGTTCATCATTCCACCGTATGTGTCAAGAAACTCGTCCTTTACAAGGGTATGCGTGCCGGTTTCGTAGAACTGCACCTGAATATGCTCGGGAAGTTTGCCGTGCACTTTCTCGCTGAAGGCGGAAACGTCGGAGGGGTCGAAACCCTCGCGAACATCGACCTGCTGTTCCAGAATATAATCCAAATTCACCATCACGTTGCCTTCGAGGTCGTAAAGTGGGATGAATTCGCATCCGGAGAGACAGAACAGAATAGCCGCTATGCCAAGAAATCTCCTCATTGCTTTCCCTCCTTTTTTTCGACCTTGGCGTGAATAGGTATCACAAGCGACACAGTGGCCTTGGTTGGTCCTATCCAGGTATGATCCAGTATCCTCCCGGTCTTATAGGCGAGTCCTCCGGGACGGAAAACCTGATATTCGACGGCACGGGACTGAAAATATCCTACCCCTACGCTCAAGTCGAGACGCATACGTTTTCTTTTTCCTATCCGAGCCGACCACATATAATCCACCCCGGCACACCAGAAGCGGGCCTGCTCGCCGTGGAACTGCCACTCCACGTCGTATCTGCCGCACATTCCGTTAAGACCGAGAGAATGACCCGAAAGACGATACTGCCAGTTTTCTCTGCCTTTCCTATGCTTGCTGCCGAGGTAAATCCTGAAATCAACGCCCGGTCCGAGGGCCTGGAAGCAGTTGGTCTGGGCGAGGAACGGAGACCATTCCCTGCGGATGAACGGGTAGTACCAGTCGAGGCCTATGGAGAATCTGTTGCCGAGTGGAATTTGGGCACCGACATTCATAAGCGGCAGCAGAAGATTGCTGCGCAGGGCGAACACAGGCTTGTGGTCGTATTCCCTGACGCTGTCGGGGGCTGCCGCGATAACCGCTTGCGCACCCTTGTCAACGACAGCTGTCCCGGCCGCTCCGTTGCCGTTCGAATCACCGAAGATGAGTATCTTTACAGAATTGTGTATGTAAATGGTGTCTTTCTTCGGTGGCGTGTCCTGCGCCATGGCAAAATCGCTTGCCGCTGCGAGAAAAAGAACGGCCGTACATAGGAACGACAAACGCAATCTGGTAAGGATTAAAGAGTTGCCCCCCCCGATAATCCTCAGATTGGTTTTTGCAGAATAGTCTATGTGCGCGCGCGAGTGCATATTGTCGCGTAAAGTTACGCAATAATATTGTGAAAATCAAACGGCTGTGCCTTTTCAGCGCCGTTTCCTATTTTTTCTGGGGAATGACCACTTTGTTGTCCACTTCGATGCTGGCGTTCTTTCCCTCCGGTACGGCTATCTCGACTTTGGGTGCGAAGGTAGCGTCGATAAGTGAATTGCTTATGACGGTGCGGGCGGAATCCTTGACGTTTATTCCTGTGGGAATCATCGTTTCCATCTTGACGGGGAAGTCGGCAATTCTGGCAGTATCGACATCGAAAACGTATTTGTGGATTATAACCAAAGTGTCGTTGCCGCGCTGTGGCTCCGGAGCCGGAGCCGGAGCCGGAACAGGTGCGGGGGCAGGTTTTGAGGCCGGATCCTTCTTTTGCGTGTATCTGCAAGTGATATTATTGCCTGCGCTCCTCAAATCGGGGAAAACATTTTGCAGAAGCCATTTCCAGGTTGTTCCTCCCTTCAGGTCCATAAGTTCCTTCTTCGGGCCACCCATAACAGAGGTAGGACGGTCGTTGATGTATCTGTCGTATTTGTCCAGAATTCTCAAGACAGCCTCTTTGTCGGGGACATCGTAACGCTTGACCATATTCTTGAGAGCCAACCAGTCCTCTCCGACAGCATCCACGTAAAACCTGTCCGCCGGAAGTGAAAGTGCCTCCTGCAGATAATTTCTGATATTTTCGCCTCGTCTGCGACTGAGTTCCTTGTTATGATCGAAAGGACCTTCAGGGGATGCTCCGGAGCGGATATAGATAATCTGTATCCGGCAGGTTGAGTCCGCCATTATTTTTTTTACTTCGTTGACATATCTGTCGATGAGTATTACGTTGTTGTTGTACCAGAGGTCTATGTCTGTGCAATCCTGTCTGAAATAGACCTTCAGGTTCAGCGAGTCTGTCCTCTCTTCTGCGTGAGAGCCCGGGCAGTACAGCAAAAATGCGGTCAGAACGAACAATAACGGGAGATTCTTCATAAAACTCTGATTTTCCTGCAAATATAGCAATATTTTGATAACACGTATCGATTCCGAAGACCTGGCAACTGTATATGGAAATGTGTCAAAAACTGCATTGACCTCGTTCCCGTGCGCAAGATTTATCGCGAAAGGTAATAGGTTACGTTTGTGACCACCCGGACTTTCTTAACCTCGGGGGTCGAGGCGTCGCGGTCCTCGATGGAGAAGGTCCCCTGTGTGGCCGACTTTATTTTGCCCAGACGGCTGCCGCTGTCCTTGGCGAACTTCTGCGCCACTTCGCGGGCATTGCGGGTGGCCTCCTCAATCATCTGCGGTTTCACCACATTCAGCCCTTCGAAAAGGAAACGGGTCTGGCAATCCCAATCGGTCTGGAAAACAATATCCCCGGCAATGAGGGACGACTGCTCTTTCATCAGTTCCAGCACGGCCTCGACGTTGGTGCTGCACACTGTAATTACCTGAGTAAGAACGTATCTGAAAGTGCGGTCGTTGCCGCCGTACTCCTGTGCGAATTTGTCGGAAATCTTCGGCATAGCCGTGGTAATCTCCGCTTCGGAGATGCCGCCCTGTTTAAGGAAATCCAGGATTGCCGCGCTTTTGCGCGCGGTTTCGGCATAAACCTGAACTATGTCATTGCCCACCACCTTGAAACTCAGCGGCCAGATTACCTTGTCTGAAGGCACCTCCATCTCGCAGAGACCCTTCACGGCCACAGTCCTCTCCGAGCTGCGGAACACCCTGACACTCAACGGCATCATCAACGCCAGGACCACCAGTCCCACCATTACGTAAAATCCCGAAGGACACTTTGTAAACTTCGAATCCATAACAACTGAAAATTTACGTCAAAAATAAGAAATTTTCGGGAAACGAGTTGCTTGCCGTGCATATATAGCTTCCGTGAAAAATACTTTTCCTGTGGAATTTTTTTCGTTATTTTTGCTTTTGTGAATATGAAATCTACGTATCCTATGCGTCACTTTTACCAACGTCCGTACTTTATGGCAGGAAGAAAAATATTATTAATTGCAGCCCTGGTCTCTATCGGTTTCTCCACGGGGTGCTGTAGGGTTTCACCGTGGGCCGACGAAGAGAACTGGTATGAGAGAACCAGGGAATTCAATGAAGAGTATCCCGACGTATTCTATCTGGTATCAACCAATATTCTTCACGAAGAAGGGTCATTGATAGCGAAAAACACTCCGGAGGAAAAAGCCACGCTTGAGAGAGAAATGAGGCATATCGAGAAGAAGGTGTTCCGTGACTCGCTCAATGTCTTCGCGCCATACTACCACCAGCACACTATGGATGCCATGTCCTTGGAAAAGAATGAATTCGATGCCCTCGCCGAAAAAATAACGGATGAAGTTTACGAGGCCTTCAGGTACTATCTCAGGCATCTTAACGGCGGGCGTCCCGTCATACTTGTCGGCTTCAGTCAGGGCGCGATGCTCACAAAAGAACTGTTGAAAAGGATGACCCCCTCGGAATATGAAAGAATAGCGGCGGCATATATTCTCGGTTGGGGTCTCAGCAGTGAAGACGTGCAGAACCCTCAAGTGCGACCGGCACAAGGGGCTGATGACACCGGGGTGTGTATCTCAATAAATTCGGTATCGGACACTTCCGCCGTGTGGACACCGGTGCTCAATAACGCCGTGTACTCTATCAATCCGGTAAATTGGAAGACGGATTCTACGCCGGCTTCCTTTGAATACAAAGGTCAGATGCTGTCGGTCAGCCTGGATACGGCCTCTATGGTTCTTGTCGTAAGCGGCTTCGAAGAGCCGGAGCTCCCGTTTCAGAGTGTCTGGCCTTCCGGATGCCTGCATTTCTATGAAATCCAGTTCTACAACGAATTTCTCCGGCACAATGCCATAAATCGCGTTCATCATCTCCGTTACTGCTGCTTTTAGCCGAAAATGTCGTATCTTTGTAACTGTCAATATATAGCAGTATATGAATCCCATCTTCTCCGCAGAAAGAGTCAACACCGGCAGGCAACTGGAATTTGACCTGGTGAAAGCCGTGACAATCGTTCTGATGATCTGGACTCATACTTATGAGGCCCTGTCCACCGGGTTCGAACCTTCCTTGAGTGCAATCAACTCGTATGTAAGGGGTTCGATTGCCGGCGCTGTAACTTTTATGTTCTGTATGGGCATTGGTCTTTCATATACAAGACACAATTCAGCAAAGGAGTGCATTCAAAGGGGAGTCAAGCTTCTTACCACCGGTTTTACCCTGTTATTGTGCAGAGAAATCATTCCCATATTTCTGAGTAGCTGGATTTTCAATTGCCCCGAGAGGCTGGCATATCTGGCTCTCGGATTCAGTGTCGACATCCTCCAGTTTGCGGGTCTTGCCTTCCTGTTTGTGGGCTGTCTCAAGAAACTGAGAATCGGAAATGTCGGGATGGTGATTATATCCGTTGCATTGAGCATTCTAGGTACAGTGCTCCAGGGAGTATCTACCGGATGCTATCCTGCCGACCAGTTCTTCGGTTTCTTCTGGGGCACCGAATCCGATAGCTATTTCCCGTTTTTCAACTGGTTCATCTTTGTGGCGGCCGGACAATGGTTCGGAGACAAATACCAGTTCCTGCAGGACAAGAAAAGGTTCCATGCCATATCCCTTCTTATCGGGGCATTACTGTGCGCAGCATATATTTACGTGTCGTTAAATGTCGAACAGAATATCTTCAGGGGCTTGACAAGTAAAATTTATCTGGGACATCGCCCGATTTCCGATGCAATCATTTGCCTGCCCATCAATGTCGGACTGATAAGTCTGTTCTTTTTTCTCGGGCAACTGATACCGCCCAGAGCAATACCGGTCCTTATTCATCCATCCAGACACATCAACCAGTATTATTGCATATCCTGGGTAATAATTCAGTTCATTTTATATTTTTCCATAGTGCCTGATGGCCTCTGTTCGGATGTGCAAGTGGTAATAACCTGGATTTGTATCCTTGCCGCGACTATACTTGCGGCAGCAGTATACTCAAAATATCTCAAAGAGAGAACTGAAGCCTTCTTTGGAAAGCACAGGGTGTTTTGGACGGTTTTCGTGTGGACGGCGTGCATCGCTTCATTCATACTGGCAATGTGCCTGTTCGATGAATACCCGAATTTTATGAACGATTACCATATTTGAAAAAGGAATGAACACAGTTAAAAAAACTTTTGAACTCATCGCAGTTGCGTGTGCAATTATCGGAAGTGGCCTGTTTGCAGGCTGTCAGAAATCAGATGGTCCTGAAAATCCCTTATTGGGCAGGAACCTTGTAGTTTATGGCGAAATTTTCACGGCAGACCCGTCGGAGTCTATCGTAGAAGCGTTCGTTGTCAAGGACGGCAAGTTCGTGTATGTTGGCTCGAAAGAGGGAGCCGCAAAATATATTACGTCAGATATGCCGGTCATCGACTGCACCGGCAAGGGACTCGTCATCCCGGGCTGCACAGAGGGCCACGGGCACTTCATAGGCATCGACGGCATAGCGCGCAATCTTCCGGGATTCAGAGCGCCCTACAAGGACCTCGTCAAAACCATCATCCCTCAAAAGATGCAAAAGAATCCGGGCTCGTTCCTTTCCTTCGG
>JAZRVN010000007.1:0-6609 GCA_045599225.1 Candidatus Cryptobacteroides sp.
TTGCAGATGCCCAGGAGTATCTTGAGCCCCAGTCCCTGCTTTTCTTCTTCGACGGCCAGCGGATTGAAAGGGCGCCCGTCATCTTTCACGACACTGAGTATGCCGTCCTGTTCCAGACGTATTATGACATCATAGCAATGACTGTGGTTTTCCTGCCCCGAATGTTCATTGATATTCAGGAATATCTCTTCCAGGCACAACACCAGTTTATTCTCAAGTCCGTCGGAGATGTTCTGCCGGTCAAGAAATGTCCGGATTGAATCCAGAGCTGCAGCCGTATCATCCATATTGGTGGGGATGGAAAGCTGAAGCTGTTCCACGCTCTCATCCACCGCATGCTTCGGTATATGGGTAAATCTGCATATTGTATCGTCACCATGGCGAACAATCTCACTGATAAGGTAAATTATGCCGACAGACAGCAATGATGCAAGCGGGAAAGCGCGCCATACAGTTTCCGATGGCATCATATATGGCCATGCAAGTAAAAAAACAATCTCGGCGACGGAGAAGCTTATCGTAGGCACAGATATAAGGGCGGTATTCATCATTGCCTGATAGATGAACATCATCAAGGTTACGAACATAGAGGAAGGCACTATCCATATGAATATCCTCAGCGCCTTTGTGCAATAAGCAACCATTTCCGGTGTGTTGGCTCCGAACACTTGCACGAGAAGTCTGGAACCGAACATCAATGCAAACGAAACGGCAAATCCGATCAACAGAGTCACTCTGACAGAACGGCCGACGATGTACCGGAATCCACTCCAGTCACGCTGACCTTTAAGGAATCCTCCCACACTTGTAACAGAGCGTCCTGCTGCGATGGAAAGGTCAAGGCAAATATTGAAAATAATCAGGCCTATTGATAACGCAAATAACCCGTCTGTTCCACAATGTTTCTGAATGATGAAATTGGCAACATAAATAAAAATAGTGGCGAATACGGATGTTACGGACATATTTCCGCCTAATTTCAAGATGTTCTTCAGTGCGGATACAGAGAATTGCCGGAAGATGCCTATGGTAATGGAACAATCCTTCGTGAAGATATGGCTGCAGCTCAGGATGATAACAGTCACTGCATACGCAATGAGAGTGGCTGTGGCAGAGCCTGCTATGCCTAATCCGAGGATTGCCGTCAACAGTATGTCCAGCACAATGTTGCACAGTACGGAAATTACGACGGCACGAGTCCCCAGTGACGGCCGCCCATCGATACTGACCACTTCGCAGGCAAACTGTGCAAGCAGGAAAAGGATAGTTCCGCTTCCCATAATTCGGAAATATGTATGCAGATATGAGGCGACTGTATCGTCATAGCAAACCAGAGAGACGTATGAGTCAGTGAATAAGAAAGCGTAGGCACCTAACAGAAATCCTATGACAAAAAGCGACAGGAGTGAAGTGGATATGAACTTTCCGGTCTGTTCCCGATTTCGTTCGCCAATAAAATATGCCGCCTGACCGGTAGCGGAGAATGCCAATAGCAGAAGGATGGCCGACAGCGCCATGGCGTATGGAGAATACAGATTGACAGCCGACAGGGCTTCCGGAGAAACGAATCTGCCCACAATGATGCCATCAACGGAGGTATTGATGGCCGTTGCGCACATCGACAGAGTCGATGCAATAAGAAAGCTGTTCATCGCCTTCGTGGTCAGTGCCATATTCCGCTGCTGCAACATCAATTGTCAGATAAGAATTTTAATGTTTGTACTACCGTCAAATCATGCCAGAAGTTATCCGTATCTATGCAGAACGACGTGTGATCGGTGGCAACTTCCACAACCGTCACTTTTGCCCCGCACTCCCTATAGGATGACGGCAGGTCTCCGAATATATTGTCGGAACAGCAGAAAAGCAGGATTTCCGAAGACGTCTCCCCGGCCCTGTGGTCAGACATAAGACGCAGGACGACCTGATATCCTTCGAATACAATTCTTGCCTTGAGTTCCGAATTTCTTTTGTCACGGGAAAGTATCAGTCTGATTTCCTCCGCTTCCTGCTCAGGAGTCAGCGGGACATAGTGAGGGAATGAAATGGGAGAATCCCCGCATATCACCTTGCTGGAGTGTCCGGTCTGCCGGAACAGCATCCGGCTCAGTTCGTATGCGATTGTTCCTCCGAACGAGAAACCCATAAACGCGGCTATCCTGTCTATGTCCGGCACCATCATATCCATCAAGTCATAGTACAGGCCGACGACCGACTCAAAAGACTCGTTTTTTTGGACCAGATACGGGTAATGTTCCAAAAACGGCTCAACCACCAGTATGTCATAGTGTTCTGCCAGGCTGTCAATACGTCTCTTCAACTGCTCCGTTCCGATGATGCCGCACGAAAGGACCAGTATCGGTTTCTCCCCCGTAGAGGATGAGTGCCAATAAACCAATGACATTACGCTTTTGGAAATTTCACGGACCGTCTTGAGGACCAGCAGTTCGCTTGCTCTGATCTTGATTCCCGCATCATCCGCCAGGTTGACCATTTCAACGGCAGAAATACTGTCCATTCCCAAATCCATCAGATTGTCCGTAACACCGATTTCCTCCGTCCCCATCACTCTGCGCGCTATGCCGAGCAGAACGGACTCACGCTCCGTTTTCGGCTCCTCGAACTGTGTCCGAAGGGCTTTCCTCTCCGGCGCGGACAGGATCAGGCGGTTGACCTTCCCGTTGGCGTTCAAGGGAAACGAGTCCATCCTGACGTATGCTCCCGGATGCATATATCTCGGAATGAGTCTGTCAAGATGTGTGGTGAATTCATCTCTGTCAATATTCCTTCCGGCAATGTAGAAAGCACAGAGGTATTGGCTTCCCTTTTTATTGTCGAATCCTTTCACAATGGCATCTTCCACGTCAGGCACTTTACGGATGGCGGCCTCCACCTCACCCGGCTCCACCCTCTGGCCGTTCACCTTGACCATCCAATCCCTGCGGTTCTTATAGTACAGCAGTCCGTCAGTGCCCTGTGATACAATATCACCGGTATGAAGCCACCCGTCTGCGTACAGTTTCCGGGTAAGTTCAGGGTCTTTCCAGTACCCTTTGCAGAACGGGCCCTTCAGGAGCAGTTCTCCATCTTCTGAGTCAATCTTGAACTCTATTCCCGGGTTGCAGGTGCCGAGTGGAATATGTTCCGAGGGTTCCGCACCGACCTCAAAGGAAGTCACGGTACTGAATGTCTCTGACAGTCCATAATGATTGTAGAGTATGTAACCATCCTTGGAATACTGCGTCGTGAGTTTTTCTCCTGCCGTGATGACGGCTTTCAATTCGGGAGAAATGTTCCTGAAGCGCTTCAGAACGGCCGGACTGATATGCGAAACGGTAATTCCGTGAGAGCGGATATAATCCTGAAGGCGTTTCGCATCGGTCCTGACCGAATCGGAATACAGATGGATGGTTACTCCCGCACGAATCATATCATATAGAAAGACGATAGCCATGAAATAGAATGGAATGCCATTGCCAAACACCATTTCGGGAGATGGTGCCGCCAATCCGAATGTGTGCGGGAAATTCCTGTCGAAAGGTTCGAAGGTGAATATGATACCCTTGGGAGTTCCCGTACTGCCGGAAGTATAGGCTATCAGTGCATCATCCGTGGATTCGGGCAATGTCATTTCCTCCGGGACAGAAAAACTCAGATCCTTGATCTTCTGCATTGTCTCCTCGTCAATGAGCAGTGCGCTGTCGCAATTCTGCGCGATGGCTTTTGCCCTCACTTCAGGGGAGTTCATCCCGATGGGCACTGCCGCGCATCCTGACAGCCAGACTCCAATCTCCGCTGCCATGAACTCCATTGTGTCAGGCATTCGGACACATACGTTGGAATGCGGAGCAACACTCCCCTGCCGCAGATATGCAGCCACCTTCCGAGAGAGTGCGAGCAACTGCCCGTATGTAGTAGAACGGCTGCCGTCCAAATCTACGAATGCCACCTTGTTTTCATGACGGAAAGCCGTTTCCAGCAGTTTTTCTATGAATACGGATTTCACAGTTGTTTCGCTTGTATCATATATTCTACAGTGCGTCTGATTATTTCCTCCGTAGAGGCTGCCGGGCTCCAGCCGGTAACAGAATGGATGTTGACGATATCGGGAATCCTGTTCGAGGTGTCGGCATAATTCCTGCCATAGTACGAAGCGTATGACTCTGTTTTCAATACAGTCTGCCGCGCCGCGACTGCCGTTTCCGGGATCTCCTTCATTATGGCGAGCAACTTTTCCGCGAATTTTTTGATAGAGCAGTTGTTGTCGGGATTGCCGATGTTGAAAATCCTGCCGCAGGCGGCATCACCCGCATTTATGATTGAAGCTATCGCCTCTATGCCGTCGCCTATCCATGTGAAGCTGCGCCTCTGAGAGCCGTCGCCGGCTACGATTATCTCGTGCCTGTGCAGGGTGTCATAAATCATCTGGGTAAGCACTCTGGCCTGGTGCCGCTCTGCGTGGGCGAAAGTGTCGAGCCTCGGCCCCGTCCAGTTGAACGGCCTGATTATAGTGAACTTCAGTCCCCTTTCCTGTCCGAGCGCAAAGATGATGCGGTCCATCATCTGCTTGGCATTGCTGTATATCCATCTTGTCTCACAAATCGGTCCGAGGACCAGATTCGTCTTCTCTTCGTTCATAGGCTGGCCGCTTCCTATTCCATACGTCTCCGAAGTGGAAGGGAAGATGATTCTCACGCCGGCGTCGGCACACATCTTCACCATACGGTAGTTGTATTCGAAATCCAGTTCGAATACCTTCATAGGGTGGGTCATATATTCGGCCGGACGCGCAATTCCGGCCAGAAGAATGGCGAGGTCGGAGTCGGAAAGAAGCTTTCTGAGCAAACAGTCATTTCCGTTTATATCCGCCTTTTGAAAAGTAAATCTCCGATTATCAGCGTATCTGCTGACGTATGAGTCGGAAATGTCCACACCTGTGATTTCCCAGTCGGTATTTGCAATCGCATAATCCAGAAAATGCGAGCCTATGAATCCGTTTATTCCTGTTACAAGTATCTTCATTCCATTAGTAAATCTAAATAAGTTCATCAGACCCGGAAGAGATTGCCAAGCGGCCTTTTCAGAAGCAGCGTCGCCTTGCCTGACAGAATCCGCTCCAACTGGTGGAGGGAGTGCAGGTCGGTGGCGACGAAGTCGCAGTAGCCCCGGCGGGCAAGATAACGGATAATCTTCACTGAAGCCCATCCGTACACACCGGCAGGCAGCAGGGGCAGAAACTGCTCGTAGGCCCGACGCATCCTGTCCTCGTCATTCTGAGGATAAACGTCCGGATTGATATGTGGAGTGAACACCAGTTCCCTTACCCCGGCCGCCGTGAGACCGCGAATGGCCTCCAGCGATTCCTCCGCCGTCTTGAAGCCGTCATCGACTCCGGGCAGCAGGTGATTGTGTATGTCTATGGATTTGAGGAGCAAAATTGCGGTTCTTCTTTTTTAAGCAAATATAGGAAATTCTATAGCTCCGGAGCAGGTTTCGCAAATCTCTTCGATAATTGAAGATGCGTCTCGGATATTGTTCCGTGAAGCCAGTTCCAGCAAATCGGCACGTGTAATATCATCAAACTTGCCATTGACCGACATCTGATGCGAGGATGTCCAGGCACCGTCGGGATTATATGCATAACCGATTTCGTAGGCTGGAGACAGCCGCCATTTTCCGCTCTTGTCCATCAGGAACGAGATGTTTTTCGTATGATCGTCCTGATTGCGCACCACAACGTTGAACACCACCCTACGGAACATTTCCTGCGCTTCACGGTAGGTCAGCCCCAATCCCCGCATTACGTCGAATGCCCGTTCGTAAGAGTAGCCTTTCAATAACCGGTAGTCATAGTGGGCAATTCCGCACAACGTCTGCATATGCACCTTTTCTCCGTCAAGGCGGTCAAAACGTCGGGTAAGGAAATGCGCTCTTCCATTTTCTTCTATAAGAGAGCATTCTGTCATATCAATGCCGCAAGCCTTTGCCAGAAGGGCGAACGAGTATTCCAGCCGCCCGAAATTCCCGGTTTCTCTGAGCCCAGCCGTACCGGATACCCCATCCAACTTTATCAGATAATGGTCAAATCCCGCAGGCGCATCCACCTGGCCTGACCGCACTTCTCCAGTCTTTGCATTGTAAGCGATAATGGCCTTGGCCCTCTGTCCGCCCGCCGAAGTTCCAAGCCGCAGAATCTGAGCAATGCCTTCTTTCCTGTCATCCATCAGATTCGCCTTAAAACTGCTTTTTTCCGAGAGCGCCTCCCGCGCGACAGCTACCAGACTGTCCAATGCAAAACGCTGTTCTCTGTCGAACGCGCCTTCAATGGCCGGCTCAAACTCAAGCGCCCCCATACAGCGTTTGCCCATAAAACAGAGAGATTCCACGACATTGCCGCTTATTCTTCCTGTCAGCGACAGCCATTTGTCAAACAGGGCACGTCCATATGTGTCAGGCATAGAATCCGCCAGCATTCCCGGAAGACCGTAGAAAGTGTCTCTGTTCAGATTCCCGAAACCATATACGCGCCCCGGCTGCACCGGCATCATCAGAGGCGACGGCTGAAGACCGGTATTCACAAAACCGGCATCATACTCAAACTGTGCCATT
>JAZRVN010000008.1:0-50324 GCA_045599225.1 Candidatus Cryptobacteroides sp.
ACATTTGTTGCAGGTACATTGTCAGCCGTGAACCTCATGAAAGGAATGTCAATTTGGGAAAGGACCTGTTTGACCATAGTTGTCTTCCCCACCTGACGTGGTCCCATGACTACCTGTATGAATTGACGTCGCTCTCTCAGCCTGGCGTCTAGAACGTGAAAGTGTTTTCTCTGAAACATAATAAATACCTCTATTGAGCAAATTTACTCAATAGAGTGATAAATACAAAATTTTTGTTGCATTTTCGGGAAATAATGTCTTAATTTGCGACCAAATGACCGTTTCAGGCACATATAATTCTTCTGTTCCCGTCCCGACCTTGTGGGGGGGGGTATAAGTGCCTATCAATCAATAGTTTACGTAATTGTCTCAGCGGTTCTGGCTTCAGGGCCGCGGTTCCACCGTGTCCGGACGGCTTCACCCGTTCCGGCGGATGTGGCGTTTTTATCCAGCGTATTTTTTCAAACTGTTTACTAACCATAATTTTTCAAAAAAAATGAAAGAAATCAAAAATCCAAAGACGCAGGAGCGTCAGAAGTACGTTCCTGCCAGCGTGAAGGTCATCACGACCTCAGTGCAAAGAGTCATCTGCGCAAGCGGAGAGAATTCAACCGGTTTCGGTGATTACAGTGATGGTGGTTCATATTAATCGACAGGAGGAAAACATTATGAAGACAACATTCAAGTTCATCATCGCAGCAATGGCTGCAGTCTCAGTATTCGCATCCTGCCGGAAGGAAATGTCCATAGAGACCGCCAACAACACAAATGACGGAGTCCGCGTGATTTCCGCACAGTTCGACAACTCAACGAAATCAACTCTTGACAGCTTCACCCCCAAATTCAATAACGGAGACCAGATCAAGGTGGCTAACGGAGTGGGTACCCCCGAGACCCTCACCGTCAGCGTTGACGGCAGTGGCAACGCCACGTTCACCACAGCACTTACCGGTCCACTCACGGCAGTCTATCCCGCCGATGCCGCCAAACTCAACGGCAATGCCATTGAGGGAGTTCTCGTCAAGACAGTCCAGGACGGTACCTTTGCCAATGCCAACATTGCAATGGCGACAATAACTGCTGAAAGCTCATCAGCTACCTTCCAGGGCCAGACGGCAGTATTCAGGATTACTCCCGGTGCTGGTGCCAGTACCAAGTACGTGGAGGTTATCACCGCCGGCCCCGAGATAGCCAACACGACAACAACAGATTTCACCAAAAAGAACAAGATTCACGTGGCAACCACAACAACCACAGCCGCCTATGAAGTCTTTGTTTCAGTTCTCGTCCCGACAGGACTCAAGCTTCGCGACCTTTCCTTCGCCGACGGAAGCAATATCAAGACAGTAAACAATACCACAGCAATCGCTGCCAATACCATCTATACAATAGAGGATGACTCCGGTTGGGACCAGCCTTACGTTGAAATCGAGATGACGGTTGGCACCGAAACCCAAAAATACAAGTGGGCAACTATGAATATCGGAGCCAACAGCGCGACCGAGGTCGGTCAATATTTCGCTTGGGGAGGCGTGAATGGTCAGGTTCCTTCAAGTTCCACGTTCAACCCCGGCTTCAGTTGGAGCAACTGTCCATTTGCAGCAACTACCAATCCGAAATTCAACAAATATGTACCGGACTCGAAGACTAGTTATTTAGCAGACGGTTTTTCCGGTGACACCAAAACGGTACTTGACCTCACCGACGATGCTGCCAATGCCAATTGGGGCGGATCCTGGCGTATGCCGACCAAAGAGGAGTTTGACGCATTGTGTGCATTACAGACAAAATCTTGGAAAACCAATTACAACGCTTCAGGCGTTAACGGTTATGAGTTCACAGATGCGAACAGCAATTCAATCTTCCTTCCCGCTGCCGGCTATGGCTTTGGTACGGTCTTCGACAATGCGAGCGACCTCGGCTACTATTGGTCATCCTCATTGTATACCGACGATCCTATCTTCGCTTACTACCTCGACTTCATCGATGGCCATGCCTATACGAACTTCCTCGACCGTTACTACGGCCATTCCGTTCGCGCCCTCTCAGAATAATATAAACTTCAACTTCCCCCAGACCGCAAGGTCTCAGGGAAGTTGACCTTGTGAAATATTTAAAAGCATTATCGCGCCGCCCCCGGGGCGGCGCGTGGTGACTTTCAGAAAATGAAGATCGATGGCATTGACGCAGAAAGAAATCATAGATAGGGAACAGACCAACACGGATTCCGTGTGGCTCTATCTTGAGGGTTCGTTCTACAAGGCGTACGAGCGCAGCGCGTTCGCCTTCTGCACTCGCATCAAGGACTACAAGGTTTTGCGTAAGGAGTCAAAGACTCTCGGTCGGGACATCCTGTATGTCGGTTTCCCTTTAGCCGCCAAAGACAAGACACTCGCCAACAGTATTGTCCAGACCATTGACGAAAAGACGCTCCGGATGGTTCTTCCAACCCCTATCAATTTGTATGATTTTGAGGAATGGAGGGATTTGAAGGAAGTGGAGATGGCCTCTCGTGCAATGCTGACGCCATACAGCAAGGTCATTGAAAAGACTCCGGTTTACAAACTGTCATATGATATCCTTTCCCAGGTGGCTTTGATATCGAGGAATATTTCAAAGCAGATGCAGGATCCGTTTGCCCTCAGAGCCAAAAAACTCGCATATCTTGCTTGCTGGAATGTCAGGAGGGTATATGACGTTTCCGGTACTTCCCGAATCGGTTTGATTTCCGACACCACTCCGCTATATGATGAACTTTGTTTCGTGATTCAGTTTCTGAAAGATACCAGAGAGATTTCACTTAATTCATTCGCTCTCTTGAGCGAACAGATAGAATCAGTCAGAAACCAGTTGATCCTTCTGCAGCGAAAGGCCACAGGCCCTGTACCTGCGGAAAAGGATTGATTCAGTGGAACGGTAATAGCGTCAAATTCTGAGGACCCTTCAATGCTTCCGACTGAATGCGGGTTGTTTTTCTTCCCGGCGCCCCGTTCCACTAAAGGTGCCGTTCCTTCCCGCTGCCGGCTATGGCAATGGTACGGACCTCAACAATGCGAGCGACAACGGCAACTATTGGTCATCCTCATTGAATACCGACAATCCTAACAACGCTTACTACCTCAACTTCAACGATGGCAATGCCAATACGAACAACAACAACCGTTACAACGGCCAGTCCGTTCGCGCCCTCTCAGCATCAGTCGGTCAACTGTGTTTCTGCGGATTCTACATCTGATGAAATTCTGCGGGATGAGATATTCAGGGCATATTTCTGTGCACGTGCCAACAAACGCAACACGCAATCCCAGGTCAAATTCGAGCGTAATCTGTCCTCTAACCTTATGTCTCTTTACCGGGAGGTGAAGGATAGGAATTACAGACCCTTGCGAAGCATGTGCTTTATTATCCACGACCCGGTGCAGCGGGAGGTGTTCGCGGCATCGTTCCGGGACAGAATCATACACCACTATCTCTACAATCAGTTGGAGCCGGTCCTTGACCCTGCTTTCATATACGATTCATACTCCTGCCGCAAGGGGAAGGGGACTCTTTTCGGCATCGAAAGGCTGGAGCATCATATCCGTTCCTGCAGCGAGAACTATCACAGGCACTGCTTTGCGCTCAAGCTCGACATCGAGGGCTATTTTATGAATATGGACAGAAGCCTGCTGTTCGATATGCTTCAGTCGAGGATAGATTCCCTTGCATCGGGTGGCAGGCTCCCGGAAGGGTTCGACTATGATACTGTCCTGTTCCTCCTTCGTCAGATAGTGTTTCTGGACCCGACAAAGGGCTGCCGCATAAAAGGTTCCCTCTCGGACTGGAAGGGTCTTCCAAGTACAAAGAGCCTTTTCAGGTCCGCGCCCGGCTGTGGCCTCCCCATCGGCAATCTTACGTCCCAGCTCTTCAGCAACGTCTATCTCAACGAGATGGACCAGTACGTCAAGAGAAACCTTGGCTTCCGCCATTATGGGAGGTATGTCGATGACTTTTACATCATAGACGGGTCCCGTGACAGACTTTCCGCGGCTGTCCCGCTTGTAGCGGATTTCCTGAGTAGCCGGTTGCACCTCAATCTGAATTACCGGAAGGTGAAGATTATTCCGGTGGAGTGCGGGGTTCCGTTTCTCGGAGCCGTCGTTTCCTCCGATGGCAGGCATCTCAGCCGCAAGAGTACCCGCAGGATAGAGCATCGCAGGATGGATTCCCTATGCTGCGAACGGAATCCGTTTGCCCTTCAGGCCATAGTGAATTCATATTCGGGCTATCTGGAGCACTTTGCGTAAACGCGAGTTTTTAATTGGAAATTAACCCTTCTGTGACTATCTTTGCAAGGATTATCAGTTGGTTAAGATGAAAATTTCCGAGGCCAGATTCGTGGGCAGCAGTACAAGGGTAACTCAGAAGCCCTCCCGTGCTCTGCCCGAATTTGCTTTTATAGGAAGGAGCAACGTGGGCAAGTCTTCGCTTATCAATATGCTCTGTTCCAACGGAAAACTTGCGCTCACCTCCTCTACACCCGGGAAAACCAAGGTGGTGAATCATTTCCTTATAAACGACAGCTGGTATCTGGTGGATCTTCCCGGTTACGGTTATGCCAGTATGGGGCAGAAGGGAAGAGAGGAACTGGCCGCTGTAATCCGCGACTACATATTCAATTCAGAGCAGATGAGCCTGCTTTTTGTGCTTATCGACTCAAGACACGACATAGGGCGCATCGATCTGGATTTCATTGCCGACCTGGGAGCGAACGGAATACCGTTTGCCATAATTTTCACCAAATGCGACAAGCAGGGTCCCAACGTGCTTGCCTCGCAGGTAGAGAAAGACAGGACCATACTGCTGGAACAGTGGGAGGAACTGCCTCCAATATTCTGCAGTTCATCCCAAAACGGTATGGGGCGCAGGGAAATACTCGATTACATTGAATCTATTCTAAACACTATATAATATGCAACACGAGCACAGATTGGCGGTTTTCGCCTGCGGTGCAACAAAAGACTTCGCCGCAAAAATCGTAGAGCATCTCAACAATGCTCTTCCCGAAGCAGAGAAAATTCATCTTGGCCAGTCGGAAGTTACAATGTTCAGTGACGGAGAATTCCAGCCGTCATTCGTAGACAGTGTGCGGGGAGCTACCGTATTTGTAGTGCAGTCTACAATACCTCCCGCCGACAACCTTATGGAATTGCTGCTAACCATCGATGCGGCCAAGAGGGCTTCCGCCGACACCGTCACGGCAGTCCTTCCATATTTCGGATGGGCAAGACAGGACCGCAAGGACAAGCCTCGTGTGAGCATCGGAGCCAAATTGGTGGCAAATCTGCTGAGTGCCGCCGGTGCCGACCGCATTATGACCTGCGACCTGCACGCCGACCAGATTCAGGGTTTCTTTGATGTCCCGGTGGATCATCTTTACGCAAGCAGGGTGTTTTTGGGAACCATCGCCGGGCTTAAACTCAAGAATCTGTCCATTGCCGCTCCCGATATGGGAGGTGCCAAGCGGGCAAACGCATATGCGCGGGAACTCTCCAAGTCAAGGGACTGCCCCGTTGTTATATGTCACAAGACCAGGGAAAGGGCAAACGTGGTTTCCAAGATTGTGGCCATCGGCGACGTTAAGGACCGCGATATAGTTATTGTGGACGATATGATAGATACGGCCGGAACGCTGTGCAAGGCTGCCGACGTTCTCAAGGGAATGGGCGCTGCCAGCGTGAGGGCCTGCGCTACTCACGGAATGCTTTCGGGCAAGGCTGTGGAAAGGATTCACGAATCGGCCCTGGAGGAAGTGTTCATTACCGACACGGTGCCGCATCCTGAACTTGAAGGTGATTCCAAGATAAGGATAGTGTCTATGACCGAGGTTTTTGCCCGTGTCATAGCCAAGGTTTACTACTATGAACCCGTAAGCACCGAATTCATATTCTAGAGGGATATGAAAATCTTTCTTCTTGCGTTGTGCATCGTTGCCCTGGGCGTGATAGGCCTTGGAGTGAATGTGTTCTTCCGTAAGAAGGACTTCCCCCACTACGACGTGGGGTCCAACGAAGAAATGCGAAAGCGCGGCATCCGCTGCTTCAAGGACGAGGATGCCGCATTACATAACGGAAAATGCAGCGGGAATTATTCCGAGGCTTGTAAAGATTGCAGTTTGTATGGCACTTCTAGCGATAGTAGGTAGGCCCAATGTGGGAAAATCGACGCTTTTCAACCGTCTGGTAGGAATGCGTCAGGCAATTGTAGACGATGTGGCGGGAGTTACGCGCGACCGGCATTACGGCAGGTGTGAATGGTGCGGGAAAGAGTTCTCGGTCGTCGATACAGGAGGCTATACCACCAATTCCGACGACGTTTTTGAGTCGGCCATCCGCCGGCAGGTGGAAATCGCCATCGAGGAGGCCGATGCGGTGCTCTTTATGGTTGAGGCAGGGACCGGAATCACGGATTACGATGCCTCTATTGCCTCTGTGTTGCGCCGTACGCGCAAGCCTGTGACGGTATGCGTAAACAAGGTTGATTCAGGGGACAGGATTTACGACACTTATCAGTTCTATGCTATGGGTCTTGGCGAGATTTACAGTATCTCAGCGGCCAACGGCACCGGTACGGGAGACCTGCTGGACGCCATTGTAGCCACGCTCCCTGCCCGGGAGGAGGAGGTTGACCCGTATGCGGGTCTGCCCAGAATAGCCATCGTAGGAAAACCGAATGTGGGCAAGTCTTCGCTTACCAATGCGTTGCTGGGCGAGGAGCGCAATATCGTTACCCCCGTGGCAGGGACCACGAGAGACAGCATAGAGACGCATTACAATAAGTACGGGCACGAATTCGTGCTGGTCGACACTGCCGGAATCCGCCGCAGGACAAAGGTTCACGAAGACCTTGAATTCTATTCCGTAATGCGCTCCATCAGGGCCATCGAACACAGCGACGTATGTATTCTTATGATTGACGCCACTACCGGGATGGAGGCTCAGGATATGAATATCTTCAACCTTATCCTCAGGAACCGCAAGGGCTGTGTCGTAGTGGTGAACAAATGGGATCTTTTCACAAAGGACAGCAATACGCTCAGAGACTATGAGAGGGCGTTGAAGAGCCGACTTGCTCCGTTCGACGACGTTCCGGTTGTCTTTACCTCGGTTTTGGGAATGCAGAGAATCCAGAACGTGCTGGATGCCGCCGCACAGGTCTATGAAAATTATTCCGCCAGGATTCCAACGGCCCGCCTGAACGAGGCGCTGCTCCCTGTGCTGGAGGAGACACCTCCTCCTGCGTGGAAGGGTAAGTATGTAAAAATCAAGTATGTAACGCAGCTTCCTACCAAGTTCCCCGCCTTTGCGTTCTTCTGCAATCTGCCCCAGTACGTGAAGGAACCTTACAAAAGATTTTTGGAAAATCAGCTCCGAAGCAAGTTTTCTCTCACCGGTTGTCCGGTTCAGATATACATTCGACAAAAATAATTTCGTATCTTTGATACGATATGGAATTTGTCGAACTGCTTGCTCTTCAGAACCGCATCAGGGAAGGTCTGACGGACTGCTTCCCGCAAAGTCTGTGGGTTAAGGCCGAGGTGGCGCAGATTCAGCAGCGCAGCAACGGCCATTGCTATCTGGAACTTTCCCAAAGCGACGAATCGTCCATAGTGGCCAAGGTGAAGGCTGTAATATGGAGAAACCGCTATCCCTTGATTGCGCGCGCTTTCCACAACGCTACCGGGGGCCCTGTCCAAGTGGGGATGACAATCCTTGCGCTGTCGCAGGTGAATTATTCCGAACTCTACGGCCTGAGCCTTGTAATCGAGGACATTGAGCCCCAGTTTACCCTTGGCGAAGCGGAACTGGCGAAGCGGCGGACTCTTGAGAAACTCGAGGCCGACGGCCTGATGGACAGACAGCAGAATCTTCAACCGTCGGCTTTGCCGTACAACCTTGCGGTCATAAGCGCCGCCGATGCCGCCGGGTACGGGGACTTCTGCCGGCATCTGACCGAAAACGAATACGGTTTCAAATTCAACGTAAGGCTGTTTCCTGCCATAATGCAGGGCGCTGCGGCCCCCGGGTCAATGATAGATGCACTGGAACTTGTGCAGTGCAGTGCCACCCCCTGGGACGCGGTTCTGATTATGAGGGGAGGCGGTTCGGCCCTGGATCTGGCCTGCTTCGACGACTACGGGCTCTGTATGGCCATCGCTACCTGCCCGATTCCTGTATATACGGCCATCGGTCACGACCGGGATACTCACATTGCCGATATGGTGGCCTTCCGGTTCATGAAAACCCCTACAGCGCTGGCCGACGAGTTCATAGAAACCGTTGCTGCCGAGGATGCGGCCGTAAGCGAGTTCGCAACCCGTCTCTCGCTTGCGTTCAGGGACAGGCTTGCGCAGATGGAGACAGCGCTCTCCCTGCTGGAATCGAGAATTTCGGCAGCCGACCCCAGGCGCATTCTCGACCGGGGGTATTCGCTGGTTACGGACGGCGAAGGACGGGTAGTAAAAACAGCTGCGCACCTTAGCGCAGGGCAAAGGATAATAGTTCTGTTCAAGGACGGTAAAATAGAAGCGGAGGTAAAATGAAAGACAAATTCGATTATGCAAAGGCGGTAGAGGAGCTGGAGAGGATAGAGCAGATGGTTCAGAATCCGTCCACGCCGCTGGACCGGATAGACGCCCTGCTCAAGAAGGCGGCTGCACTGATTGCGGATTGCAGGAAATACCTGCGCTCAATAAGGGAAAACTATGAAGAAGATTTACGAAACTGACCCCTGGCTCGAACCTTTCAAGGAGGCGGTGGACCGCAGGCACAACCGTATTCTGGAGGTAAGGGACGCTTTGACGGGAGGTTCTCCCGTAAGCAATGTGGCCAACAACCATTTGTATTACGGTCTTCACCGCACCAAAGACGGGTGGGTGTTCCGGGAGTGGGCGCCCAACGCCGTAAGGATATATCTCATAGGGCAGTTCAACAATTGGAAACGTGCCGAGGCCTACGCCCTCAAACCCATTGGGAACGGAAATTGGGAGATTTGCCTCCCGTCGCTGTTCCTCAGCCACGGAGATCTTTACAAACTCTGGATAGAGTGGCCCGGAGGGGCCGCCGAACGCATCCCTTCCTACGCCACCAGAGTAGTGCAGGACAGCGAGACGAAAATATTCGCCGCTCAGGTGTGGGATGTGCCATCGTACAGTTGGAAATATCCTTCTGCCGGGAAACGCTCCCATCCGTTCATATACGAATGCCATATAGGAATGAGTTCCGAACGGGAGGAGGTTGCCGGATTCGAGTCTTTCCGCAGGGAAGTTCTTCCAAGGGTTGAGGCTCTGGGTTACGATGTGTTGCAGATAATGGCCCTGCAGGAGCATCCCTACTACGGTTCGTTCGGGTATCAGGTATCCAACTTCTTTGCGTTGAGTTCGAGGTTCGGCACGCCCGAGGAGTTCAAGGCGCTGGTGGACGACGCCCATTCGCGGGGGATAGCCGTCATTATGGACATTGTCCATTCCCATATGGTCAAGAACGAGGCCGAAGGGTTGAGCAATTTCGACGGTCGCGAAGACCTTTACTTCTATCGTGGGGAACAGGGGCATCATCCCGCCTGGGACAGCCGCTGTTTCGACTACGGCAAGAACGAAACCAAATTCTTTCTGCTTTCCAACTGTAAGTTCTGGATGGAAGAATATCATTTGGACGGGTTCCGTTTCGACGGGGTCACCAGTATGCTCTACTGGAATCACGGTCTGGGAACGGACTTCAACGGCTACGACTGCTATTTCGGTTCCGGAGTGGATGAGAACGCCATCGATTACCTCGCGCTTGCGAATATGCTTGTGCACGAGGTCAACCCCGACGCAATTACCATAGCCGAGGATGTGAGCGGAATGCCCGGGCTGGCCGCCGCTTTCGATGCCGGTGGAGTGGGCTTTGACTTCAGGATGGCGATGGGAATTGCCGACCATTGGATAAAATGGATAAAGGAACTTCCCGACGAGCAGTGGAGTATGGGCGCGCTCTGGTGGGAACTTACCAACAAGAGAGCCGACGAAAAAACGGTTTCCTATGCCGAATGTCACGACCAGGCCCTTGTGGGCGACAAGACCATCATCTTCCGCCTCATCGACAAGGAAATGTATTTTTCTATGGACAAGGCAAGTTCCAATTTGTTGGTGGACAGGGGAATAGCTCTGCACAAGATGATACGGCTGGTTACCGCCGCCACCTGCGGGGGAGGATACCTCAACTTTATGGGAAACGAATTCGGCCATCCCGAATGGATAGATTTTCCCCGGGAGGGTAACGGCTGGTCGTACTCTCACGCCAGAAGGCTTTGGTCTCTGCCGGACAATCCGCAGCTCCGCTATGCCGGACTTCAGAATTTCGATGCGCGGCTGGTCGCTTTCCTGAAGACTCCCGGACTGCTTTCCTGCGCCCCCGAACAACTTTGCATAAACGAGGCCGATAAGGTGTTGATTTTCCGCAGGAAAGATGCTATCTTTGCGCTGAATTTCAATCCCGCCGAATCTTTTACGGATTATGGCTTTGCGGTTCCCGACGGAGAATACAAGGAAATCTTCAATTCAGATGAAGAAGTGTTCGGAGGATTCGGACGTCTGCCACTGGGAGAAAAACATGTAAGCATAAACAGCACTTTGAAGTTGTACCTGCCAAGCAGGTGCGCTGTCGTGCTGGAAAAAATATAGGAATATGGCTTTTTTAAAGTTCAACAAATCGGAGTTGGTAAACCGTTCGTATTCGCTTAAGCGCGAGATAATCTGCGCCGGCAAATCGGGCTCCTATGCCAATACAAGTATTGTCTGTTGCAATACCAGACGTTACCACGGGCTGCTGTCGGTAACTCTGGACCGCTTCGGCGGGGACAAATATCTGCTGTTGTCGTCGCTGGATGAAAGTCTTATAGTGGACGGGAAGCAGTTTAACCTTGGAATTCATTGCTACTCAGACATATACGAACCCCGTGGACACAAATACGTAGTTGACTTCGGCGCAGACCCCCTGCCCCAGATTACCTATAAGGTGGGAGAAGTGGTTTTGCGTAAAAGCATTGTGGTTTCTTCCGATCACGACCAGACTCTGATCCGTTACGAACTGCTTCAGGCTCCTTCGGAAGTGAAATTGCTGCTCAAGCCGTTCCTGGCGTTCAGGAACGTGCACGCTCTTACGAACTGCAACGACCAGGCCCGCACCGCCGGAACACCGGTCAAGGGCGGGATGAACTTCAGGATGTACAGCAGTTTCCCCGATCTTTTCCTTCAGCTGTCGAATTCCAAGGCTGCTTTTGAGGAGAGCCCGCACTGGTATTACGGAATCACCTATTCCGACGAGTACCGTCGCGGATTCGACTGCCGCGAAGACCTGCTGGTTCCCGGAGTTTTCTCCCTCAAGCTCAAGCCGGGCGCGACTTTGGTGTTCTCGGCCTCAACAAGGGAAGAGACCCCATCGGCTTTAGCCGGAACATTCAAGGCCGTAGAAAAGCAGATTCCCACGGTGGAGAACCAGCACGGACATCTGGTTTACTGGGCCGACACTCTCATAAGTACCCATAATGGAAGGAAGAAGATTAATGCAGGACTTTCCTGGTTGCTTACCGGCCTGTTGAGGGAGACACTTTTCTCCCTTCCGGGGCTTACCCTCTACGGTAAGAATTCTCCCGAGGAATTCGAAGAGATTCTGGACAACCTGATTGCCGACGAGCAGGAACGTCTGCTGCATCGTACCACCCAGGTCGAGGCTCCCTTGTACCTTAGCTCGGTGCTGCAGGCATACATCGGGTACGGCGCCGATCCGGCCGCAGTGTGGAAGAAGTATGGAAATACGGTAAAAAGCATAATCCAGAGCTATCTTCCAGGCCACAGGCAGGAAGTTACGATGCATCCCAACGGACTGTTGTGGGCGCAGATGGAGAATGTGGCCCTCTCGTGGATGAATACCTATACCAACGGCCGTCCGGTTAACGAACGTGCGGGTTATCAGGTGGAAACCAATGCCTTCTGGTATAATTCGGTGCGTTTTGCCGTGGATATGGAGGTGAAATACGGGGCGAAGAACGGAAAGTTTGTCAAGGAATGGAAAGGCCTTTCCGAACTCACCCGGAAGTCCTTTATGGAAACTTTCTGGAATCAGCGGCGCGGCTGTCTGGCCGACTATGTAAACGGATACGGTCAGAATATGGAAATCCGTCCCAATCAGCTGTTTGCAATCTGGGTGGAGAATTCCCCGGTTGACGAAGAATGTTTCCCTTCCATAATAAGAGTAATCGACAACGAACTTTTGACTTCCCGCGGAGTAAGGAGCCTGTCTCCCCGCGACGTGAAGTACAAGGGAGTTTATGAAGGCTCGCAGATAGAGAGAGACCTGGCGTATCACAACGGATGCGCTTTCCCTTGCCTGCTGGAGCAGTATATACAGGTGGCCTTCAGAATCAAGGGCCCGTCGTTCGTGAAAAAGGCCGAGTGGCTGTGCGAGGGTTTCTACGAAGACCTGGCAAAGCACGGTGTGGGAGCTTTCTCGGAATTGTACGACGGAGATCCCCCGCAGGAGCCTCACGGGGCTATAGCCTGTGCCCGCAGCACGGCCGCCCTGCTTGCCGCCGACTATTTTATATCCAAATATAAGGAGGAATCGAAATGAGAGTACTGATGTTCGGATGGGAATTTCCTCCCCACATTGCAGGCGGTCTGGGAACAGCCTGCGAAGGAATAGTCAAGGGCCTGGCCCACAATGGAGTGGAAACGATATTCGTAATGCCGAGCGCCAGCGGAGACGAGGACCAGAGCTGTACCCGAATCATAAATGCAAGTGAGGTTGCCGTGCGCTACGCAAGTTCCACCGTCGATGAATTTATGGACAAGGTAAAGTTTATCAACGTGGATTCCAGCCTTGTGCCTTATTCCGATCCCGAAGAATATTTCGAAGCCATCGAGAAGATGAAAAAGACCGCTGTGAGCGAGACCTCTCTGAGTTTTGGCCAGAAATTCAAGTTTTCGGGCAAATACGGTGCAAATCTTATGGAAGAAGTGTCCCGCTACGCACAGGTAGGGGGTACGATAGCAATGCAGTATGCATCGGAGTTCGACGTGATACACGCTCACGACTGGCTCACTTACCTTGCCGGAATTGCGGCCAAGGAACTTACCGGCAAGCCTCTGGTGGTACACGTTCACGCCACCTCCTTCGACCGCGGCACCGACGATATGGTGGACAGCCGCGTATATGCCATTGAAAAACGTGGAATGGAGGTTGCCGACAGGGTCGTGACAGTCTCCGACCTTACGAAAAACATAGTTGTAAACAAGTATGGGATTGATCCCGCCAAGGTTGTAACCGTACACAATGCGGTTGACTTCAGCGGCAGGGACAACATAAGCGTACAGCGTGGAGTTAAGGACAAGGTTGTGACATTCCTCGGCCGCATTACCTATCAGAAAGGGCCCGAGTATTTTATCGAAGCCGCCGCAAAGGTGCTCAAACGCACGTCCAACGTGCGCTTCGTTATGGCCGGCAGCGGCGATATGATGAACCGCTCGATACGTCAGGTGGCCCGCCTGGGAATTTCCGACCGTTTCCATTTCACCGGCTTCCTTCGCGGCGCTCAGGTGCAGGAAATGTTTGCTCTGTCGGACGTTTACATTATGCCCAGTGTGAGCGAGCCTTTCGGAATCTCTCCTCTGGAGGCGATGCGTTCCAACGTTCCGTCCATCATTTCCTATCAGTCCGGTGCAGCCGAAGTTCTCAAGTATGCCCTGAAAGTGGATTTCTGGGACGTGGATTCTCTGGCCGACGACATATATGCGCTGGTAAGTTATCCGGCCCTATCCTCCTTCGCTTCCCGTCAGGGATTCGATGAGGTGAATTCGCTCAAGTGGAACAATGCCACGCTCAAGCTCAAGAATGTATATGAATCTGTAATCAATAAATAATAGGGGGAATGAAGAATATTTGCTTTTACTTTCAAGTTCACCAGCCGTCGAGACTCCGTACATACCGTTTCTTTGATATAGGAAAAGATTCCCATTACTACGACGACTACGGCAACAGGACAATATTGCGCAGAATCGCACAGAAATGCTATCTGCCAATGAATGATGTGCTTCTGCAGGCAATCCGCAGGCATAGAGGCAAGTTCAAGGTTGCATTCTCCATTTCGGGGTCGGCCCTGGAGCAGTTCGACCGATATGCTCCCGAGGTGCTCGACAGCTTCCGTGAACTGTCGGCTACCGGACAGGTGGAGTTCCTTTGCGAGACATATAACCATTCTTTGTCGTCGCTGGTATCTCCCGCCGAATTCCAGCATCAGGTAAACAAGCACGCCAAGGCAATAGAGCAGTACTTCGGGGTAAAACCCACGGCTTTCCGCAATACCGAGCTCATCTACAACAATGAAATAGGAGAGCAGGTTTTCAAGATGGGCTATAAGACACTGCTTACCGAAGGGGCCAAGCACGTTATGGGATGGAGGAGTCCCAATTATGTTTACAGCGACGAGACCCAGCCCGGGCTCTCCCTGCTGCTCCGCAACTACGGCCTGAGCGACGACATCGCTTTCCGGTTCTCGGACCGAGGATGGGATCAGTGGCCTTTGAATGCAAGCAAATACAAGGAGTGGCTGGATGCCGCCGAGGGCGACATTATCAACCTGTTTATGGATTATGAGACATTCGGCGAGCACCAGAAGGAGGAAACCGGAATCTTTGACTTTATGAGGGAACTTCCCGACGTTCTCGTGGGAAGCGGCGACTATCGTTTTGTAACTCCTTCCGAGGCCGGCAGGACAATAAAGGCGGTTACAGACCTTTCCGTTCCCGAAACCATATCCTGGGCAGATGAAGAAAGGGACACTACCGCCTGGCTTGGCAACGAACTTCAGAAGGAGGCCTTCAACAAGCTTTACTCTCTTGTCGAAAGGTTGTCCATCATCAATGATCCTGTTCTGTGGAACGACTTCGGTCATCTGCAGGAAAGCGACCATTTCTACTATATGTGCACCAAGTTCTTCTCCGACGGCGACGTGCACAAGTATTTCAATCCCTACGATACTCCGTATGAGGCATTCATCAACTATATGAATGTGCTCAGCGATTTCATAATAAGAATTAATGAATATGCAGATTAACGAAATGTCTTTGGAAGCTCCGGTGTGGAAGAGCGTGATGGTGACACGTCACCTCCCCGAGGAATTGTCCGGGCTGGAGAAGCTTTGCAAAAACCTATGGTGGTGTTGGAACGACAGTGCTAAGGCGCTGTTCAAGGCTGTGGATTCCGATTTGTGGCACAAGTCGGGGCATAATCCTATGGTCATTCTGGACAGTGTAAGCCTGAAAAGATACAAACAGCTTGCGTCTGATTCTAAATTCCTGAGTCAGTTGCAGGATGTTATGCGGGAATTCGACGAGTATATGGCTCTCAAGAGCAGGAGAGTAGAGCCTTCTGTAGCATATTTCTGTATGGAATACGGCTTGGATACCTCGCTTAAGATTTACTCCGGAGGACTTGGAATCCTGGCGGGTGACTACCTCAAGGAATCCAGCGATATGAACGTGAATATGGTGGCCGTAGGACTGCTTTACCGCTATGGTTACTTTAATCAGAGGCTTACCGCCCAGGGTAATCAGGTGGCCGATTATGAGCCTCAGGATTTCCTGAAGATTCCTGCAGAACCCGTTATAGGCGAAGACGGCGCCTGGCTTACCGTGAAACTGGATATGCCGGGTCGCGTACTTTCTGCCCGAATATGGAAGGTTCCCGTAGGCAGGACTGACCTGTATCTGCTTGACACCGATTTCGAGGCAAACATACCCGACGACCGTCAGATAACCTATCACCTCTACGGTGGCGACTGGGAGAACCGTCTCAAGCAGGAACTTCTGCTCGGAATAGGCGGAGTGCGCACGCTCAGGGCTCTGGGCCTGACCCCCAGCATCTTCCATTACAACGAGGGACACGCCGCTTTTGCAGGGCTCGAGAGGCTTCGCGAATATATGCAGGGAAATAACCTCAACTTCGAACAGGCTATGGAACTGGTAAGGGCTTCGGGGCTCTTTACAACCCATACTCCCGTGCCTGCAGGTCACGATTCCTTCGATGCCGATATGCTTGGAAGATACCTGGGCCATTATCCGCAGATTCTTGGAATCGATTGGAACCGGCTCTACTCTTTGGGTATGATGAACCCGAGGAATCAGGGAGAAAAGTTCTCTATGAGCGCGCTTGCCGCCAACCTGAGCCAGAACGTGAACGGTGTGTCAATGCTCCACGGAGCAGTGAGCCAGGATATATTCTCGCCTATGTATCCGGGATACCTGCCTGAAGAACTGCACGTAAGCTATGTCACCAACGGTGTGCACTACCCTACCTGGGCTGCCAAAATGTGGAAAATCACTCATTCCAAGGTGTTTGGCGATGAGTTCAGGACTTCGCACTACAACAAGGAATGCTTCAACGGCATTTATAATGTCAGCGACGAGGAACTGTGGAGTACGAAGAAATATGTCAAGGGAGAACTTATAAAGTCCTTGCGCGAGCGTCTGTCCGACCCTGTTATGGGAAGCCATTATTCCCCCAGCCAGATTGTGAAGATTCTTGCAGGGCTCGACTCCGATGTGCTCACAATCGGTTTTGCAAGGAGGTTTGCCACTTACAAGCGTGCCACTTTGCTTTTCAGGGACCTCGACAGGCTTGCGGCCATAGTGAACAATCCCAAATATCCGGTACGTTTCATCTTTGCCGGAAAGGCGCATCCCGCCGACACCCAGGGGCAGGAACTTATTAAGCAGATTGTGGATATTTCCAAGCAGGAAAGGTTCCTTGGGAAGATTGTCTTCGTTCCCGGATATGACATCACTCTTGCAAAGAGAATGGTTCAGGGAGTGGATATCTGGCTCAACAACCCTACCCGTCCACTCGAGGCTTCAGGAACTTCCGGTGAGAAGGCGGCAATGAACGGAACGATGCACTTCTCCGTGCTTGACGGATGGTGGGTCGAAGGTTATAAGCCGGGAACCGGATGGGCTTTGCCTCTCGAAAAGACCTACGACAATACCGAGTATCAGAATGAGCTCGATGCCGCAACCATATACGACATAATAGAGAAAGAGATAGCTCCCGTATATTACAAGAAGGACAAGGACTGCGATTTCAGCCGCAAGTGGGTGGGCTATATAAAGAATACCATTGCAAAGGTTGCAAGCGAGTTCACTACGAACAGGATGCTTACCGACTACTGCGAAAAGTTCTATTTCCCTCAGTACAAACGCTTCCTTTCCCTTGTCGAAAATTCCAACGAGAAGGCCTGCGTTATTGCCGGATGGAAAAAGAAAATGCTGGAGCAGTGGGGAGGAATGGAGGTTCTGTCCTATACCCAGCCCGATGCGTCTTATGTCCTGACTCAGAAGAAACCTCTCGAAAGCGAGGTGAAAATCCGTCTCGGAGGGCTTTCTGCGGAGGACATAGGGGTTGAGATGCTGTTCACTTTCTTCGACAAGAACGGAAAACTCAAGATTCAGGAGGTCAGTGAATTCCACCTTCAGAGCGTGGAGGATGGCGTGGCTTGCTTCAAGACCGCGATTCTGCCCGAAAAAACGGGTATGTATCAGGTTGGAACCCGTATCTATGCGAAGAACGACCTTCTGCCACACAGGCAGGACTTCCCTCTGGTAAGATGGCTGTAATAACGACAGGTTTCTTTGACGGAGTTCATCTCGGACACCGCAGTCTGATTGAGAATTTGGTTCAGTGTGCCAGGGATCATTCTGAACCAAGCATTGTTACGACCTTCTGGCCGCATCCACGTATGGTGCTCCAAAAGGATGCGAGGGGGTTGCGGCTGCTTTCTACGATGCAGGAAAAGGAAAGGCGGCTCAAGGTTCTCGGGGTGGATCGCATAGAAGTGCTGCCGTTTACGAGGCAGTTCGCATCCCTCACCGCCGAGCAGTATTTGCGGGAGGTTCTGAATACAAAGAATGCCGGAAGCAAACTGGTTCTGGGCTACGACAACAGAATCGGTTCCGACCAGCTCTCTCCTCAGGAAACCGTAAAACTTGCTTCTTCTATGGGAATAGAAGCCGTTCTGTGCGAGGCTTATGGGGATATCAGTTCTACCAAAATCAGGAAAGCCTTGCTTGAAGGAAGGGTGGAATTTGCGAACGAATGCCTGGGTTACGGCTATTCCCTAAGGGGTGTAGTGGTGGGAGGAAAACAGCTTGGACGCACAATAGGATATCCTACGGCGAATATGCAGAGATACGATCCCCTCAAGCTTGTGCCCGCAGCGGGGGTTTACCTTACCAAAGTAAGGGTGCTTGGCAGGGAATTCTACGGAATGACCAATATAGGGACAGTGATAGAAACCCACATTTTCGATTTCGACGAAGATATCTACGGATTGGACATCGAACTCACCTTTGAGTCTTTTATAAGGGAAGAAATGAACTTTTCTTCTGTAGGGGAGTTGAAAAAACAACTCGAAAAGGATGAAATGTCAGCAAAAAACCATATCTTTGGAATATGAAAGATGAGCAAAAGACCTTTGCTCCCGAGATGGAAGGAATTCGTTCCATCGAGCGGGAGCAAAAAAATTTTTCTGACCCCGGCAGGGAGGCGGAAAAAATCGACTTGAAAAAAATGATAATATACTCGGAACTGTTAAAGCCTAAATTCGACTGATATGGCAGAAGTTATTTATATGACCCAGGAAGGGTTGGACAAACTGAAAAAAGAATTGGCGGAATCATTAGCCAAGCGTCCTGTCATTGCTGCGGCAATCGCGGAGGCCAGGGAAAAGGGTGACCTTTCGGAAAATGCCGAATATGAATCGGCACGTGAGGCACAGGGGCTTCTGGAACTGAAGATAGCCAACCTTCAGGCCAAGGTGACGGCGGCGAAAATCATAGACGAGAGTCGTGTGGGAACAGATAAGGTCCAGCTGCTCAACAAGGTTAAGGTTCAGAACGTTGGAAACTCCCAGATTATGGAATTCTGCATTGTAGGGGAGACCGAGGCCGATTTTTCAAAAGGTCGTCTGGCCGCTACGACTCCTATCGCCAGAGCCCTGCTTGGGCACTCCAAGGGCGACGTTGTGGAGGCAAAGGTGCCTGCCGGGGTAATCAAGTTTAAAATACTGGATATTTCTATTTAGCTATGGCAACCATATTCACTAGAATTGCCAAGGGTGAAATTCCGTCATACAAATGCGCAGAAGACGAAAACTTCTACGCATTTCTGGATATCAGCCCCCTGGCCGAGGGACATACGCTCGTAATCCCCAAACACACCGAAGACGATTACATCTTCAATCTGGAAGAATCCACCTATGTGGGTCTCTGGGCATTCACCCGTAAAGTTGCGCAGGCAATAAAGATTGCAGTTCCCTGCAAAAGGGTGGGAGTTGCAGTCCTTGGAATGGAGGTGCCTCATACCCACATCCATCTGGTTCCCCTTCAGAGCGAAGGAGATATGGATTTCCGTAAGGTAAAGCCCGTGGTCAGCGACGAAAGGAAAAAAGAAATAGCGGCGGCAATATTGAAAGCTTATGAGACTCTTTAGAATATTTACAATCGCATTTGCGCTGCTAGCAATGGCAGCCTGCAGCCAGAGGGTAAGTGTAAACGGTACCCTTGAGGGCGTTTCACACAGCAGCATTGTATATGTGAAACAGCTCGACGGAGCTTCTTACCGGGTGCTGGACAGCCTGAAGGTCCGGGACAACGGCAGTTTCTCCTACACTGCCAGAGTAGAAAAGGGCCAGCCCGAGTTCTTCTATTTCTTTTACGGGGATACGAAGGTGGCTTCCCTGCTGTTGGATCGCAGCGGCAGCGTGAGCATACAGGCCGATACGCTCGGGCACTACGCGGTGAGCGGGAACGCTCTTGCCGAGGAATTTTGCAAGGTGGAAGGGGACTATGCCGCATTCATAAACAGAATCAACGCTTTGGTTGTTTCGTCGGCTTCGAATGCCGAGATTTCCCGCGCCTACGTTGCGTATTACCGCGACAGGGTAAAGTACGTTATGGCACATCCCGGTTCCCTTGTTTCTGTACCGATTCTGTATCAGCAGATTAACGGGAACACTCCGGTGTTTGGACAAACTACCGACGCCCTTTATTTCCGTATGGTGCTGGATTCTCTCAAGACAGTTTATCCCGAGTCCAGATATCTTGCTCCTCTGGAAAAGGAGACTGCCCGGCGGGAGCAGATAATGGGTTTGGAACAGCGTCTCAAGACTGCTACAGAGGAAAGTTTTCCGGATATCAAACTTCCCGATATGGCCGGCAATACCATTGCTCTGAGCTCAGTAAACGCCAAACTCATTTTCCTTTATTTCTGGAATCCGTCGGATGCGGTGCAGAAGATGTTCAATTTCGAATCCCTGAAGCCGCTTTACGAACAGTACAAGGGCAAGGGTTTCGAAATCTATGCGGTAGGTCTGGATTACGACAAAGTCAACTGGGCATCTTCTATCCGCGCACAGGAACTTGGGTGGATAAATGTATTCGACGCCAGGGGCGCGGCCTCACCTTCGCTGCGGGCCTATAACATTGGCGGAACTCCCGGTGGAATACTTATCCATAACGGAGAGATTGCAGGACCCTGCATCAGCGGGGAGCAGGAACTCAAGCGCGAAATCGCCCGTCTGCTTTAGAAAAGTTTCTTGCCGCTTACGGTGGCTACAAAGTCTTTCAGATAGAAAGGTTCGAAGTACGCAGTGCTCTCGAACCTTTTTTCTTCGAGCGCTTTCAATGCCGGGTGCAGCATAGCCGACGCCTTTGGGCAGCACTGTTCGAATCGGGCGTTTCGGTGGTTCAGAATGTCCTTGCATTTGGCTGCGCCGTCGCCTATGAAAAGACAGGTCCCATCGGCAAGAATATCGTTGAAACTGCCTTCTTCTACAACCTGCGCCCGAACCGGTTGCAGTAAGGTTCCATCGGCAGTGAAAACTGCGGAGTAAACCTCCATCCGGCGGGCATCTATCATTGGTACTATGTGGGTACAGCCGTCGGGAACCAGTCCTTCGTCTATGGCCTGCCGTACGAGTATCTCGGGCGTGCTCACTGCAATCAGGGGAAGGCCGGCGCCGAAGCAGATGCCTTTTGCCGTGCTGCTGCCAACCCTCAGGCCGGTGTACGAGCCGGGTCCGGAACTTACGGCTACTGCGTCGAGAGCATTGCAGTCCAGTCCCGTGCGGCGGAGCAGTTCATCGATGAAAACGGCGCACTTGGAGGCGTGGGCTCTGGGCTCGTCGCTCTGAATGTAGGATGCGATGGTGCTGCCGCTTGCAATGGCGGCGGAACACAGCGAAGTGGAGGTCTCTAAGAGAAGGATTTTAGATGACATTATGTTGGAAAGCTCCCTTTAGGTAAGGGAAAATCTTGTTTGTAAAGTCGGTCAGCCACACATAGACACGTGATGATTCCAGTACTTCCAGGGATATGAAGTTTACTTTTGTGTTGAGCCAGGTGAGTCCCATAAGCAGGAGGCCTATCACGATTGCGGCCACAAGGATGGAAAAGGCAAGTCCCAACAGCGAATTGAGCCAGCTCAATGTTGTAATTTTGAGCAGTTTGTTAATCAGGGCCCCGATGATTTTCATAATTATGAATACCACCACAAGAATTATGAAGAAACTCAGAATCTTGAGCAGGGCGGGGTCGGTGGATTCGAAATGAGGGGCAAGTTCGATGCTCAGTCCCACCGCCCAGCGATATGCGAGAAAAACTCCCAGAAACAGGGAACCGATGCTTATTATCTGGTCTACCAGACCTTTGCGGAACCCGTTCACAAGGGCGGGGATGAAGCATAATAACAATATGATATCCAGTATGTTAAGGCTCATTTGTAGAATCCCTCCGAAATAGTTAACTTTGTGGTTTGATACAACTCTGCAAAATTAGACAAAAAATATGAGATTCAAAGAGTATAAGGGGCTGGATATGGTAGGGATTTCCAATGAAATCCTTGAGAGATGGCGTGAGCGTGACACTTTCCGCAAATCTTCCGAATTGCGTGAGGGCGCTCCTCAGTTCATATTCTTTGAAGGGCCTCCGTCGGCGAATGGAATGCCTGGCATCCATCACGTGATGGCCCGCAGCATCAAGGACGCAATCTGCCGTTACAAGACTCAGACCGGCTATAAGGTCAACCGAAAGGCCGGCTGGGACACCCACGGGCTTCCCGTCGAACTGGGAGTGGAGAAAAAGCTCGGGATAACCAAGGCCGACATAGGAACCAAGGTGAGCATAGCCCAGTACAATGAAACTTGCCGCAAGGAGGTAATGAAATATACCCGGGAGTGGGTTTCTATGACCGAGCGCGTCGGCTATTGGGTCGATATGAACGACCCGTACATCACTTACGACAACCGTTACATTGAGACTCTGTGGTGGCTTTTGCGCAGGATTTACGACAAGGGTCTTCTCTACAAGGGCTACACCATTCAGCCGTATTCTCCTACCGACGGTACGGGTCTGAGTTCCCACGAGCTGAACCAGCCCGGGTGCTACAAGGACGTGACCGATACCACCGTTACGGCGCAGTTCAAGGTCCCGGGAGAAGATAATCTCTACTTCCTCGCCTGGACCACCACCCCCTGGACCCTGCCCTCGAACACGGCGTTGTGCGTAGGCCCCAACATCGAGTATGTGAAGGTCAGGAGCACAAACCCTTATACCGGCACTCCGGCCACTTACATTGTGGCAAAGGCTCTTGTAAGGGCGTGGTTCAACGATAAGATTGCTTACGAGGTGCTTCCCGGCACTATGAAGGGCAGCGAACTCGTAGGAATGCGTTACGAGCAGCTCATCCCCTGGTTCAAACCTGTCGAGGGGGACGCCTTCCGTGTAATCAGCGGCGACTATGTTACCACCGAAGACGGTACCGGGATCGTGCATATAGCGCCTACCTTCGGTGCCGACGACAAGAAAGTTGCCTCCAACTTTGGAATCCCCGGCATAATGCCTGTCGACAAAGACGGCAATCCCCAGGCCCAGGTTGACCGGCAGGGCCGTTTCTGCCTGCTGTCAGACCTCGACCCCGACTATGTTGCAAGATATGTCGATGAATCCTATGCGCCGTTTGCCGGCCGCTATGTGAAGAAGGGTTACAAGGGTTACTTCGAGCATAACGAGGACCCTCAGGAACCCACGCTGGACGTTGACATCTGCCTTATGCTCAAGGCCGATGGCAGGGCGTTCAGAATTCAGAAGCACGTGCACAACTATCCCCACAGCTGGCGTACCGACCTTCCCGTACTCTACTATCCTCTGGATTCCTGGTTTATAAAGGCCAGTGCCGTGAAGGAGCAGATGGTTGCGCTCAACAGGACAATCGCCTGGAGGCCGGAGTCAACCGGAACCGGCCGATTCGGGCAGTGGCTTGAGAATATTCAGGACTGGAATCTGAGCCGCAGCCGCTTCTGGGGCACTCCTCTTCCCATCTGGCGTACCGAGGATTGCAAGGAAGAGATATGCATAGGTTCCGTAGCCGAACTTTATGAGCAGATAGAGAAAGCCGTCAAGGCCGGCGTAATGAGAGTGAATCCTTTGGCCGAAGCCGGATTTGACCCCAGCGATATGAGCAAGGAGAATTACGACCGCATAGACCTGCACCGTCCTTATGTCGACGAAATCTTCCTCGTGAGCGAATCGGGAAAGAAGATGACCCGCGAGAGCGACCTCATAGACGTCTGGTTCGATTCCGGTTCAATGCCTTATGCCCAGAGTGGCCTTCGCGCCAAGGACAGCGCCGCGTTCGGCAGTACCGCCGACTTCATAGCCGAGGGTGTCGATCAAACCAGGGGCTGGTTCTACACTCTGCACGCCATCCATACTATGGTGAGCGGAACTCCTGCGTTCAAACGGGTTATTTCCAACGGCCTGGTGCTGGACAAGGACGGCAACAAGATGAGCAAACGGCTCGGCAACGCCGTGGATCCTTTTGCCGAACTGGACAAATACGGAGCCGATGCCCTGCGCTGGTATATGCTTACCAATGCCCAACCTTGGGACAATCTACGTTACGATTCTGCGGGAGTTGAGGAAATCCGCCGCAAGTTCTTCGGCACTCTGTACAACTGCTACTCTCTGTTTGCCGTTTATGCAAACATAGATTCCTTCGATACTCAAAGCCCGGCAGCAGGGCGACCTGAATTCGACCGTTGGATGCTGAGCCGCCTGAACACCCTTACGGCAAAGGTTAAGGCCGCTTATGAAGACTACGACATTACCACTGCAGGACGTCTGATTCAGGATTTTGTGTGCGACGACTTCTCCAACTGGTATATCCGTCTGAACAAGAAGCGTATCTGGGTGAGCGGAATGTCCGACGACAAGCTTTCGGCCTATCAGACCATATATGCAACGCTTAAGACCGTTGCGCTGCTGAGCGCTCCCATTGCGCCGTTCTTTATGGACAGGCTTTTCCTGGACCTGTGTCCCGACAAGGAATCGGTTCATTTCGAAGATATGCCGCAGTCTTGCGAGGCTCTTATCGACAATGACCTTGAAGAGAGGATGGCTCTTGCCCAGAAGTCCTGCTCAATGGTCCTGGCTCTCAGGAAGAAGGTGGGAATCAACGTTAAGAAACCTCTTCCAAGGCTTATGATTCCGGTAATCTCCGACAAAATAAGGCAGCAGCTCGAGGCTGTAAAGCCGGTGATTCTTTCCGAGGTCAACGTCAAGGATGCCGAGTTCATATCCGACACCACCGGAGTTATAACCAAGAAAATCAAACCCAACTTCAAGACTTTGGGAAAGATTTACGGCCCTCGTATGAAGGGAATCGCCGCTGAGTTCCAGACTCTTTCCCAGCAGCAGATTTCGCAGATAGAAAGCAGCGAGGGACCCTATACCCTTTCTCTCACTGACGGAGACGTTATCCTTAACAAGGGCGATTATGAGATACATTCCGAGGATATGCCGGGCTGGCTCGTCGCTGCCGATGGTGCGCTTACCATTGCGCTTGACATAACCCTCACCCCCGAACTTATCGAAGAGGGAACTGCAAGGGAACTTATCCGTCCTATACAGAATCTCAGGAAGGAGAAAGACCTTGAGGTTACAGACAGGATACATACAACCATTTACGCACAGGGGGAGCCTGCATCCGACATTCAGGCTTCGCTTGCCCACTATAAAGACTATGTCGCTTCCCAGACCTTGTCTCTGAGCGTAGATTTCCTGGAGCTCTCACAGGCTCCGGAGGACGCTCAGGCCGTAGAATGGGGCGACGACATCATTAAAATCAAAATAACCAAATAAATACGATAGCTATGGCAGAAGAAATCAAAACCCGCTATTCCGACGAGGAGCTCGAGGAATTCAAAGGTATCATTGAGGAAATGCTCTCAAAGGCCAAAGCTGAATATGACACGCTGCGGCATGTCATTATGCACAATGGAACGAATGACATAGAAGACACGTCACCTTCGTTCAAAACCGTCGAGGACGATGGCGCCAACCAGCTTTCCAAGGAGGAAGCCAGCCAACTCGCCCAAAGACAGTACAAATTCATCAAGAACCTGGAGCAGGCTCTTGTTCGCATAGAAAACAAGACTTACGGTATCTGCCGCGTTACGGGAAAGCTCATCCCTAAGGAAAGGCTTCGCCTTGTGCCGCACGCAACCCTTACCGTAGAGGCGAAAGAAATGCTTGCAAAGAGTGGGAAGAACTAAAAAACTAATTCTTCTCGGGGTCCTTCTGGTGGTTGTCGATCAGGTCGTAAAGATTCTGGTCAAGACCAATATGGATCTGGGAGAGCAGATTTTCGTGATAGGCCAGTGGTTCCGTCTCTGTTTTGTAGAGAACGAAGGAATGGCCTTCGGAATGAAATTCGGCGGACAGGTGGGAAAACTGCTCCTGTCTGTTTTCAGGCTTTTGCTTGGAGTCGGGCTGATATGGTGGATATCGTCCCTTGAAAAGAAGAAAAGCACCCCCACCGGGGTGCTGGTAGGCCTTACCCTTATTACAGCGGGAGCATTCGGTAACCTGGTCGACTGTATGTTCTACGGTCTTGTGTGGGACTACGCTCCGTTTATGTTCGGCAAAGTGGTGGATATGCTGTATTTCCCCATCATCCGCACCGAAACCTTCACCTTCTTCGAGCCGGTCTTTAACGTCGCCGACTCCTGCGTCACCGTGGGCGCCTTCTACCTCATCCTCTTCCAGTGGAAATTCTTCACCACCGAAGAAAAGAAATAACCCGCCGGGGCTCTTTGTATCTTTACCGAAACGAGAATTGAACTCCGTATGAAAGCCGTTGAAGGACGTAAATCCCGAGCGAATCGAAGGCACAACCCTTAAGGCTTCAAAGAATTCGTTGAAGGCCGATGGGCAGGATGTGGTTGTAATCGACATTGTTTCGGCCGAGCCCACTTTGGACGTAAGCGTGGAAGGGGCGACTTTTCTTGGCTGGGGCAACGGAAATCCCGGGTTCAAGGAGATTGAGCGTCCGCTTGGCGGCAGGAGTCTTCAGTTGAATCAGGCCCTTTGAATTTGAACACAACCTTCTCGTTCAAAATGAAATTAACAATGCCGGAAATCATCAGGGCTATGAGGTTGCACCATACCACATCCCATCCCGCAAGCAGCTTTATCAGCTGGATAAGACCCAGTTTCAGGAAAAAGGTGCCGGTATAGGAAAGGTTGAACCCGATGAAACGTTTGAGGCTTGTAAGTTTGGAACTGTCCTTTGTGCGTTCGTTCCAAACCCAGTTCGAGCAGATTAAAAAGTTAACGATATTCGCGCATTCGAAGCTGATTATGGGAGAAACGATATATTCGGCGGCGTAACCGTTGAAAACGAAATCGGACAGAATCCAAAGGACAACGGTATCCGTAGCGGTGCCAAGCAGGCTGAACAGCGTCTGCTTCACGAAGCGGGTGAAAATATTTTTCTTTTGCTCACTGATTGTCATCGGGAGTGCAAATATACCTATTATAACTGACGAATTATTGCAAATATTGACTAAATTTGCAGAAGAATGTTGAATTTTATCATCCGCATACTTGTAAGGATACTGTATAATCCTAAAGTCCATTTTGAAGACGGCGCCGCCCCGACCCGCCGCATCGAGGGCCCCGCAATAATCGTCAGCAATCACACCAGCCATCTCGACGGCCCCATCCTCAATTCGACATTGAGAGGAACTGAGATTCGCACGCTTGCTGCAAAGGACAGGTTCAGCCAGTTCGGCTTCGGTTTTTTCCTAAGGCACACCGGATGCATTCCCATTGACAGGCAGAAGGCCGACACGTCGTGGATACACGAGGCTCTGAATGTGCTCAGGAATAATGGAATAGTTGCAATCTACCCTGAGGGAAGGCACGGTGCCCACAGGCATCAGCTTCCTTTTCATTCAGGTGTATCGATGCTTGCAGTTATGGCAAGAGTGCCGGTTGTGATGGTTTATATCGACGGGCCCCACAGGGCCTTCCATCGCACGGGAATGATTATCGGCAAACCCTTTTTGATAGATATTCCCGCATCGGGGCTGTCTTCCGATTACGTAGATGCACAGACAAGAGTTCTTGAAGAGAAGATGCGCTCTCTTATGCAGAAATACATAGAAAACTGACAGATCATATGAAAACATTCCGAATCCTTGCCGTTGCGCTTATTCTTTCCACGGCTGCAGCATCCTGTTCAAAGGAAAATCCCTCCCCGAATCCGCAGCCAAAACCCGGCGACGAGGTCGAACTCTCCGTCAGCCCCACCTCGCTCAAGTTTACAAAAGACGGAGGCACCCAGGCCCTGACCGTTAAAATCGGGGGGACCTGGAGCACCGAAATCGAGGGAGCCTGGGTCAAGCTCAGCCAATTCGGTGGCGGTACCCTGAACGGAACCATAGACGTTAACGTGCCCGCCAATATGGATGAGGCCAGGACCGCTACGGTAAAGTTTACCTGCGGCACCAAGACTGCAAGCGTTTCAATAAGCCAGGACGCCGGTTTTGCAGATGACGGAATAGAGAAAATCGCAATTTCCAAGTTCAGGAATCTCAAGGATAGTACAACCGACTGGTACAGGCTTACCGGAGAGGTGGTCTCAATCTCCAAGGAAGAATACGGAGACCTTTATCTGATGGACGAAACGGGCTATATCTACGTTTACGGCCTTGCTCCCGAGAAGGGCGGTGCAAACGAGGATTTCTCCAAGATTGGAATAAAGGCAGGTGACAGAATCACAATCATTGCCCTGAAGAAGACATACAACGGGATAATAGAAACGGACAAGGCTTATTTTGAGGCGAAGCAGCCCGGCGATTATCCCGGATACAAGGCCGACAAGGCTCAGGCCGGCTATATCGAGCTTCCCGCTACATCCGAGAAAGACGGCCTAACTTATCTGTGCCATTACGACGGTACAGGAAAGCGAAACTACTCGGCATATTTCGATACCCAAAACAGGCTCTCGACCTGGGTTTGCTATCCCTACTGCTCATCGGACAAGAATGACGCCCGCCCCGATTCCTACGCCTATGATCCGCTCATTGAGCCGGAATATCAGGCCGACCTTACAAAATCTTACCAGAAGAGGTCTTTCGGGGGAGAAGAGTTTATCAGAGGCCATATGATGCCCAATGCGTCGAGGGGTGGCCGTCGCCAGCTGGATGCTTTCCTGGCAAGCAACATTATGCCGCAGAGCTCGGCTCTCAATACCGGAATATGGTCGAGTCTTGAAAATATGGAACGTACCTGGGTGAAAAATTGCGACACTTTGTACATTGTGGTCGGAACCGACTGCTCCAAGAGTCAGTATCAGGTAGATGACAACGCCTCTTCGCCCAAGAAGATAACTGTGCCTAATGCAATCTGGCGCGCGGTTCTGGCATATAACAAAAAAGATAACAGCTACGTTGGCCTGGCCGCGTATTTCGAGAACAAGAGCAACTCCAACAAGAACTTCTCGAAAACTCTCCCGGACACTATGCTTATGTCTATCGATGAGCTTGAGAAGAAACTTGGAATCGACCTTTACGTGAACCTTCCCGCCGACGTGCAGGTCAAGGTCGAAGCTCAGAATCCCAGGGACGAATCCTGGTGGTGGTAATATGGAATTTCATTGGAAAAGATATGTCAAAGTCGGTTACACTCAAAATCTTACTTTCCATAGCAATGACGGCAGCGTTCAGTCTCGGTTCTTTTGCCGCACAGCCCAAAGGCAAGATAGGCCCGAAAGACTATGTGATAGGGTTCTATAATCTCGAAAACCTTTTCGACACCAAGGACGACCCCAAAAAGAACGACAATGAGTTTCTCCCGGAGGGCAGGAACAACTGGACGTTGGAGAAGTATCACAAGAAGCTTCATAATATGGCAAGGGTCATTGCAGAAATGAAAAGGGAGAACGGTTTCTATCACGCGGTACTCGGTGTTGCCGAAGTGGAGAACCTGACCGTCCTGCAGGATCTGATAAGCGACCCGCAGATTTCCGATGCCGGATTTGAGATTGTGCACTACGAAAGCCCCGACGCCCGCGGCATAGACGTGGCCCTGCTGTACCGTCCCAACGTTTTCAGACTTCTGGACAGCGAAGACATTCCCTTTGATTTTGACGGTACAAAGGTGGAAATCGAAATGGACAGGGACCGGCAGAAGAATTTCAGGACGAGGAATATCCTGATGGTTCACGGAACCATAAAAGGAGAGCACTTTGCCTTTTATGTGGCCCACCTGCCGTCCCGCGGAGGCAACAAGGGGGCCGACTTGCGCTGCAGAGGTTCAGAAATCATCTACGCGCATTCCCGCGCGATGGAAAAGAAATATCCCGGAATCAAGATTGCGGTTATGGGCGATATGAACGACAATCCCGAGGATGACAGCCAGAAGGTGTGGCTGCATGCGAAGGAAAGTCTTCAGGCCACCGGCCCCGACGATTTCTTCGACCCGTTCGAGAGCATTCACGCCAGCGGCAGGGGCTCTGAGGAATATCGCGGCGAGTGGAATGTCTTCGATATCATAGAAGTGAACTACAATCTCGCAAAATCCCCCAAGGGCGGCCTGCGTATCAAGCCGGTTCCCGGCGGGAAGGACTACGGCGAAATATTCAACCGTTATTTCCTCACCCAGCAGGACGGCCGCTACAAGGGAACTCCATTCAGAACCTTCGGCAACGGTGCGTTTATGAACGGGTTCTCGGATCATTATCCCACCTTTATCGTAATAGGAAAATAATTTACAGTAATATGAAACGAATCATCGCAGCCATCGCGCTGGTAGCAGCTATGACAGCCTGTCAGAATCAGAATCCGTTCCTTACCCAATGGAACACCCCTTATGGAATTCCTCCTTTCGACCAGATCGAAGAGGCTGACTACATTCCCGCCGTCGAAGCCGGCATCAAACAGCAGACCGGGGAAATTCAGGCAATCATCGATTGTCCCGATACTCCCACATTCGAAAATACAATCGCTGCATTCGACCGCAGCGGAGCAATTCTCGACAAAGTGAGCGGAGTTCTGTTCGCCGTTAGCGAGTCGGACGCCACCCCCACCCTCAATGCCATAGTAGAGAAGGCTATGCCTATGATAGTCGAGCATTCCAGCTCTATTTTTATGAACGAGGCCTTCTACAAGAAAGTAAAGGCAGTATATGAAGCCGACCAGAGCGCTCTGAGCCGCGAAGAGCAGATGATTCTCAAAGACCTGTACGAGACTTTCGAGGAAAACGGAATCGCTCTTGACGCCGAAGGACGCGAGCAGCTCAAGAACATCAACAGCGAACTCTCTACCCTCGCCCTGAGTTTCGGAAACAATCTGCTGGACGAGAGCAACGCCTTCAAGGCCGAATTCGGATTCAGCGTAGCCAACTACTACGACAAAATGGCATCCGAACCCGACCGCGCCCTGCGTGAGAGGATATTCAAGGGCTACAGCCTGCGCGGAAACAACGGCAACGACAAGGACAATAAGGCGAATATCCTGCGTACGATGGAACTCCGCATCCAGAAGGCGAAACTCCTCGGATACGATACTCCCGCAGCCCAGATTCTACATAGCAAGATGGCCGGCGACCCTGCCACCGTGGATGCTTTCCTGGGCGGGATAATGGACGCTGCGATGGCTCGCGCCAAGGAAGAGGTCCGTGATATGCAAAAGGTTATGGACCAGGATGTTGCAGCCGGACTTTTGCCTGAGGGCAGCAAAATCGAGCCTTGGGACTATATGTACTATGCCGAAAAAGTACGCAAGGCCCGCTATGCGCTTGACGAGGCTCAGGTTATGGAGTACTTCCAGATGGAGAACGTGCGCAAGGGCGTGTTCGACAACGCTTCCAAACTCTATGGAGTTAACTTCGAACCCATTGCGGACGCTGCTCTGTACAACGACGAGGCCGAGGCCTTCAAGGTTACCGATGCCGACGGCTCTCTCATAGGCGTGCTCATTACCGACTACTATCCCCGCGACAGCAAGAGAGCAGGCGCCTGGATGACCAATTTCGTGAACCAGTGCGAGGGCGTGCGTCCCGTAATAGTTAACGTGGGCAATTTCAACAAGCCTACCGCAGATACCCCCTCACTTCTTACCATAGACCAGGTGGAGACAATGTTCCACGAGTTCGGACACGCAATCCACGGTCTTCTGAGCCAGTGCAAGTACAAATCCCTGAGCGGGACCAGCGTAAAGCGCGACTTTGTGGAACTGCCTTCACAGATTAACGAGAACTGGGCGTTCGAACCCGAGGTCCTTGCAAATTATGCCCTTCATTACAAGACCGGAGAGGTTATTCCCGCTGAGCTTGTAGAAAAGGTTGTAGCCGCAGCCAACTTCAATCAGGGTTTCGTAACCGGTGAACTTTGCGCGGCATCCATCCTGGATATGAAATGGCACGAGCTTACCGGCACAGAGGATATAGACGTGGACACGTTCGAGAAGCAGGTATGCGCTCAGATGGGGCTCATCTCCGAAATCATTCCCCGCTACCGCAGCACCTATTTCAACCATATATTCGGTTCGAGCGGATACAGCGCCGGCTACTACAGCTATCTGTGGGCCGAGGTACTGGACAAGGATGCCTTTGAGCTCTTCAGACAGAAGGGCATTTATGATAGGGAAACCGCTATGAGCTTCCGCCACAACATACTTGAAATGGGAGGCTCAGAGGAACCTATGACTCTTTACAGACGTTTCCGTGGAGCAGACCCCGATGCATCGGCCCTGCTGCGCGCACGTGGACTTAAATAACAGAAAAGAATGAACAGAAAAGTACTTTTGATGATTCTCGACGGCTGGGGAGAAGGCCGCGAGGACCATTCCAATGCAATCTACTCCCAGGGAGTTCCTTTCATCGACTCCCTCAGGGCAAAATATCCCCATTCACACCTTAATGCCTGCGGAGAGTCCGTAGGTCTGCCCGACGGTCAGATGGGAAATTCCGAGGTCGGACATATGAACCTGGGTGCAGGCCGGGTGGTTTATCAGGATCTGGTAAAGATAAATATGGCCTGCAGGAACCACAGTCTGCAGCAGAATGCCGAGATCAAGGCTGTCTATGACTATGTGAAGAAGAGCGGGAAGAAACTCCATTTCTTCGGACTCTGCTCTCACGGTGGAGTTCACTCGTCCCTGAACCATCTGTACGAATTCCTTTCCGACGCAAAGAAGGAAGGCCTGCAGAATGTGTACGTGCACTGCTTTATGGACGGTCGCGACACCGATCCCCGCAGCGGCCTTGGCTTTGTGAAGGAACTGGAAGAGAAGATGGCCGCCACCACCGGCAGAATCGCTACCGTTTGCGGCCGCTTCTATGCAATGGACCGCGACAAGCGCTGGGAGAGGGTAAAGCTTGCCTATGACCTTCTGGTCGAGGGCAAGGGCGATGCCTTCGGGAGTGCAGTGGAAGGAATCGAAGCCTCCTATGCCGCCGACGTTACCGACGAATTCATCAAGCCTATTGTAGTTACAAAGGACGGGCAGCCGCTTGCAAAGGTCGAGGAAGGCGATGCAATCATCTTCTACAATTTCCGTAACGACCGCGCCCGCGAGCTTACCTCCGTGCTTACCCAGCAGGATATGCCTGAGGCCGGAATGCACCCCATTCCCCTTTATTACTGCTGTCTGACTCCCTACGACGCATCCTTTACCGGCGTGCACATCCTCTTCGACAAGGAGATTGTACAAGATACTCTGGGAGAGACCGTTTCAAAGGCCGGCAAGCGCCAGTTGCGTATTGCAGAGACTGAGAAATACGCCCACGTCACCTTCTTCTTCAACGGTGGACGCGAGACTCCGTTCGAGAACGAAGACCGTATCCTGGTGGCTTCGCCCAAGGTTGCTACCTATGACCTTCAGCCTCAGATGAGCGCTCCCGAGGTTACCGAAAAGCTGGTGGAGGCCATTGCAAGTGAGAAGGAAGATGTGATCATACTCAATTACGCGAACGGCGATATGGTTGGGCACACCGGAGTTTACGATGCCATCTGCAAGGCGGTCGAGACTATAGACGCTTGTGTGGAGAAAGTGGTTACAACAGCTCTGGAGCACGGTTATGCAGTGCTTCTTACCGCCGACCACGGTAATGCCGACTACGCAGTAAACGAGGACGGAACTCCCAATACCGCGCATTCTCTGAATCAGGTACAGTTTATTGTAATAGGAGAGCCTTCCGTTAAAACCGTAAAGGACGGCGCATTATGCAATGTGGCTCCTACCATTCTCAAGCTTATGGGCATACCTCAGCCCGAGGCAATGACGGCAGAGCCTTTGATATAAATGGGCAGAAATCCGAAAAAATACAGATTCAACCGTCATAAACTGGCGAAAAAGGAGCGCGAGCAACTCACCGGTCGTGTGCAGATGACCCGCGAGGGCTTCATTTTCGTTATTGTCGAGGGCAGGGAAGAAGACATTTTCGTCAAGGCCGCAAAGACCCGGAATGCTCTCAACGGCGATACCGTCAAGGTCTGCATAACCAGGGAGGCAAAGAAAGGCCAGCGCTGTGAAGGCGAGGTGATAGAAATAGTCGAGCGCTCCCGGAGGCCTTTTGTGGGCGTTCTGCATTTTGCGAGCGGGAGCGCCTGGGTGCTTATGCAGAGCAAGAATATGCCCTACGACATAGAGGTGGATGCTAAGGCGGCGCTGAATGCCGGAGGCAAGAGCGGGCAGAAGGTGTCGGCAGTGGTGGACTACTGGAACCGCAAGGACAGTAACCCCACGGGCCACATCGTTGATATTTTGGGAGATCCCGGGCTCAACGATACCGAGATGCACGCCATCCTTGCCGAATTCGGCCTTCCGTACAAGTTCCCGTCGGAAGTCGAATCGGCCGCAGATTCTATTTCCGGCACTATTGGAAGGGCGGAGTTGAAGGGTCGCGAGGATTTCCGCAACACCTTCACTTTCACCATAGACCCCGCCGACGCCAAGGATTTCGACGATGCCCTTTCTTTCAAACTGCTTGAAAACGGCAATTATGAGGTGGGCGTGCATATCGCCGACGTTTCGCACTATGTCCTTCCGGATTCACCGGTGGACAGGGAAGCCCGCGAAAGGGGCACTTCGGTTTATCTGGTGGACCGTACGGTTCCGATGCTTCCGCCATCGCTTTGCAACAAGCTCTGTTCGCTGCGTCCGGGGGAGGATAAACTCACCTTCTCCTGTGTCTTTGAGATAACTCCCGATGCGAAGATTGCAGATTTCCGGATAAGGAAGACCGTAATAAACTCCAATGCCCGCCTGGATTACGAACAGGCTCAGGCCATTATCGATGCAGGGAAGGGGGAGAGCGAACAGGAACAGGCGATACTGATTCTCAACGGCCTTGCCCTGGAATTCAGGGAAAAGCGGTTCAAGATGGGGGCCATCAACTTTGAACGGCCCGAGATGAAGGTAGAGGTTGACTCCGAGGGACATCCGGTGCGTATCTACCAGAAGATGAGCACCGAGGCGAACAATCTCATTGAAGAGTTTATGCTTCTGGCGAACCGAACGGTGGCCGAATTCATAGCCGGTAACGGAAAAATGAACGGTAAGGCTTCTTCCAAGGCAAAGGCTTTCATCTACCGTATCCACGACGAGCCCAATCTTGTAAAATTAGCCGTACTGCGCTCTTTTGCGGCAAGTTACGGGTATAAGACAAAGGAGATGGACAACGGGCGTGCGGCATCGAAAGAGCTTCGCCGCCTTCTGGCCGTTTCGCAGGGAAAGCCCGAGAATGCGGCTATGACCAACATTGCGCTCAGGGCTATGGCAAAGGCTGTGTATTCCCCCGACAATATAGGTCACTACGGTCTTGCCTTCAGGTTCTACACTCATTTCACGTCGCCCATCCGCCGATATCCCGACACTCTTGTGCACCGTATGCTGGGGGCATACCTCGACGGTGCGGATTCCTGGAACAGGGAGACCCTTGCAAAGGAATGTGAGCATGCTTCGGAAAGGGAAACCATAGCCGCCGATGCCGAACGCACCAGCATAAAGTACAAGTTGGTGGAATATATGCAGGATAAGGTGGGGCAGGAGTTCGACGGTGCCGTTTCCGGAATGACAGAGTGGGGGATGTACGTCGAGATAGAACCCACGAAGATAGAGGGGATGGTTCCTTTGCGCGATATCCGTTCCGACTTTTACGAATTCGACGAGAACCGCTACCGTCTGGTGGGAAGGCGTACCCATAGGAAAATCCGTCTTGGAGATCCGGTACGCATAAGGGTCAAGAACGCCAATCTGGAACAGAGACTGCTTGATTTTGAACTTATAGAAAAAGATATCTTATGAAAAAATTATTTTTTGCAGCCTTTTTTATAATGGCAGCGCTGCCTCTCCAGGCACAGAAACTTCACGTAATCGAGTCTGAGAACCTGCACTGCAACGACAGTATCCTGGTATTCTCGCCCAAAGGGCAGCAGGCCAAGATGAATATCCCCACGGCATTTGTGCTCCACGGAGCCGGCGGATGCTATTCCAACTGGGCCGACAGGATGGATCTGCAGAGCCTTGCAAACAATACCGGATTCAGAATCATTTGCCCTGACGGGTTTTCATCCGGCTGGTATATCGACAATGCCGACAAGAGCAAGATGCAGTGGATGACATTCTTCGAGACAGAACTGTATCCGCTTATGAACAGGGAGTACGGGCTGGATCCCGAAAAGACCTTCATTACCGGTCTTTCTATGGGAGGACACGGCGCTATGACCATCTTCCTGAGCCATAGCGGGTGGTTCCGCAGCGGTGGTTCTATGAGCGGTGTGCTGGATATCCGCGGACGCGAGCGCCTTGCCGGTATGCTGGGGGCGTACAGCCTTGACGACCACGTTCTTTACGACCATTCCGCCATAGGAATGTTAGATGCAATCAAGGGTACCGACAAGTTCTGCATTGTTACCTGCGGAACCGAGGACAGCCTTATCGGGTCCAGCAGAAGGTTCGAACAGGCTTGTCTGGATGCAGGGGTAAAGGTAATCTCTATGTATTCTCCCGGAAAGCACAACTGGAAATACTGGCCGTTTATTCTGGAATATCATCTCGACTGGTTCAAACGAATTATGAACGGAGAGCCTCTGGGCTTCTGACAACTTTGAAATGACTCATTCTCAATTGGAGATAATGGCGCCGGCGGGCAATTTCGAATGCCTGAACGCGGCCATACAGGGAGGTGCCGATTCCGTGTATTTCGGCGTAGGACAACTCAATATGAGGTCACATTCGGCAAACAACTTTGCGCCGGAGGACCTCGGGGAAGTTGTACGTATTTGCCGGGAAAACGGAGTGAAGAGCTACCTTACGCTCAATATCTGCCTTTATCAGGAAGACCTTCCCGCTATGCGGGATGCCCTGGATGCCGCAAAGGCTGCCGGAGTGAGCGCTATCATAGCCAGTGATATGGCTGCCATTCAATATTGCAGGAAAATCGGCCTCGAAGTCCATATCTCCACCCAGTTGAGTATTTCCAACATTGAGGCGTTGCGCTTCTACGCTCAGTTTGCCGACGTGGTGGTCCTCGCCCGCGAACTTAATCTGAATCAGGTTAAGGACATTTACAGAACTATCGTTGAGGAAAACATTACCGGTCCTTCAGGCGAGTTGGTGAGAATAGAGATGTTCGCCCACGGGGCTTTGTGTATGGCTGTGTCGGGGAAGTGTTATCTGAGCCTTCACGAGTACGGCTCGTCTGCCAACAGGGGGGCCTGCTACCAGATCTGCCGTCGCGGTTATGAGGTTACCGACCTGGAGACCGGTAGCAGGATGGTTGTGGACAACAAATACATAATGTCTCCCAAAGACCTGTGTACCATAGAGTTTATGGATAAAATCACAGATTCCGGGGTGAGGGTTTTCAAAATAGAGGGACGAGCCCGTTCTGCCGAATACGTTAAGCGTTGTGCTCAGTGCTACAGGGAGGCTGCCGATGCGGTATGTGACGGAACATACACTCCGGAGCTTTCTTCCCGGCTCAAGAATTCCTTGGCCGAGGTGTTCAACAGGGGTTTTTGGGACGGATATTATCAGGGCGCAAGGCTCGGGGAGTGGAGTGCGGTTTACGGGAGTCAGGCTACCAAGAAGAAGGTTTACTGCGGCAAGGTTTCCAACTGGTTCGACCGTATCGGGGTTGCCGAAATTTCGGTTGAGGCCGTTGATTTGCCTCTTGGTGCCGAGGCTATGGCAATCGGAGCTACCACCGGTGTTGTGGAGTTTAAGGTCGAGGATATGAGGGTGGAGTTCAAGAGCGCAACCGTCTGCCGTAAGGGAGAACGCTGTTCAGTTGCGGTTGAGCCTTCCATCTGCCCCGGCGGGCGCCTGCGTCGCGGCGACAAAATCTTTATCTGGCGCGATTCGGATTAATTATGCGGCAAAGTTAACAATTTGCAGGATTCCCATCACAGAAAAGCCCCGCAACTGCGAGGCTTTCCCATTTTGAAATGTTTGTTGAGATAGAAGGATTCGAACCCTCACTGACAGAGCCAGAATCTGTAGTGCTACCATTACACCATATCTCAATGAATCCCGGCGGGGTTTCCGCTTTTGGGACTGCAAATGTACGGTAATTTCTGTAAAATGCAAAAAATTATTTCACAATGGTTGCGATTGCCCAGCATTCACAACCTTCGCCGCGGCCTACAAACCCCAGCCTTTCCGTGGTGGTTGCCTTTACGCTGACTCTGTTGACACCTACGCCCAGCACCGTAGCAAGGCATTCTCTCATAGGCTGAATGAAGGGGGCAATCTTTGGCGCCTGCAGAGCAATCGTAACGTCTACGTTTCCAATGGAATATCCTTCGGAAACTAGCATTTTTACCACTCTTGCGAGCAGGACCTTGCTGTCTATGCCAAGGTATTCGTCGCTGTTGTCGGGGAAATGCCGGCCTATGTCTCCAAGGCTGGCGGCTCCCAGCAGAGCGTCACACAGGGCGTGAATGGCTACGTCTCCGTCGGAATGTGCAACAAATCCGCGGTCGCTCTCAATTTTTACACCGCAAAGCCACATTGGCAGTCCGCTTTCGATACGGTGTACGTCGTAACCCTGTCCTGTCCTGAAATCGTTCATAAATGCAGAATGTCAGTTTTCGTGAGCCAGGCTCCTGATTATCGATTCCAGAATCAGGTATTGCCGTGAAGCCGGTCCGGTGACATTGTTGCTCATAATGGAGAACACTATGGTATTGTCGGGATTGCCGTCTTCTGCCAGGATATAACCGCTGAAGCAGATGGTTCCGCCAAAGGAGCCGCTTTTCATAAACACTTTGTTCTTAACGCTGTCGGGTTCGTCCTTTATTCTCGGTTTCAGGGTGCCGGCACCCGGCTGGGGCAGACTTTCCAGATATTCCCGATATACCGGTGTATTCCTCATTGCTGAAAGGAAGCGGACAAAGAATTCGGGTGAGGCATAGTTGTGGCGGCTCAGACCGCTTCCATCGACAAGTTCATATCCTTCCGAGGCTGTCAGGCCCAGACGGCTTAACACTGAATCCCTGGCGGCAGTGCAGGAATTGTAGCCCGATGAACCTGTGATGCTTTTCCCCACCGTTCTCAACAGGGCTTCGGCGTAAAAATTGTCGCTTTCTCTGTTGCAGTCGGCAATTATCTGCTTCAGGGCGATGGATTCGGTAGAGCCGAGAACGGTCAGTGAGGTCTGGGCCTGCGGGCCTTCGTCGCTCTTGCGAAGATCGGAGCGAACGTTACCGCAGGGGCCGATGTCGGCGTAGCCTCCGCCTGTCGGAACCCCGTTTTTAACAAGATAATCGTGGAAAAGCTCTGCACAGGTGTAGGCCGGGTAACTGTTGTTGATTTCCAGACAGGAGTCTTTATGTTTGACCCCAAGGGTACCTCTTACAACGGCGAATGGCCTCAATATGCTGGGAATGGCATACAGTCGGTTGGACTGACCGTTTTCACCGAATGCTTCACTCATTACGCTGAGCCAGGGGAGCTGAGGCTTGTCGGCAGCGATTCCGCGGATTCTTTTTCCGGGAGCAGTTCCGCTTGGGATTCTGAGCCGGACAATATTCTCGTAAACGTTCAGCGCTTCGCAAGAACCGAAATAGTCGTATCCGAGGTCGAAGATTTCCCAGCTTTCAGGGATGGATTCTCCGTCGAAAAAACGTCCGTCCCCGATTATTTTTCCGCTGATTCTCTGTATTCCAAGGCTGTCGAGAATGGCTTTCCAGCCGGCAAAGGTCTCTTCCAGCCCGGGGGTGCCTTCGTATTCCGCTCCAATCGTAGGGTCTCCGCTTCCAACTATGTAAAGGTCACCGGCAAGTTCTCCGTTGCGGATTTCGGCATTAGTTTGAAGGGAAGTTGCGTACTGCCAGTCGGGGCCGAGCTGCAGCATCGCGATTCCGGTGGTGACGAGCTTGTTGTTGGAAGCCGGCATCAGCTTGCGGTGGGGATTGTAGGACACCAGAGTGTCGGAATTCCCCTTCACTGCCAATACCCCCAGAAGGGAGCTTCGCATAGGCTCTGCCGAGCCGATGGAATCGACCAGAGACTGCGTCGTGTGCACTATCGGGGAATCTTCCTGCGGGGCCGGACGGGACGCGGTCAAAATAGAAAAGCCGCAAATGATCGCGGCTGAGCAATATAGGAGTTTATTTGTCATACTGTTTTACTTAGCTTCAGGAACAGATTTTACGGCTGCGCTGAGTTTCTCGTAAAGAGCATCGGTCCTTTCGAGAATCTCTTTGCGGAGGCCTGCAAAATATGCTTTCTTGGGACCTTCGATCTTTGCATTCACTTTGTCTTTGAGCTCATTGTAAAGGTCTATTGCCTCTTCCATAAGAGCGGCCACTTTCTCTTCTGCACCCTGACCTCTGACGGCGGCAACAACTGAGCAGTCCTCTATGAATGCTCCAAGAACATATTCGATGTCTTTCTTAATAACTCTAAGGTTCATAATAGTGTGTTTTTAGTATTCTGAAAAATCGACCGCAAATATAGCAATTATTTCGATTGCGGAAAATAGTACGGGCTCTTGAGCATACTCGTTATGCCTGTTCCGTCGTCTATGTGGCCGATGATTCTGCGGAAGTGCAGAATGTTACCGCCATAATAGTTTCCGGCGCCTTCGTTAATGGAATTCTCCCGCACAAGCAGCGACGAGTGGATAATGTTCCCGTCGCCAAGGTAAATTCCCACGTGGGTGACTCTCTCGGGCTTGTCTTCGGTAGCGCTGCGCCCGAAGAAGATGAGGTCTCCCTTGCGGGCCTGCTCTCTGGTTACCTCCTCGCCCACTTTTACCTGCTGGGAGGCATTGCGGGGCAACAGAACGCCCAGCATAAAGAAAACGGAGCGGGAAAGTCCGCTGCAGTCGACGTGCTTGATGCTGGTTCCTCCCCACATGTAGGGTACGCCGATGAATTTTCTTGCAATGGCCTCGATATTCTCGCCCGTAACCTCTCTGGTGGCAGCCCATTTTGCAAAATCGGCAGTTTCGCGGGTCTTCACCCACCCTGTCTGCCCGGACGGAAGAGCTACGCAACTCCACTGTCCGTGAGTCTTGCCGGTTTTAAGCAGCAGGTCGCCCATTACAAGGTCGCAAATCCGAGCCGCTTTTTCATTGGGTTGTCTCAGAAGATGGGAATACTCCACGGTGCATATAAGCTTGGGGGCGGCAATATATGCATCTTTTTCCTCCTCGGTCATATAGGTTAGTCCCATATCGGTAGTCCACGCGGTGTATGGCTCGGGCGACTGGATTTTTTGCCAGTAACTGTTCTTTTCGAGAACTTTCACTACGGTTCCCATAAGGGCCTGGTCTCCGTTTTCGGCAGCGTAATCGGGGTCTTCACGCATAAAGTTGCTGGAAAGGTTTACGACGGCCCAGTCGCTTTGCGCAAGTGCAAGAGTGCAGATTGCGGTAGCGAGTGCTGTAATAATGAAACGCTTCATAGAAAGGTAATTTTATTGTATGCAAATATAACTATCTTTTTTGTTATCTTTGCATTCTATGCACACACGCGCGTTATATATTCTGGCTTTGATGATGCTTGTTTCCTGTTCCTGGCTCAGGGACGACAGAGTGGTTGCAAGGGTCGGGCACGAGATGCTTTATCTTTCGGCCGTACAGGCCCATATCCCGGATGGCGTCTCCAGCGAAGACAGCGTGACTTTTGCGCGTCGGTATATAGAATCCTGGGCGAGTGACCGTATTTTCGGGGCGGTTGCAAAGGAAAGCGTGGGATCTGACCCCAAGATTGAGGAAGAACTTAAGAATTACCGTCTGGCACTCCTAAAATACCGTTACGAACAGGATTATCTGATCAGGGAATTGAATCCCGAAATCAGTGACGAAGAACTCCAGGATTATTATGAATCCCATAGGGAGCAGTTCCGTCTGACGCATCCGATTGTCAAAGCCAGGTTTCTGGATATTATGGAAGATACTCCTTACAGGGAATTCATGATTCGCAGGATGTCAACTATGGTCGAGGAAGAACTTGCGCTGCTGGACAGCGTTGCCCGCCTCGATGCGATAAAGTTTTTCGATTCTTCGCAGGAATGGATGGATGCCAGAGTGCTGGCAAGGGAATTCGGAATGGATTTCAGCGCGCTTTATTCCGGGGCAAAGAACAATCTTGCCGTAGTCTCTTACAAACAGAGCGGAGAAGAGCGTATTGTATATTTTTTTGATGTGATTGAGTCCGGGACAGCCCCGCTGGACTATTGTGAAAGCCAAGTAAGGGAAACTCTCCTTTCGGCGCGCAAGCGGGAGCTTATCCGAAAAATGGAACAGTCCTTGCTTGAAGAAGCGAAGAATAAAAAACGATTTGTAATTTATTAGCAGATGAAAAAGATATTTGCAGTTGGCATAGGCCTTTGTGTGGCGTTGTGCGGCTTTGCTCAGAAGTATTCCAACGGATTGATAGACAAGTCTATTGCAGTTATCGGCAACGAACTTGTTACATTGTCGGACCTTGAGAACGAGGTTCAGATGGCCCAGCTCAACGGCGGGGATTTGGGAGTAAATCCCCGTTGCACTATGTTGGAGACTATGATGCAGGCCAAGCTTTTTCTTATGCAGGCAAGGCTTGATTCGCTCAACGTGAATCAGGAAAACGTGTCGGCGGAAGTGACTGACCGTATCGCAAGAGTCCGTACGGCTCTGGGAGGAGACGAAGGCGTAGAGCAATACTTCGGCAAACCTATGTACAAACTGCGTGCAGAATGGATGAAGCAGATGGAAGAGTTGTCGCTTACCCAGCAGGAACAGCAGGAAATTGCAAAGAAATTGCCCGAAGTGACTCCCTACGACGTAAAGCAGTATCTCGATACCGTGTCGGAGAACCATCTGCCCATCATTCCAAAGAAATATCAGTACAGCCAGATTTGCATATATCCCAACAGGGATTCCGCTGCTACCGCCTGCCGGGAGAAGTTGCTTTCGATCCGTCAGCGTATCATTAACGGCGAAAGATTCTCGACCCTTGCCCGCCTGTATTCCGAGGACCCGGGTTCGGCCAGAAAGGGAGGAGAACTCGGAATGGCATCGCATTCGATCTTTTGGCCGGCCTTCGGCGATATGGGAATGTCCCTCAAGATAGGGACGATTTCCCAGATCATAGAAACCCCCGACGGTTTTCACATTATGGAAGTGATTGACCGTAAGGGAGATATGTTCAATGCAAGGCATATACTCCTCAAGCCCGAGTATTCCGACGAAGACCGCGTAAAGGCATATGAGCGGCTGGATACCCTGAAAGCGCAAATTCTCAGGGACGACATATCGTTCGAACTTGCGGCAAAAATCTATTCGGAGGATCCCGCTACCCGCACCAACGGGGGACAGGTAGCCGACCTTCATACCGGTTCGGCATACTACGACGTAGACCAAATCAAGCCGCAGGATTACAGGGCTCTCCAGAATTTGGAGGAAGGACAGATTTCCGAACCCATCACGTCGGTCGACGACGAGGGCAACGAGGGCCATATGGTGTTCAAAATCGTAAGGCTCGATAAGATAATTCCTGCGCATACCGCAACCGCGGAGAAGGATTATACCGAGCTTTTGGGCAACATAGAAGCCATAAAACGTAACGAAGCCATAAAGGAGTTCGTGAAAAAGAAGATAGGGGAGACTTTCATCATAATCGATCCTATTTTCGAGGAATGTAATTTTTCAATGCCCGAATGGTCTGCAAAAATCGCAAAGCATCAATAGCGCTGCTAATCTTTGTATCGCTTTGCCTCTTGCCTTCTTTCGCCAGGGAACCCCGGCCGGAACAAGACGAGAAAGACATTGTACGGCTTGTTAAGGCAACTTCCATAGAGATGAAAACGGTCTTTGGAGTCGCTCACCGTATCTCTATCGATGCCACTTTTCTTCATAACGGCACTTACCTGAAATGTGACACCGCCGACTGGGATGTCGATGCAAAATACATCAAAGCCTGGGGGAACGTAACGGTGTCGCAGGACAAGGTCGTGCTGAGTTCTGACAAGATGGACTACGACGTTGAAACGAGTACCGCCAAATTCCGTTCCGACGTTGTGCAGCTTAAGGACGAAAAGAACAATGTGCTCAGAACCAGCACTCTGGACTATTGCACCAAGGACAGTATAGCCGTTTTCCACGACGGAGGCTCAATGACAATGGAAGACGGTCAGATCATTGAGAGCGAGCACGGAATCTATGACACAGGCCTGAAAAAGGTGAATTTCATAGGCGACGTGAATATGTATGTGGATACGGTCTATGTCAAGACAGAGGCTTTGGACTACGATACCGCCGACAAAATTGCATATTTTACCCGGGATGTGGATTTCTTCAGGGAAGGGGATATGATGTCGGCCCGCAGGGGATGGTACAACAGAGAAACCGAAACTTTCTATTTTCAGGATAACGTGCATTGTATGACGGACCGCCGGGAGGCCTGGTGCGATTCTATGTACTATTTCAAACTCCCCAACGACGTAATGATGCTGGGCGATGCCCAGGTTCAGGATACGCTCAAGCATATTACGGCGGTCGCCGATTTTATGCTTTACGAAAGCGAAATCAGGCAGCTGACGTTGAGTGACAATGCTGCCGTTGCTATGCGCACTATGCAGAACGGCAAGGTGGACACTCTGTACTGCGGAGCCGACAATATCATCTACAACGTAGAAAAATTCGGAAACATAGAGGATTTCGAGAAAGACAATGCACAGAAGAGAAAAAGCGATATAATGACCGATGCGGTGAGTGCGTATCGTGAAAGGGTGCAGAAGGAAGCTCAGGATGCCGAGGAAAAAAAGAAGCAGGAACTGGAAGGCCCATCCATCAGGCCGAAGGCCCCTGCGCCGACCCCCGCCCCCGAGCCCGCCCCGGAACCGACCCCCGATCCCGAAATTTCCGAGCCTTCGGACAGTATCTCCATCGCCGACAGCACTGCAATTTCCTTAGCTGACAGCATATCCGTCGCCGACAGCACTGCAATTCCGGACAGCATTGCCGTCGCCGACAGTGTTTCCATCGCCGACAGCACGCTTGCCTCCCTGCCGGCTGTGTCTGCCGATTCTTTGAAAAAGTTCCGCGCCGATTCCCTTGCCGCCGCCGTCCGGGACAGTGCCGACGTGGGTTTTGTTCACGCCACAGGTAACGTACGGGTATTCCGTTCCGATATGCAGATGCGCTGCGATTCTATGGAATACAATGCTCTGGACAGCATCGCGCGTTTCTTCATCGACCCCGTAATATGGAACGAAGGAAACCGGCAATATACGTCGGACAGTATGTTTGTTCTTATTAAGGAAGAGGCGGTGGACAGGGCCAATCTGCGCTCCAATGCAATGATAATAACACAGGAAGACAGTATTTGCTTCGACCAGATAAAATCTACGGAGGTTATGGCTTTCTTCAACGAAGAGAGCCAGCTTACCCGTTTCGATGCTTTGGGTACGGCAAAAGCTGTATTTTACCTTGAAGAAAACGGGGCTCTTGCCACAGTGAATGTGGTAGATTCGAAGATTCTCAGCGGCGACTTCAAGGATGGGGAGATAGACCGCATAACGTATTTCGACGCTCCCAAGAACGATGCTTATCCTACAGTGCAGCTCCCCGAAGAACTCCGGCGTCTGAAAGGTTTCAACTGGCAGCCGGAAAGAAGGCCTGCCGGCAAGTACGACATTACCCATCTTGTTGTTAAACCCAATGAAATGGCCGCATATTCAACTCATTCAAGGCCCTATTTCAGATATACCAGAAAGTATTTCCCTGGAGGCATTGAAAAAGTTGCCGCCGACCTTCAGGAAGCCCGCCGCAGGAAAGCCGAGGAACAAAAGTTTCGCGATTCCCTTGCCGTTGCCGACAGTCTGTTGCCTTCGGTGCCGGACTCTATTGTTACCGCTGCTCAGGACTCATCGGCCGTAGGCCTTAAACCGGCAAGCGATTCATTGTCGGTATCTGATTCAGTCGAGGCCCCGTCCGATTCTACCCTTTCGATAAAGGAAGAGGAAAGAATTTCGGTTGCGGAGCAGAAGCGTCAGGCCCGTGAAGCTGCAAGGAAGGCAAAGTGGGATGAACTGGACCGCAGGGATGCCGTCAGGGCCGAAACAAAGCGTCAGAAGGAACTTGCCCGGAAGCGGAAGAAGACTTTGAAGGCTCTTCTTCGCCAGCGTGAACAGGATATCAGAGATGCAAAGAAATTGAAACGGTATATAGAGTATTACGAGAAACAAAAAGCAAGGAGGAATAAAAATGGAGAAACTGTTGAATAGATTCCTGCGCTATGTCGCAGTGGACACTCAGTCGAACGAGGAATCTGAAAGCCAGCCGTCCGAGGCAAAGGAACTCGACCTTTTGAAATTACTTTGCGACGAGCTTAACGCGATGGGGGTCAAAGCCACTCTCGACGAGTGGGGCTATGTTATGGCCTCTATCCCTTCCAATATCGGGAAGAAAGTTCCGGCAATAGGTTTCATTGCGCACGTCGATACCTCTCCGGATGCTTCGGGAAAGGATGTCAAGCCTCAGATTGTTGAGAATTACGATGGCTCTGAGATTGCTCTCAAGGGGGTTCCCGGGCTCTTCCTTTCTCCTTCGCAATTTCCGGAACTGCTTCTCTTCAAGGGGAAAACCCTTATTACAACCGATGGCACAACCCTTCTGGGCGCCGACGACAAGGCCGGTGTCGCCGAGATTATGGATGCCGTTCAGTACATAGTGGAACACCCTGAGTTCAAGCACGGCGACATTAAGATAGGTTTCACTCCCGACGAGGAGATAGGCCGCGGAGTAGTAAAGTTCGATGTCGAACGCTTCGGCGCCGACTACGGTTACACGATGGACGGCGGAGCGGAGGGCGAGCTGGAGTATGAGAATTTCAACGCCGCGTCGGCAAATATCCGTATCCAGGGCTGCAACGTTCACCCCGGCTATGCGAAGAACAAGATGCTGAATGCAATTCACGTAGCTACCGAGTTCGATGCTCTGCTGCCTTCACAGCAGCGGCCGGAACACACACAGGACTATGAGGGTTTCTTCCATCTCATAGGAATAAAGGGTTCTGTGGAATGCGCCGAACTTACCTATATTATAAGGGATCACGACAGGGCGAAATTCGAACGGAAGAAGGAGCAGATTCTCGCTTGCGCAAGTTTTCTGAACGCGCGTTACGGCGACGGGACCGTTACTGTCGCAGTGAAGGACCAGTACTACAATATGAGGGAACAGGTAGAACCTCATTATCACGTTGTGCAGAAGGCCGTGAAGGCTATGGAAATGGCGGGAATCAAACCCCGGATCCAGCCTATCCGCGGCGGTACCGACGGTGCCAACCTTTCATTCAGGGGACTTCCCTGTCCCAACATCTTTGCAGGAGGTTTCAATTTCCACGGGAAGATGGAGTGGGTTCCGCTGGAGTCTATGGAAAAGGCTTCGGAAGTAATACTTAACATAATCCGTTTGTATGCCGAATAAACCTATGGAAAAGAACAAGATAGCTCTCCCCGAGAACGCGCATCGCCCCCTTGCCGAGGGAGAGGAGTACAAACCTTTGATGGGAGCGGACAAGTCTCCCAGGGAAGTGACGGCCTACTCCGTTACGATGGGCGTCATAATGGCCATTATTTTTTCGGCGGCAGCCGCATACCTCGGATTGAAGGTGGGTCAGGTGTTTGAAGCCGCCATCCCCATAGCCATCCTTGCAGTAGGAATTACCGGAGCCCTTGGAAAGAAGGGCGGATTGGGGCAGAATGTCATTATTCAGAGTATCGGTGCCTGTTCGGGAGTAATAGTGGCCGGTGCAATCTTCACCCTTCCGGCAATCTATATCCTTGGACTGAATGTCAGTTTCTGGCATATGTTCCTGTCTTCGCTGCTGGGTGGAGTGCTGGGAATCCTGTTCCTCATCCCTTTCCGCAAGTATTTCGTTAAGGAGATGCACGGGAAATACCCCTTCCCCGAGGCTACCGCCACCACTCAGGTGCTGGTAAGCGGTGAGGCCGGGGGAAAGGGCGCCAAGACCCTGCTGGTGAGCGGTCTGGTTGGCGGAATATATGATTTTTGCGTTGCTACCTTCGGTTCGTGGGCCGAGACCCTGAGCACTACCGTAATGCACTGGGGGCAGGTGGTGGCCGACAAGGCCAAGCTTGTACTCAAGCTGAATACGGGTGCCGCCGTGCTTGGCCTGGGATACATCATAGGACTCAGGTATGCGCTGGTAATATGCTGCGGTTCGTTCCTGGTTTGGCTGGTAATCATCCCGCTTATTAACCTTATCTGGGGAGGTCAGGTTATCGACCTTATGGGAACCGGAATTGTTCAGACGGTATCGCAGATGGCTCCGGAGCAGATTTTCAAGGAGTACGCCCGCCATATAGGAATCGGTGGAATAGCTACTGCCGGAATCATCGGCATAATTAAAAGTTCAGGTGTAATAAAGAGCGCCGTCGCCCTTGCGGTGTCGGAATTCGGGCACAAGGGAGGAGCGCAGCAGCACTCCTGCGGGGAAAGAACTCAGAGGGACCTTTCGATGAAGATTGTCGTTACCTCTATTATAATAGCGTTGCTGGCAGTGTTCTGCTTCTTTGCTTTCGGTGGAATTGTGAATAATGTTTGGCAGGCCCTGATAGGAGTGCTGATTGTTACGGTCATTGCTTTCCTGTTCACTACGGTTGCCGCCAATGCCATTGCCATAGTGGGTTCGAATCCGGTGAGCGGTATGACAATTATGACTCTGATAGTTACCGCTCTGGTGCTGGTTGCGGTAGGACTTAAGGGAAATGCCGGAATGGTGGCCGCTATGGTAATCGGCGGAGTCGTTTGTACTGCCCTGTCGATGGCCGGCGGACTCATTACCGATTTCAAGATAGGTTATTGGATTGGAACGACCCCAGCCAAGCAGGAGGGATGGAAGTTCCTTGGAACTCTGGTGGCCGCCGCAACGGTTGGCGGAGTTATGATGGTGCTCAACAGAACTTACGGATTCACGGGCGACGGAGCGCTGGTAGCGCCTCAGGCCAATGCCATGGCCGCCGTCATCAAGCCTATGATGAACGGAGGAAACGCTCCCTGGCTGCTTTACGGGATAGGCGCACTGATAGCCCTGATACTCAATTTCTGTAAGGTTCCCGCACTGGCATTCTGCCTGGGAATGTTCATCCCGATAGATCTTAACCTGCCGTTGCTGCTGGGCGGAGCCATATCGTGGTTCGTGGGCTCCCGCAGCAAGAATGCCGAGGTAAACCGCAAGCGCACCGAGAAGGGAACGCTCATTGCGAGCGGTTTCATAGCCGGCGGCGCATTGATGGGTGTTGTATCGGCGATTCTCAAATTTGCAGGCTGTGATTTCTGGCTTACAAAATGGAATGCTCCTCTTGCCGGAGGGGCCGCTCCTGCCGAAATTATTGCAATTATCCCTCTATTAGGCATTTGCGCGTATATGACGTTGGCATCCTTGAAAAAGGATAAATAAATTTTATAAAAAAAGTTGCAGAAAAATTTGTAGGTTTAAAAAAAATGCCTACCTTTGCAACCCTTTCGCGCTACGGCGCGAGGCGTTCTTTGAAAAGTTTGAAAGAGATAACGAGGTAAAAAAGTTAAAGAAATTAGTCTGATAACAATTACAAAAGTTTTTTTTGTGAACGTTAGGGATACAATTTCAAGGCAACGAGTAAAATCAAATGAGACTTTAAGAGTCGCAGATGATTCACGAGTAAAGAGTACGAGAAAGAGAATAAGAGCGAACGGAGGATGCCTAGGCTTTTGGAGGCGAAGAAGGACGTGGTAAGCTGCGAAAAGCTCCGGGGATTTGCAAACAGGAATTGATCCGGAGATATCCGAATGGGGGAACCCCTGCAGATGAAGTCTGCAGACCGTCGATAGACGGGGCGAACGCAGGGAACTGAAACATCTTAGTACCTGCAGGAAGAGAAAGAAAAATCGATTCCCAGAGTAGTGGCGATCGAAATGGGAAGAGCCTAAACCGGTTTCGTTACGGCGTAATCGGGGTTGTAGGACCAGTCATAAAGATCAGTTTAGGAACTGGAACTGTCTGGAAAGTCAGTCCACAGAGGGTGAAAGGCCCGTACAGGTAACGGGAACTGATCGAGATTGGCACCTGAGTAGGGCGGGACACGTGGAATCCTGTCTGAATCAGCGGCGACCATGCCGCAAGGCTAAATACTTCCGGAAGACCGATAGTGAACCAGTACCGTGAGGGAAAGGTGGGAAGCACCCCGAACAGGGGAGTGAAATAGAACCTGAAACCGTTCGTTTACAAGCGGTCGGAGCACTATATAGTGCGACGGCGTGCCTTTTGCATAATGAGCCTACGAGTTGCTTCACGCTGGCGAGGTTAAGTCCTTCAGGGACGTGAGCCGGAGCGAGAGCGAGTCTGAACAGGGCGTTCAGTCAGCGTGAGCAGACGCGAAACCTAGTGATCTACCCATGTCCAGGTTGAAGG
>JAZRVN010000009.1:0-10458 GCA_045599225.1 Candidatus Cryptobacteroides sp.
CTGGACAATACCTGATTGAGTCGATATAGCCTCATCGCTCTTGATTTGTTCCCCTCACAAGCAGTTAGATATCTGCTGAATCTTTCACTCGATACTGCAATCAAGAATTTTGAATAGTCCATTGTCTTGTATTTCAGAAATTTTTAATATATTTGCAATGTTTATTCCCGGTAGCCCCTGAAGCAATTCAAGCTATCGGGTTTCGTTTTTTTGCGAAGACTGCTGGAATCGAACCAGCGAAGCCGTATCGGCAGCTTGAAGTTATCGCGCCTCCTTTGCCCACTTGGATAAGCCTTCAAGACGCAAAGTTAAGCAATCTCTTCCGTAAACAAAATTTTGAATTCTCCACGGGAGTCACGATATTTGCGGTGCGCCTGGTGGAGTCAAACGCCCTTGCGGTATCGGCGAAGAAGCCAGGGACAGCGTGAACAAGTCGTAAGCTGCCCAAAGTGGCCGGGCATAGGCATCCGCCTCGATGGCCACAAATCAAAACCCCAATCAATTATGCGTAACAATGAAAGTTACTCTCTTTGTGCGGGAATCACGGGCTAAATCCTCCAAAGGCTCCGCGCAGCTCCCGCTTATCATCTGTTTCCGAAACGGAAAGATGAATCTGTGGCAGACCACTCGTCTGTCAGTGAATCCTGCCTGGTGGGATCAGGACCACCAGCAACTCAAGTCCAGGATGGCATTCAATCCGGAAATGAGGCAAAGCTTCAACAACGAAGCTGACATGGAAGGGGAGTTCAGCCGCTTTCAGAGACATATCACGTAGCATCAATCATTGATATCAGACATCAAATAGCGTGGGGCAAAAATGCTCAAGAAAATTTGGTGGGGCAAACGTGGGGCAAATTTCTTAAACGAAAAACGCAACCGCTTGAAATTCAAACGATTGCGTTTCTTTGAGAGTGACTCCTACAGGAAATTACTTCTGGGGTTTCATTATGATTTCGGTTACGTTGCCGCAATAGAGAATTTCCTTGGCGGTCTGCCTGATGGCTTCCGGAGTAAGGCTCTTGACAGCGTTCTCGTATCCCGCTACGGTCTCCACTCCATATTTCTCCCAATTTAAAATGCTTGAAATCCAGAAAGAGGTGGTAAGCTTCTTCTCGGGAATCTTCTTCTCAAGATTCTTCACGGTCTTGTCGAATTCTTCGGCGGAAGGACCTTCGGTTGCAAGTTTTTGGATACCTTCAACTGCAAGCTGGCGCAAACGGTCGCACTTGTCTTCGTTGGTGTCGAATGCAACCTGCATTACACGACACTCGTTGGGCCCGTTGGAAACTTCTCCGTGTACGCTTGCTCCATAGGTTCCGCCTTCGTCTTCACGAAGAGTAGAAGTATAGGTCATATTCAGGATGTAGCTTACAGCCTCGTAATTTACGGCAGCCATAGTGCTGTACGGCTGATTGACCTTATAGAATTGCAAAACGGTGACTTTGGGCTGCTCCATCGCTGTGCGGAACTCGTTGATGCGGGAACCGTCGGCATAACTGTCATTGTTTGATTTCCAGTTCTTAGGCGCAGCTCCCTTCTTTATGGCTCCGAGATACTTCTGAACCAGGGGGAGGATATCTTCTGTCTCGAAGTCACCGGCAATGACAGCGGTAGCTCCGTTGGCGCCGTTGAAAAGTTGGCGGTAAACTTTCTCAAGCCCCTGCAGGTTTGCCTTTGCAAGAACCTCATCGTTAATGAGGAAACGGCGGGGAGAGTTGAAGATGGTATTGTATACGGCCTCCTGGAATTTGTACTGAGACTGCTTTACGAGATTGGGCAGAATAGCTTTGATTTGGTTGTAGCCCACATTGTATTCGTCCTGGCTGAATCTGGGATTTTCAAAGTAAAGGTAGGCAAGCTGCAGTGCGGTCTCAAGATCCTTGACCGTACTTGAACCGCTGACTCCGTGAGTGAGTGTGTTAATCTCCGGATATACGCTCACCTGTTTTCCGGACAGCATCTTGGCAACGGTGGTCTGAGGGAATTCAGCCACACCGGTATTGTAAAGATACTGACCCCATACATTGTCTTCGATATGATAAAGGTCCTTGTCGGCAACGATGCTGCGGCCGCCTTTCTTGAAGATTGTAAACTGAATCTTGTCCTTCTCCTTGTCGTTGGGCCTGAAGATAAGTTTCATTCCGTTCGACAGAACATATTCCTTGGAATCGTAGATGCCGTCCTTGCTGCTCTTTACCGTACAAACGGGAAGGGCCGCTGTATCGAGGAAACTGTCGGGAACTTCTTCCACCTCATTGGGCTTGATGTCGGATTCGCGGACAGCAGTAATCTTGGCCTGAATCTCCTCGGCTGAAGGAATCTGTACGCCCTCCTTCTGGGGTGCGGCGATGTAAACCACCAGATTCTCTTTGGTGATGAGCTGCTTTACCGCTTCGTTGATTGCCTGGTCGGGTAGCGCAGACATAAGCTGCTGGGCCATAGCATATTTCATATCGGGTGCAGGCAGGTAGCTGTTAAGGGTGAAGTTTTTGATGATAGGCTGGATGAACTGTGCGTTCTTTCTTGTATCGGCCTTCTTGGCTTCACTTTCGAGCTGAGAAAGAATCTCCTGCTTTGCCCGTTTGATTTCGTCGGAAGAGAAACCGTAGCGTCCCATCTTCTCGGCCTCGGTATAGACGGCCTCGAATGCGCTCATAACGGATTCGTCTTTGCAGGCGGCAGAGAAACATACCACATCGTTGAAATTGGTAATTCCGAATATACCTGCATCAGCTGCGAGAAAGGCTGCATCCGGTTTTGATGCGATATCGCTCAGACGCTCGCTTTCCACCAGGCTTACGATTCCCTTAAGCAAATCGGTGATGGCGGCTACCATTGTGTTGTTCGCTTCGATGGGCATTGCCTCGCTCTTCCAGAAAAGGTTGATGGATGTGTTGGTGGCCTCTTTGTCGGTGAAAATGCTCACAATGGGTTCCTCATTGTCGGGAATGGGATGAGCGGCCTTGGGCTGAGGATTAACCGTGGCGGGGATGTCGGAGAAGATAGTCTTTATCTTGGCCTCGACTTCATCTACGTCGATGTCTCCCACAACAATGAGAGCCTGCATATCGGGGCGGTACCAGGTATGGTAGAAATCGACCAGGGTCTCGGGCTTGAAAGTCTTGAGATTCTCCTCGGTTCCGATAATGGAGCAATCCTCGAACTTGGAGCCTTTGCACAGACACTTGAAGAGTTCGGTGCTGTTTCTCCAGCCGAAGGTGTTGCGGGTGCGTTTTTCTTCCAGGATGACTCCGCGTTCTGCATCAATCTCATCTGCATCGCAGTTTACGAAATGAGAGTAATCGTGCATTATGAGAAGACAGCTGTCCACTACGGTAGGCCTAATAAGAGGAATGTTGTTGAGCATATACTGGGTAACTTCCTTGCCCGTAGAGGCGTTTACGTTGCCCCCGAAGCTTGCTCCGATGCTCTCGAGCCAGTTCAGAAGATTCTTCTCGGGGAAGTTCTTGGTCCCGTTGAAGCACATATGCTCCAGAAAGTGAGCGAGTCCGTCCTGGGAAGGATTCTCCTGAATGGCTCCAACGTTTGATACAAGATAGAATTCGCAACGGTTCTCGGGAAGAGCGTTGTGACGGATGTAATAAGTCATCCCGTTTTCGATTTTTCCAACCTTGATGGAAGGATCTATAGGAAGCGCCGGCATCTGCTGGGCCATTCCCATACTCATAGCGCCAAAGAGCGCAAAAACCAACAAAATTAATTTTTTCATTTTTTATGATGTAGTGTATTAGTTGAGTAGTACAGTGCAAAAATATATACAATATTTCTGCTATGCAAAAATTTCACAATATTACATATAATTTTTTTATTTTTGCATTGATATGATTGAAGATTTCAGACTCAGAATATTCGATACCGTTGCCCGTCTGGGCAGTTTTACCTCCGCTGCCAAGGAATTGGGAGTCACCCAGCCTGCGGTAAGCCAGAACATCGCTGAACTGGAACGGCAGCTCGATTCAGTGTTGTTTTTCAGGGAGCGCGGCCGGGTGTCACTCACCGCAAAGGGGAAACTCTTCAAATCCTATTCCGACCAGATTCTCCATTGGTACAGGGTAGCCGAGATGGCATTCAAACCGGAGATGGCGATCTGTTCGAATGAAGAGCCTGCAAAGCCGATGGTCCTGAAACTCGACGATAAGAGCGACGCGCATATCTGGTCGTCGCAGGGAGACATTCACATAAGCATAAAAAAAGCCGGATTTGAATGACCCGGCTTTTATAATAAGGTATAGGTTTTACTTTCCTGCAAGTTTCTTGTAGGTTTCGAAACGTATCTTAGCGAATTCCTCGGTCTTCTGCAGAAGTTCGCCGGCAGTCTCGGGGAAGAGCTTGCTCAATGAAGAGAATCTGACCTCTCCCTTGAGGAAATCCTGGAACTTGGTCCAATCGGGCTCCTTACTGTCGAGAGAAAACGGGTTCTTGTCGCTGCCCTCGAGTTCGGGATTGTAACGGTAGAGTTGCCAGTATCCGCAGTCTACTGCGAGTTTCTCTTCCTTCTGGCTAAGTCCCATTCCTGCCTTGAGCCCGTGGTTGATACAAGGAGCGTATGCAATGATGAGAGACGGTCCGTCATATGCCTCGGCCTCCTTGATGGCGTTCATATACTGAACGGGGCTGGCTCCCATTGCAACCTGGGCAACGTAAACGTAGCCGTAGCTCATAGCCATCATTCCAAGGTCCTTCTTGCGGATTTTCTTGCCGGATGCCGCGAATTTGGCGATTGCGCCTGCGGGGGTAGCCTCTGAAGACTGTCCGCCGGTGTTGGAGTAAACCTCTGTGTCGAGTACAAGGATGTTTACGTTCTCACCGCTGGCAAGCACGTGGTCGAGTCCGCCGTAACCGATATCGTAGGAAGCTCCGTCACCGCCGAAGATCCACTGGCTGCGTGCGGGAATGAACTGCTTGAGCTCCAGCAGAGCTTTGCAGGTGTCGCACTTGCATTGTTCCATAAGAGGAATAAGCTTGTCGGCTACTTCGCGGGTTACGCCGTAATTTCCGCGGTTGTCCAGCCACTGCTGATAGAGAGCCTTCATTTCGTCGGTGCACTTGGGACACTCGAGACCCTTCTTCATAAGTTCCGCTACTGTCTGGCGGATGCGCTCAGATCCCAGACGCATACCCAGTCCGAATTCGCAGAAATCCTCGAAAAGTGAGTTCTGCCAGGCTGGTCCGTGTCCCTTTGCATTTGTGCAGTAAGGAGATGCGGGGAATGAAGCACCGTATATAGATGAGCATCCGGTAGCGTTGGAAATCATCATATGGTCTCCGAAGAGTTGGGTGATATTTTTGATGTAAGGGGTCTCGCCGCAGCCTGCGCAGGCACCGCTGTATTCGAACAGAGGCTGTGCGAACTGCGCATTCTTCATATTGGACTTGGGATCCGCAACGGTCTTGTAGCCGATCTTGGAGTTGAGGTAGTCGAATGATGTCTGCTCCTGTTCGTTCTGAGTGTAAGGCTGCATTGAAAGAGATTTCTCCTTGCTAAGACATACGTCCACGCAGTTGCCGCAACCGGTACAGTCGGCTACTGAAATTCCGAGGGCGTACTTGTAATCCTTGAGGTTAGCCTTGCCCTGTGCGATTTTCAAATCCTTTGGAGCAGCGGCGGCCTCTTCGTCGGTAAGGAGGAACGGGCGGATGGCGGCGTGAGGGCAGACGAATGCACAGCTGTTGCACTGGATACAGCTCTCTGCGTTCCATACGGGAACGTTCACTGCAACTCCGCGCTTCTCATATGCGGCTGTTCCGGAGGGCATTGTTCCATCCTGATAGGGGAGGAAAGTGCTTACGGGGAGGGAATCTCCGTTCTGAGCGTTTACTATGTCGGCGATTTCCTTAACGAAAGGTGTAGCAAGACGGCTGGCGTTGGGGTTGGTGAACTTTGCCGAGATTTCAGCCCATTCTGCAGGAACGTTGACGCGGGTGTATTCTCCACCGCGGTCGATGGCTGCATAGTTCATATTCACAATCTGCTCGCCCTTCTTGCCGTAGCTCTTGAGCGCGGCTTCCTTCATATACTTTATTGCATCTTCGGCGGGAATGATGCCTGAGATGCGGAAGAATGCGCTCTGCAGGATGGTGTTGGTCCTTCCTCCCAAACCTATCTCGGCTGCAATTCTGGTGGCGTTGATGATATAGAACTTGATATTCTTCCTGCCGATGATTGCCTTGACGTTGTCGGGAATGCGCTTGATGGTCTCTTCCTCGTCCCAGATAGAGTTGAGCAGGAGGCTGCCGCCGTCCTTGATACCCTTGAGAACATCATATTTCTCGAGATATGAAGGAACGTGGCAGGCTACGAAATCCGGGGTGCTCACAAGGTAGGGAGCCTTGATGGGCTCATCGCCGAAACGAAGGTGGGAACAGGTGTACCCGCCGGATTTCTTTGAGTCATAGTCAAAGTATGCCTGACAGTATTTGTCGGTGTGGGTGCCGATAATCTTGATGGAGTTCTTGTTGGCGCCTACGGTGCCGTCGGAACCCAGACCGAAGAACTTGCACTCGGTAGTACCCTTCTTTACGATGGATATCTCTCCCTTGGTGGGCAGGCTCTTGAAGGTAACGTCGTCGGTGATGCCTATTGTGAAATCGGTCTTGGGAGCCTTGAGCTCAAGATTGTCGTAAACTGCGATAATCTGTGCGGGAGTGGTGTCTTTTGAAGAAAGGCCGTAGCGTCCGCCTACGATTAAAGGGGTGACGTCTTTCCCCTGGAACATGCTCTTGACGTCCAGCAGCAGCGGCTCTCCAAGTGCGCCGGGCTCTTTGGTGCGGTCCAGGACTGCAATCTTCTTCACGTTCTTCGGAAGAACTTTGAAGAAGTATTTCTCCGAGAACGGACGATACAGGTGAACGGTTACGAGACCGTACTTGCGTCCGTGCTTTCCGAGATAGTCGATAGTTTCCTTTATGGTCTCGGTTACTGAGCCCATTGCAACGATAACGTTTTCGGCGCCGGGGTCTCCGTAATATTCGAAAGGCCTGTACTGACGTCCGCTTATTTCTCCGATTTCACCCATATAGCGGGCTACGATGTCGGGAATGGCGTCGTAAACCTGATTGCGGGATTCGACAAACTGGAAATATACGTCTGCGTTCTGTGCGGTTCCCCTGGTTACAGGAGCCTCAGGATTGAGGGCGCGGGCCCTGAAATTCTGAAGCGCCTTTTCACTTATAAGCCCTTTGAGTTTCTCTTCGTCGAGAAGTTCGATTTTCTGAATTTCGTGAGAGGTTCTGAATCCGTCGAAGAAATGCAGGAAAGGCAGACTTCCCTTGATAGCTGAAAGGTGCGCAACGGCTGCAATGTCCTGCGCTTCCTGAACTGAGCCTGATGCCAGCATACAGAAACCTGTCTGGCGGCAGGCCATTACGTCCTGTTGGTCTCCGAAGATTGAGAGTGCGTGCGATGCGAGCGCGCGTGCCGATACGTGGAAAACGCAAGGGAGCATTTCACCTGCAATCTTGTACATATTGGGAATCATAAGAAGGAGACCCTGAGACGCGGTGAATGTGGAGGTAAGGGCACCTGCCTGCAGCGATCCGTGAACAGCGCCGGCGGCACCTGCTTCGCTCTGCATTTCAGTTACCTTTACGGTTTCTCCCCATAAGTTCTTTTTTCCGTGGGCGGCCCATTCATCTATGTTTTCCGCCATTGTAGAAGACGGAGTGATAGGATAGATGGCTGCGTGCTCGCTGAACAGATATGCGATGTTGGACGCAGCCTGGTTTCCGTCACAGGTAATGAATTTCTTTTCTTTTGCCATATTGTTTTATTTATGTTTTATTGAATTCCTTCGATTGTTATATCCTTGTATCCTTCGGCTTCGCAGATTCGCCTTACAAGCCCCTGCAGCACGTTTTTCGGCCCGGTTTCGGAGAAGTGAACGCATCCGTCGCGCAGCATATTCCTAATCGTTTGCGACCATTTTACCGGCGAGGTAAGCTGCGACAGCAGATTCTCCTTTATCTTTTCGGGATCGGTTTCGGGCAGCGCAGTTACGTTCTGATACACCGGGCAGGCGGGAATCTTGAACCCGGCGGCCTCGATTGCCTTGGCCAGCTCCACCCGCGCAGGCTCCATAAGAGGGGAGTGGAAGGCTCCTCCGACAGGCAGCGGCAGCGCGCGCTTTGCGCCCATCTCTTTCAATTTCCGGCAGGCAAGCCTGACGGCGGCCTCATCCCCCGAAATTACGAGTTGCCCGTTGGAGTTGTAGTTCGCCGGAACCACAATTCCGTCTGTGCATCGGCATACCCCTTCTACCATTTCATCCGGCAGGCCGGTGATCACTGCCATCAGGCCGGGGACTTTTTCGCAGCATTTCTGCATTTCGCTCGCGCGGATGGAAACGAGTCTGAGCCCGTCTTCGAAATCGAGCGCTCCAGCGGCGGCAAGGGCTGAAAATTCGCCCAGAGAATGGCCGCACACCATATCGGGTTTGACTTTGCTGCAGCATTCGGCCAGAACGGCAGAATGCAGGTAGATGGCCGGTTGGGTTACGTTCGTGGCCAGCAGGGCTTGGTCGTTGGTGCCGAACATAAGGTCGGTAATCCGGAATCCGAGAATTTCGTTGGCCCTTTCCATCATATCTCTGGCCTTGGCGGAGGATTCGTAAATCTCTCTGCCCATCCCGGGGAATTGGGATCCCTGGCCGGGAAATATGCGTGCGTAACTCATAATCCACAAAATTAACAAAAAAAGTAGTATTATGCAATAATAAAAATTGTAACTTTGTGCTCCGGAGGGCTTTGGACCGGCTCTTCATAAAACGTAATATTATGAGAAAACCGAAATCATTCTTAGTCATTATCCTTCTTTTGTCCGTTACGCTTTCATCCTGGGGGAGGACACCCAAGTATGTATTTTATTTCATCGGAGACGGAATGGGCATAAACCAGGCCGCAGCCACCGAGATGTATATGCATTCTGTTGGTTTGGGAGACCTGAATTTCAGGCATTTCCCCTATACCGGATTTGTCACTACAACTCCTGCCGACAGCCGCGTCACCGATTCTGCCGCCGCCGGGTCAGCGCTTTCAACCGGTCATAAGACGTATAACGGGGCCATTGGAGTCGATGCCGATACAACTGAAGTCGAAACGTTCACCGAGAGGGTCATCCGTTCCGGATATGCTGCCGGTGTGGTCAGTTCCGATGCCGTAGACCTTGCAACTCCCGCAGCTTTCTATGCCCACGCCGTCAATAGGAACGATTACGAGGATATCGCCGGAGACCTGGTTGCTTCCAAGCTCTCCTTTGCCGCCGGCGCTTCCATCAAATCCAATAGGAAGGGAAATGATGCCTGGGTTGCCGAAGCCCGTCGGAATGGGTTCACCGTTTTTGGCGGCGACCAGAAGTACAGTCCCTGCAGCGCCCCTGTGATATGTCTTTCCGACGATATGACCCAGAGCAATCTGTCGTATGCAATAGACAGGGAGGAGGGCCAGACTTCGCTCGAGGAATTCACAACGGCTGCAATTGACCATCTTTACCGCAACAGCAGGAAAGGATTCTTCCTTATGGTAGAAGGAGCAATGATAGACCACGCCTGTCATTCCCGTGACGCTGGGGCTATGGTAAGCGAGATCATTGATTTCTCCAAGTCGGTTGACTGCGCTCTCAGGTTCTATGAACAGCATCCCGACGAGACTTTGATTGTCGTAACGTCCGATCACGAGACCGGATACACTATGATTACCTACGGAGAAACATCCCTCGTAGGCAATCAGAAATGCAGTATGAATGAACTCACCGACATTTTCCTGGAGATGAGCGCCGACGGTAACATCCCCGGCTGGCCCGAGGTGAAGCAGGTGCTCTCCGATAAGCTCGGACTCTGGAGCAAGGTGCCTGTAACCAAGGACGAGGAGAAGATTTTCACTCGACTTTACAAGGAATCTTTCCTGGACCTTACCGCTGATATGCAGAAAGACCTTTACAATTCCAACAAGAAACTTGCTTTCGAGGCCGTGAACCTGCTCGGACGAAAGGCTGGAATAAATCTTTTCGGAGGTTCGCACTCCGGTTCTCCCGTAGGACTTTATGTCAAAGGCACCTGTGCCGGCGAATTTGTTGTCTGCAAGGACAACGCCGACATATCCAAAGTAATAGCCAGGGTGGCAAGGTATAAATAATTTTACTACCTTTGCCGTCCACATCGCCCCCTTAGTTTAATGGATAAAATTTAGGATTCCGGTTCCTACGATAGGCGTTCGATTCGCCTAGGGGGTACAAATAATGAAATCTTTTGGAATTGTCCGAAATGCTTTGAACTCAAAATCAGCGAGTTAGCATCTCGGACAATTTCGTTGGAAACCACTTGTTTTCGCTTAGGTTGACAAAAGGTTGACAGTTTTTCGAAATGTTTTCCTATATTTGCACTGTATGATAAACTATGGGAAGATATGAAGATAAGTTGCAGTCTATCAAGCAAGTCCGACAAG
>JAZRVN010000010.1:0-13812 GCA_045599225.1 Candidatus Cryptobacteroides sp.
TTTCGCACTAATTCTGCTGGGATGCATAATATGGATTCACCGCAGCATAGACAAGTCACTTCAGGAAAAATAATTATAACACTTACCTATTATGGAATATCTAAGCTTATTCGTAAAGTCAATCTTCGTTGACAATATGATTTTTGCATACTTCCTGGGTATGTGTTCATACCTGGCAGTATCAAAGAACGTTAAGACAGCCAACGGATTGGGCCTCGCCGTAATATTCGTGCTGCTCTTCACGCTTCCCATCAACTGGGCTCTGGACACCTTCGTGCTCAAGCCCGGCGCACTCAGCTGGTTGGGCGAGGGCTTCGCAGACGTTGACCTGAGCTTCCTCAGCTTCATCATCTTCATTGCGGTTATCGCCGCCTTCACCCAGCTTGTCGAGATGATTGTGGAGAAATTCCTCCCCTCTCTCTACAGTTCGCTGGGAATCTACCTTCCGCTTATTGCCGTGAACTGCGCAATCCTGGGCGGTTCGCTGTTTATGCAGCAGAAGGATTTCGCAGGCCTCGGGGAATCTGCAGTTTATGCACTCGGTTCCGGAATAGGCTGGTATCTCGCCATCGTGGCGCTCGCAGCCATCCGCGAGAAGATGAGCTACTCCAACGTTCCAGCAGGGCTCAAGGGTATAGGTATCACCTTCATTACCGTAGGCCTTATGGGTATGGCATTTATGATTTTTATGGGCATTTCACTTTAGGAGGGCACAGTTATGCAATATACAGTAATAGCAGCAGTTGCGGTAATCGTTATAGTAACGGTTATCCTAGTGGCCCTTCTTCTTTTTGTAAAGGCTAAGATTACCCCCAAGGGAACTGTAAAAATCGACATCAATAACGGAAAGAAGGAGCTGAAAGTCGCTCCCGGCGGGAACCTTATGGGAACCCTGGCCGGCGAGAAAATCTTCCTTCCTTCGGCCTGCGGCGGAAAGGCCAATTGCGGCCAGTGCAAGGTGCAGGTTCTGGAAGGCGGCGGAGAAATTCTCCCCACCGAGGTGGGATTCTTCAACCGCAAGCAGATTAAGGACGGATGGCGGCTCGGCTGTCAGGTCAAGGTTAAGGACAACCTCAAGATTCAGGTTGCAGAGAGCGCTCTGAGTGTCAAGAAACTCGAATGCGAGGTTATCTCCAACAAGAACGTGGCTACCTTTATAAAGGAGTTCACCGTGAAGCTTCCCGAAGGCGAGAACCTGGAGTTCAAGAGCGGCGAGTACATTCAGATCGACATTCCGGCATACGAACTCGACTTCAAGGACATCGAGGTGGAGCCCGAATACAGGGCCGACTGGGAGAAGTACGGATTCTTCGGCCTTCATTCTTCCAATCCCGAGGCTACTATCAGAGCTTACTCAATGGCCTCTTATCCCGGTGAGAAAGGCATTATCAAACTTAACGTGCGTATTGCCACTCCCCCGTTCGACCGCAGCGTTCCGCGCGAGCTTGGTCCCAAGCTCCTGCCCGTGAACCCGGGTATCGCTTCGTCTTACGTGTTCACACGCAAACCCGGCGACAAGGTTATGATAAGCGGTCCTTACGGCGAGTTCCTGCTTCCCAAGAACGATCCCGACGACCAGGAATACATTTTCGTGGGCGGAGGTGCCGGTATGGCTCCCCTTCGCAGCCACATTATGGAACTCTTCTACACCCAGCACACCAGGAAGCAGGTTCACTTCTTCTACGGAGCGCGTGCCCTTGTGGAAGCGTTCTATCTTGAGGACTTTGCGAAGATCGAGGCCGAGAATCCCAACTTCCACTTCCATCTAGCTCTGGACCGTCCCGATCCCGCAGCCGATGCAGCAGGAGTTAAGTACGTTGCCGGCTTCGTTCACAACGTAATGAACGAGACCTACCTTAAGGGCCATCAGGCTCCTGAGGACATCAAGTACTTTATGTGCGGTCCTCCTATGATGACCAAGTGTGTGGTTGACCTGCTGGACTCTCTGGGAGTACCTCCCGAGAATATCCTTTACGACAACTTCGGCGCATAGAAAGAAAGGGGCGTTTTTCGAAGTGCTTTATAGCGAACGACTTACAGAAAGGCCTTCCGTAGTTTGACGGAAGGCCTTTTCACATCTTGCTGATTATCATCTATTCCCAAAAACGCCCGCCGATATCGGATATTTTTCTTATTTTTGCACCTGCGTAATCAAACAAGAGGAGGAAGGATATGAAGAGACAGTGTTTGGGCGCCATAGTGGCGCTGTTGCAGATTCTAAGCGTGCAGTGCTCCAGGTCAGAGCCTGAAATCCAAGACAAAAGTACCCCTGAGACGGCCGTGACCAAATTCACGGTAAAGGGGCGGTTCCGCAGTTGCGAGCTGTTTATCTACCGCTGCGATGCATTGGGAAGCCTTGCGGCCCAGTGGACCTGGACACCGCCGGAAAACGGCGAATCCACAGGACTTTCGGCATTCATCCGCCTTGAAAAAGGGCGATATTCGGCGGTAGCTGTATGTAATGCCTATGCCCCCGTAAACCCGCTTGCCGTGCAGCGCAGAGAGGCTTTCGACAGTTTCAAATACAGTTTTACCAATGAAGACCCGGCTTCTCCCCTATGTTGCTCGGCGGTAGAATTCGAGGCCGGGGAGGATGTGACTACGGAGCCCCGGAAGCATCTGTGCACCGTTCATCTTGTAAGCGTTTACAGGCAGTTCGAAGGAGAACTCGGCAGGACGGTTGTGCAGCAACCCCGGGCCTTCCTCAGAAACGTCCCGGCAACGGTAGAGGTGCTGCGGGAACGGGACTTCCACCCTTCTGAATTCATCGATCCCGAACCGATGCCCGGAACCATCTGCAAGAATCTCGGAAGAGATCTGGGGTATGACGAGCAGCGTCCGGCGTTGGAACTGTACTGCTACCCGAACGATTCTCCGGGAACCGACATTGCCGCCCCGCATACAAAGATTGCCATAGAAGGCCGTCTCAACGGGCAATATCACTACTGGGAGGCGGACCTGGGGCCGATAGGGAGAGGCGGCGACATCTATGCCGAGTTTGTTCTTTACGACGAGAACAGCTGCAGTTGCAGGGTTTATTAGAGAAATATGCTTACTTTTGTGAGTTTTACGGAACTACTATGGCTCTGGTGTCGGTAATAATTCCGGTGCACAATGCACAGGATACCGTTGAAAGGTGTCTGAAAAGTCTGCAGGGGCAGACGTTCAGGGACTGGGAAGCCCTATGTACCGACGACGGGAGCACAGACCGCAGCGCCGACATAATCAGAAACCTTGCCGGCACCGACAATAGGATAAAACTGTTCACCAAGCCCAACGGTGGAGTATCAAGCGCCCGGAATCTTGCCCTGGAGCACGTCGGCGGCCGATATATGATGTATCTCGACAGCGACGACTTCATTCATCCGCAGACAATGGAAATATGCGTCGGGCTTGCCGAAGAGAACGGCTCCGACCTCGTATCATTTACCTATGACCGCCGGTACCGCACCCTGGAAACCGTCCGGCAGATTCTGGGTATCAGGGTTGAGCACCGTTTCTCCCCCATCACTTCCGTTGAATCGAAAACGGTCGGGAACATATTCGACTATGCCAGCGAGTACAGCAAGCCACGGGGCATCGACCCGAAATGGGCAGTCAAGCATTGCCAGCCCTGGAGGGGTCTTTTCAAGACCGAAAAGATTGCGGGAATCAGGTTTGTGGAGGGAATCATCTACGAGGATTTCCCCTGGTGGAGCGAGGTTCTTCTCAGACTGGGCAAAGTCACCATTACAAATCTGCCCCTCTACTGTTACTACCCCAATTTCAAAGGGTACATTCACACTACCGACCAACAACGGCGGATAGAAAGCCTGAAAGTCGCGCTGCAGAAAGCCGATGAACTCTACCGTACCGGAGTAGACGAAAGCAGGAAGGCCAGATGGGAACTTCAGTTCCGCAAACCGTTTGCCGACAAACTTGCCTCAAAAATGCGCAGATACGGCAAGCTTTCACCGAATAAAAAATGACAAATATTCAAGCTATGACATTTTTCGAACAACTGCACCACATAGACAAGGACATAACTCTTGCTATAAACTCGGTCAACTGCCCGGCAAGCGATTTTGTCTGGATAGTTTTCTCCAACAAATACATATGGTTTGTGCTGTACGCCACGGTGCTTGTATTCCTCATCAGGAATCTCGGCTGGAAAAAAGCACTCATTTCCACCGTTGCGATTGTGCTTACGATAACCTGCTGCGACCAGCTGGGAAACGTTTGCAAGGATTTCTTTCAGAGACTCAGGCCCTGCTGCGACCTGGATATGCTGGGCCGTGGACTCAGAGTCCTGGATCCCCCGTACAACAAGATAGAATACGGATTCTACTCGGCTCACGCCGCCAATGCGATGGGCTTTGCCGTAGCCTCGATACTCGCTTTCAGGAATGACCGCAAGCGCAATTACAGAATCTACAACATATCCGTAATCATCTGGGCCCTGCTGGTAGGATTCAGCCGGGTGTTCGTTGGCAAGCATTACCTCGGCGACATTTGCGCAGGCTTTGCAGTTGGCGCGGCAATAGCACTGGCCATCAGTTGTGTGGCCGGTATTGTTATGAAAGTCTTTCTTCTGGGAAAAACTAAATAAGCTTGGAGAACCGCTCCGGAATCCTTACAACAATCCGGAGTTCGAACATAGCCGGCTTGTTCCAGGCATAAGGCGGCCGCACTACAGTCTGACAGCATCTGGCAAAACGGGTCCAGGTATCAAAATCACGGGCCTTGAGATTGGTCACCAGCCTTATTGTACGCGAACGCTTCTTCAGATGCTTCTCCCACCCTTGGGCCAGACGGGACTTGTCGTTGAAACGGTCCTGGATCCGTTTCATATCGAAGTATCCGAAGTGGAACAGGTACAAATCCTTGGCAATATGAAAGTTATGACCTTTGATACGGTGGAAGCCGGAGCCCCATAGCAGCGGCCGTGCCAGAACCGAAGGTTTGGTATAGCGGGTCCCTATCTGAGCGTAATGCCTCTGCTCCAAAAACGGAGAGTCGGCGCTGATATCAGCCTCCTCACCCAGTTTCTGTCCAAAGTCCAGTCCCAGGCCAGACAGACTCGTGCCGATTTTCTGTTCGCTCAGATACTGCGGAAGGCTCCTGCCCAACCTCGGGTCCACAATAAGGAATTCGTCGGCGTCAACCCCGATTACAAGGTCATATCCCGAGCTCAGCAACCCCGCCGCCTGAGATGAAAGGAATTTCAGCCGTCCTTTCTCGGCTGCGACCAACTGCGTGCCAATCTTTTCGTGCAGATGGGCATTTGTTCCTCCGCAGAAATCCGGAATTTTCTGGTCGGTACCATCGAAGTAGATGTAGAGGTTTTCCTTCCCAATCTGCGCGCCATAGTACTCAACCCACTTGCGAAGGAAGAAATCGTCGTTGCGCACCATAGTCAAAGCTGCAATCCTTTTCATATCAAAAACATTATTCTTTTCCCGGGTTCAGATACCTGGCCGTAAACGTTCCCGCAGTCGCCAATTGCTCCGGAGTACCTTCGAAGACAATCTGCCCGCCTTCATCGCCCGCCCCGGGGCCGAGGTCTATTATCCAGTCGGCATTTCGTATAACATCCGTATTGTGTTCGACCACCAGCACCGAGTGCCCGCAGTCCAGCAGCATATCCAGACTCCTGAGCAGTTTCTCCACGTCGGCAAAATGAAGACCTGTAGTGGGCTCGTCGAAAATAAACAGAATCTTTTCCTTTTTCCCGCGATTCCTGCTGACCGACAGGAAGTAAGCGAGTTTTATCCTCTGGCTCTCCCCTCCCGACAGAGTGCTGCTGCTCTGGCCCAGTTTCAGGTATCCCAAGCCAACATCCAACAGGGGCTGGAGTTTGCGCGCTATCTCTTTGGAAATATCCTCAGCCCCCGCATCGAAGAATTTCACCGCCTCTTCAATGCTCATATCCAGTATGTCGTCGATATTCTTCCCGCGGTAACGCACTTCCAGTATTTCGGGTCGGAAGCGTTTTCCTCCGCACGCCTCGCATACCATTGAAACGTCGGCCATAAACTGCATCTCTATGCGCACGATTCCTTCGCCCTGACATTCGGGACAACGGCCCCCATCGGCATTGAAACTGAAATGGTTAGGACCATAGCCGTTGATTTTGGCCGCCTGCTGGGAAGCGAACAGCTCGCGGATGGAATCATAAACCTTGAGATAGGTAGCGGCGTTTGAACGCGAACTGCGCCCAATAGGGTTCTGGTCCACATACTCTACTCTTTGGATACGGTCGGTATTTCCGCTGACGGTCCTGTGAGTTCCGGGAGCATCACCTTCGTCATTGAGCTTGCGGAACAGCGCGGGATAGAGGATATCCCCTACCAGAGTTGATTTTCCGCTTCCGCTCACACCGGTAACCACCGTAAGCACTCCCAGCGGGAAACGCACGTCGATATTCTTGAGATTGTGTTCCCGCGCGCCCTCGACACAAAGCGAATAGTTCCAGCCACGACGCTCGCGCCGATAGCGTTGGATTTCCCCATTTATATATCTGGCAGTGAGTGATTTATCGGCAGGAACAATTTCCCCTCCGCACTCCCCTGCCGCAGGCCCGAGTTCAATGGTGCAGTCGGCCGCCCTTATTATTTCCTCGTCGTGCTCGACAACGATAACAGTATTTCCCAGGTCCCGCAAGCGTCGGAGCACATCTATGAGTTTTTCGGTATCCCGGGGGTGCAGGCCTATGCTGGGTTCATCCAGAATATACATCGACCCTACCAGACTCGAGCCCAGAGCCGTAACCAGATTCACCCTCTGGCTTTCCCCTCCCGACAAAGTATTGCAGGAGCGGTTGAGTGTAAGATAGCCAAGACCTACGTCGCAGATGCATTTCAGCCTGGATTCGATTTCGGACAAGGGTTCGGCTGCCACCTCCCGCTCGTGAGGTGAAAGTTCCAGAGTCCTGAAGAATTCCAAAGCCCCGGCTACGTTCATAGACATAAACTCGTGGATATCCTTGCCGCCCACCTTTACCCAAAGGGCCTCCTTACGCAGGCGGCTCCCTTTGCAAGAATGACATACCGCCTTGCCGCTGAACCGGCTGAGCATATACTTGTACTGTATCTTGTATCGCTGGGTTTCGACCCAGGCAAAAAATTCGTTTATTCCTACAATTCGGTCGGGATTGTCGTCGTATTTCTCCCCTTCGGCCGGCGGATCCCCTTCCCATACGCGGGCTTTCTGAGCATCGGTCAGTTCGCAATACGGTTTGAATACGGGAATGCCGTACTTCGCCCCCACCCTTACCATCTGGTCCTTGAACCAACTCATCTTCTCACCCCGCCAGCAGGCAATGCATCCGTCGTAAATGCTTTTGGTCTTGTCGGGAATTACCAGGTCCTCACTGATACCTATTATCTGCCCCAATCCTCCGCATACCGGACAGGCGCCCAACGGAGAGTTGAAACTGAAGAGGTAGTCGTCGGGCTTGCGGAACCTGATTCCGTCCAGTTCGAAGCGGGAATTGAATTCCCGGATTACCGGTTCCGGGCTTCCGCCGATGGGTTCGGCCCAAACCACTATACGGCCGTCTCCTATCCTGAAGGCGTCGGCAATGCTGGAAAGAAGTCTCGTTCGGTCGGAGAAGTCCCGGATTCTGTCGACCAGCAGCCGACATCCGCCCGGATAAGCACCGTCCATCTGGAGGACGTCGTCAATCTTCACCGGCCCGGAAACCGACTCCTTTCCGGAATTGGCGTCAAGGACGAAAAGTCGGGTATATCCCTGCTCCTTAAGGGAAAGCATAAGTTCCACCCGGTCGTTGCGGCCGTCCCAGTTAAGGTCTGCCAAAATATAGCAGGTTCGTCCCCCAAATGTTTCTAAAACGGCGATAACATCGGCAACGCTGTCACTATGCACTTCCCTGCCGCTGACAGGTGAAAAGGTACGCCCTATCCTGGCATATACCAGTCTCAGGAAGTCGAAAATTTCCGTTGTGGTAGCAACAGTGGAACGCGGGTTCCTTATATTCACGCGCTGCTCAATCGCCACGGCCGGAGGCACGCCGTCGATACTGTCCACGTCGGGTTTGTTCATCCGTCCGAGAAACTGACGGGCATAGGAACTCATACTTTGGGCGAAACGGCGCTGCCCCTCGGCAAAAAGGGTATCGAACGCCAGCGAAGTCTTTCCGCTCCCGCTCACTCCCGTAATCACGACAAACTTTCCGCGGGGTATCTCTACCGTCACGTTCTTGAGGTTGTTTACCCTCGCCCCTTTGATTATGATGTTATTTTCCGGCATTGTCGAGAACGAGAGTAGGGTCGTTCCAATCCTTGATAGGTTCTCCATATCCGCATTTCACGAGTTTTCCCGTCATACGGCGTATCAGTCTGGCATCCCTCTTGCGGGCGGCACTGATTTTTTTGTCCACATCGGTAACCCTACGGTTGAAGCCCGGCGCAAAATAGCCGGCTTTTTCTTTCAGAATCAGGATTTTGCGAACCTTATTATCGAGTTCTTCCATAGGGAGTTCTCCGCTTTCCAGGAGTTCGACAAGAGCCTGAATGGTAGCGGGAATATCGTCAGGCATAAGAATCATATCGATTCCTGCCTTGTATGCCATAATATTGCTTTCAACTGCCGTGTACGACTTCGAGATAGCCCCCATCCTAATAGCGTCGGTCATAACAAGACCCCGGAATCCGAGTTCCTCCTTCAGCAGGCCGGTTACGCCTTTACGGGAAATCGAAAGAGGCAAACCGGAATCGTCGATACAGGGCACGCTGACGTGATGCATCATTACAAACTCGATTCCCTCTTCAAAAAGTTTTTTATACGGCAGCAAGTCGATGGTATCCAGCGCCTCGCGGGTAATATGCGAGACAGGCAGGTCGTAATGCGAATCCACCCCGTTGCCGCAACCGGGGAAATGCTTGGCGCAAACGTAGATTCCGGCATCCCTCATCCCTCTTGCATAGGCGGCAGAATAGCGTGCTACCTTCTCGGGATTGGAGCTGAACAATCTTGAATCGTTGCGTATTCCGCAGCTGACTCCATCGACAGAGACGTCGGCACAAGGAGCCAGGTTTACCATCACGTTAAGGTCTTTCAGTTCCTTGCCCACATTTATTCCCATTCGGTAAAGCAGCCTTTCAGCATTTTCCAAATGGCCCAGTTCATATTGACGGGGATACTCCAGATACTCCTTGAAACGCATCGCCGCACCCCACTCTCCGTCTATGGATACGAGCAAAGGCAGTTTTGCATATCCCTGAAGTTCATTTACCCTCTCCATAAATTCACTGGCATAACCCCTCATAAGAATAATGGAACCTACGCCTGACTTGATCAGGGAATCCTGACGGGCTTTTGTTCGGGGAGACGGGTTTGAACTCAGGGAAATAACAAAAAGCTGGGCTACTTTTTCGCGGATGCTCATATTGGCAATGAGAGAATCCACCACAGACAGGTTTTGCGAATACACGGCCGATGGAATACCAAAGGCCAACACGGTTAGCAATAAGAACTTCTTCATAATTACTACAAATATAAGCCTTTTTTCCGGGTTTTTTCGGGCTGCGAAGACAATATTGTCCCGTAAATAAAATGGACTACCTGTGTGTTTTTTCTCCGGCCCGCATCATACGCATATCCACTGAGAATTTTGTGGATTTCAAATCCGGTGATACCTGATATTCCTTCTGCTGTCCTTCAATGCCGAAACTGATGGTGGAACCCGTGGAGCTGACATCAATGGTAACGGGAACGCCCAACGGATATCGGAGATATGACGGAGAAATAAGCGCAACCTTATCGCCGGCTTTGAGATAAGCGGGGTTTAAGCAGTAATGAGGAAATCACTTGGCTACCAAGCCTCCGTCTGCGAGGTAATGACCTCCTGTGCAGAAGCTTGATGCGTCCGAAGCGAGGAAATACACCAGCTCCGCCACCTCTTCGGGCGTGCCCACGCTGCCCCTTGCGAAAAGAGCGTTCTCTTCGCGCCAGCAATCAACGACGCTGCATCCGTTCTGCCTCGAGTATTTTTCGAAGATATTGTCCACCAGAGGAGTGGCTATGGTGCCCGGACATACGGCGTTCACCCTGATGTTTTTGGGGCCGAGGTCGATGGACAGACTCCGGGTTATCTGTCCCAGGGCTCCCTTCGTGAGGCCGTAGGCAAAACTGTGCGCCTTGCCTACGAACCACTGGTCGGACACGTTGATAACCACTGACCCCTTTCCGGCCTTGACCAACTCCGGTACCGCTTCGCGCAGAGTGTCCACCGTGCCATAGATATTTGTCCGGACCATCAGGTCCAGTTCCTCGTCGCTGATGTCGAGAAGGGTGTTGCTCCGGTGGATGCCGGCGTTGGCAAAGACGCTGTCGATGGAATCGAAACGCTCTGCTGTGGCAGCGACGGCTTCGTGGATGTCGGCTCTGTCACACGTGCTTCCTTTGACGAACAGCAGCCTGTCAGGAGCATTGAGGCTTTGTACGAGAGCTACGGCGGCCGAGTCATTGATATCCATAAATCCAACGTTCCATCCCTGACCGATGAATTTCCGCACGCATGCGGCGCCTATGCCGGTGGAGCCTCCTGTGATGAATATTGTTGCCATTGTTTGAGAATCAGATAAATTCGGGGTAAAAATAAGCAATATTAACTAACTTTGTGGCAAGTTATGACAGTAAAAACGATATTTCCCTGGATAGCCGCGTTCTTTACGGTGATAGTGTGGTCGGAGACGTTTGTCTCCACCAAGATACTCCTTGAGTATTCATTCAGCCCAGCGGAGATATTCCTTGCCCGCTTCACGCTCGCTTATGCCGGAATGTTGCTGATATGTCACAAAAAGCTGTTCTCCGACAGCTTTAAAGACGAACTCAGGCTGCTGGCGATGGGAGTAATCGGCGGGTCATTGTATTTTCTGGCCGAGAATACGGCCCTTATGTATTCCACAGCATCGAACGTGGCCATCCTGGTGGGTACCGCGCCTCTTTCGACGGCGCTCATCGTCGGGGCGGTGTATAAGGAGGAAAAGTCTTCGCCCAGGCAGGTGCTGGGTTCCGTCATTACCTTTCTCGGAATGGCCCTGGTGGTGTTAAACGGTCAGTTTGTACTGCATCTTAATCCCAAAGGAGATATGCTCGCCACAGGAGCGTCGGTGTGCTGGGGACTATATGCGCTGATTCTGAAGAACATATCGGCAAAATACGATATACTTTTCATTACCAGAAAGGTCTTTGCGTACGGAATTATCTCTATGGGCGTGTTCCTCCTGCTGACAAAGTCGTCATTTGCTCCCTTTAGCGTGCTGCTGCGTCCGCAGGTGTGGGGCAATCTGCTGTACCTTTCGCTCATAGCATCTCTGTTGTGCTTCGTTGCCTGGAATTGGTCGATAACTCAAATCGGCATAGTGCGTGCAACAAACCTTATCTACGGACAATGTTTCTTCACTATGGCGTTCGCCGCAGTGGTTCTCGGCGAACGCATCACCCTTATGGCCATCATAGGCACCGTAGTACTGATATCCGGAATGGTTATCGCCTTATATGTTCCCGATGCTCGCCGCGCAGACGGGAGAGAGTGATTTGATTCGTTCATCCGTCTTTGCGGATGAAAAGTTGCACGGACGCGAATCAGAAAAAGAGTTTTAATGTATATTTGCCGAATGAAAGAGACTAAAACCATCCTAAAAGGCGGCAGAATCTATGACGGAACCGCCTCCGAATCCTTTGTCGGTGACATTCTTTTCCAAGGAGACAAAATTCTTGAAGTCGCATTGTCGATAGATGCCCCGGATGCGGAAGTTATTGACATCAGCGGACTGAGCGTTTCTTCCGGATTTTTCGACGCACATTCCCACAACGATTGGTTTGCAATAAAGAAAGAACCGGTAAAATACTTTGAGCCTTTTATCCGTCAGGGTATCACAGCCTTCATAACCGGCAACTGCGGACTGTCTGCGGTTGGATTCGAAGCCGATACTCCTTACAAAGACAAGATTGGAGGCGGACTTTTCAGCTATTCTGAAGACATGACGGGTGTCTATCCTGATGTGGAATCGTACTTCAAAGCGATAGACGGCAACACTCCCTGCAACATTGCTCTCCTTCTCGGGCATTGCTCTGCCAGAGCAAGCGTGGCCGGAGACAGCAGCCGAAAACTCAACTCTGAAGAACTTGAGCGGATGAAGTCCATCCTTGAGAATGGCCTCAAACAGGGGGCCTGCGGCTTGAGCCTCGGTCTGATGTATACCCCCGGCATCTACGCCGATATCCCGGAACTTCGCGAAGTGGCAAAACTCTGTGAAAAATACGATAGGCCCATGACAGTACACCCGAGGGCGGAATCGAAAGTGTCGATGGATTACCCTATGTTCGGCCGGGCCCATAACCTCAGGGCTCTGGACGAAATGGTCGCAGTCACCAAGGGCCTTAAGATGAAATTCCAGCACAGCCATCTCATCTTTGTCGGGCGCAACACTTTCAAAACCAAGGATGCGGCGCACGCCATACTCGACAAGATGCGCTCCGAAGGCATTGACGCCCAGTTCGATATCTATAACGAGCTCCTGGGCGTAAGCGTGATCACAGTCGTTATGCCAGCCTGGTATCAGGACCTTAGTGCTGCCGACAAGCGCAAATGGTGGAACAAACTCAAGTTCTCCATACTCTGCAAGGCCTCGATTATCCTCCTGGGGCTGGGCTGGGAAGGCATACAGATAGCATATGTGGGTGAAGGCAACGAGCGTTGGGAAGGAAAGACAATCCCGGAATGCGCCAAGGAAATGGGCAAGAGCTGCGTCGACGCGTACCTCGACCTCTGTGAGATGAGCGGTTTCAAGGGCAGAATCAACTTCGGCCCGTACAGCACCCCCGAGATTATCTCCTGGCAGTCGAAACAAGACACCTGCCTGTATATGACCGATGCCTGGGTAGAGGACCACGGTGTGCAGAATCCCGCCATCTACGACTGCTTCCCGAAATTCCTGCGCTGCTCCCTGCTCGGCACGGGCGACACTATGCCCCGCACCATACGCAAAATGACCGGAGCAGTGGCCGACCGCTTCTCAATCAAGGAAAGAGGATATGTCAAGAGCGGGTATTACGCCGATTTTACCGTATTCAACGAAGATGAGCTCAGACGCGGCACACCCGACTGCAGCAAATCCTTCGGTATCGAAAAGGTGTTCATCAACGGTCACTGTGTGCTCGAAGACGGCAAGCTCGACAAGGAAGCTCTCGAGACCACCGGCCGCGCGATGAGATCGTAATCGGATCACCAGTAAAATTATGTGTTTTGAGAATTCGGGAAACATCCGCAATGGGACGAAGTACTCTGTTTAATATTACCATTTCTCAATTGGCGGCAAGCCTCGACGTAAATGAATGAACTATCAGAAGAACAGAGCGGTAATTACAGATAATCCTGATGCTGTTTAACCGGTCTTGAGAAATCCGATATGTATTAAAATTAAAAAATAATTTGCAGGTTCTAAAAATATCCGTATATTTGCACCCGCTTTTGACAGAAAGCAACCAGCATTGGTGCGGTAGTTCAGCTGGTTAGAATGCCGGCCTGTCACGCCGGAGGTCGAGGGTTCGAGTCCCTTCCGCACCGCTCTAAAATGCCTCTCACACACGTGAGGGGCATTTCTCATTTAAAGTTGATACTGAGTTGATACTGAACTTTGTTGTCTGATACTGCAACGGCCGCAAACTCCATCCGGAGCCCGCGGCCTTACGATTTATTAACGGTGTCTGTCTTTCAACTTTTCCGTCGCTGCAAAGGTAGCAAAAATTCTTGTTTCCCGAAATCCCTTCGTATCTTTACCTCCGGAATCCGGTGAGCTGCCAGGC
>JAZRVN010000011.1:0-20648 GCA_045599225.1 Candidatus Cryptobacteroides sp.
GAGAAATCTGCGGAGGGTATTTCGTTTCTGCACTTTTGTAGTTTCCTAAAATATAGGTCGGGTTTTTGGGATAAATTTACGCACAACCTTTGCATTTGTGTGCGTAAGATTGTGCGTAAACTCTGTAATTTGCTGAATTTCAGCATTTCTTGCGGAGAGGGAGGGATTCGAACCCCCGGAACCTCTCAGTTCAACAGTTTTCAAGACTGCCGTAATCGACCACTCTACCACCTCTCCATCCCGTCGCGGCATCAAAAGCCGCGATTTTGGGACTGCAAAGTTATATAATTTTCTTGGATTTACAAGAATTACTCACCAAGAAATATTATTTCTCCTTTTTAAGCAGGTCGCGGATTTCCTCGAGCAGAGCCGCTTCGTCGGATTTAACGGGTGCAGCGGGTGCTTCGGGAGCAGGAGTTTCCTCTACGGGAGCCTCTTCTTTCTTGCGAAGCTTGTTGCCCATATTGGTTACAAGCCTTATGCAAAGGAAGATACACAGGGCTATGATGAGGAAGTTAACGATTTCCTGAATAAAGTTTCCATAATTGAGGAATACGGAATCCACTTCCTTTGTGATAGCCTGAACGGATTCGCTTACACCTGCACCGTCGCCTACAAGTTCTGCGGCCTTGTCCACTCCTTCAGCCACCTGAGATGCAAGTGTACCTTTGAGCTCTACGTGCAGTTTGGAGAGGTCGATACCTCCTACAAGCCAGCCTACCAGAGGCATAATTACATCGTTAACCAAAGACGTAACGATTTTACCGAATGCGCCGCCGACAACTACACCAATAGCCATATCGACAACGTTTCCCTTCATTGCGAAGGCTTTGAAATCTGACCAGAAATTTGCCATAATTTTAATTATTTGTTTATGTATTGAACTTCATAACTCATCTTCCATTTGTCGAAGTAAACGTTTCCGCCTCTCCATTCCACTTCGCCCTTCTGGAAGTCAACCGGCTCGGAGCGGGCGAATTTCTTTGCGGGTTGCAGTGGCCTGCCCCATTCGCTGTTGAACACGATTCTGTCGTGGTCGACGCTACCCACGTTTATCCAGGTAAGTTCCGGGTAAACGTTCCTGTATTTGTACAGGCCGTAGCTTTGGTCAACGGTAACCCAGCCTATGCCTTCGAAATACATCTTGCACCAGTCGTGCATGTTCCAGTCGCTTTCGTCATCGTCTATCAGACCCGATTCCCAATGGCAGGGAACGCCTGCAATCCTTGACAGGGTCATAAGCAGGAGGGTCTTCATTCCGCAGTCTCCGTGACCATTGTCGAGTACGTATGCGGGGATATTGGCCATAGTGCCGTATTCCCTGGAGCCTGCCCAGGGGAAAGTGGTGGATATCCAGCTGAAGATAGCCTTCACCTTATCCACCGGGTTCTTGATGCCCTTTGTAAGGCTGTCCGACAAAGCCACCATCCGCTCGTCGAAAACAATGTGCGGAGGCTGCTCGCAGGTATAGCGCCTGTACAGCTCGGAATTCTTGTCGTAGGCGGCCGCTTTTGCGTTGCTCAGGTCGAAGTATTCGGCCGCAGTGTCGAAATTGTACTCTATCCAGAACACGGTAGGTTCGCCTGCCACGGCTTTCTTCTCCATATAAACGCAGCTGTGTGGTGCCTTTATGTCCGATACCCGGAATTTCTCCTCGCTGGCGGCAAGCAGTTCGACTTTCTGCCTGCGCACGTCCCGGCGGGGGAAGGGAACCCAGCAGCGGATGGTCTCGCCTTCGGGAACCGCATCGGCATCCACCGTAATGGTATGCTTCATCCGGGCAGAACGCGCATTCACAAAGTTCTTCCCCGTGTTCTCGGCCTCGGCAATGTACGAGCGGATGCTGTTCAAGCTTGCAATGTCGCCGGCGAGAACCCCGTCAATATATTCTGAAGGGTCTATAAGAGATTTCTTCACTGCAATGCAGTTCGAATCTATAAGGAAGAGATTCGTATGCGCGCGGCGGAAGTACATCGTTTGTCCGTCAATTTCCATAGACTCGAGTTTGCCGCTCTCCGTCCACTCGTCTATCTGCTCTTCGGTCACGTCGGGGATGAATTTCTGTATGTACTCGCGCATATCGTCGCGGGTCTTGCAGAAGTCAACCCTTATACGATAGTCCAAGTCTTCGGCGTCCGGCCCCTGAAAAGAAGGGTTGCAACCGGCGGCAAGCAGTACAACGCCTGCAAAAAGAAGATACCTGAGTTTCATATATCCTAAAGTTTAATAAGTCCAAGTCCGGGACGGTCGGGCAGAACCATCTTTCCACCCTTCACAACCATACCCTCGAAACGGTCGTTGGCAATGAGCAGGTTCCCGTCCAGGTCGGCGAAATCGCATACGGGCGACAGCATTGCCGCAGCGGTAGTGGCGCAGGAAGTCTCCGTCATACAGCCCAGCATAACCTTCATACCGAGGGTTCTCGCATAGTTGTACATCTTCCAGGCCTCGTGCATACCGGTGCATTTCATAAGCTTGATGTTTATACCGTGGAACGCGCCCTTGATATGGTCTATGTCCCTGAGCCTCTGAATAGACTCGTCGGCAAAAATGGGCAGAGGGCTGCGTTCGGTAATCCAGGCAATGTCGTCCAGCCTTTCCTTGGCCATAGGCTGCTCAACCATCTGGATGCCCATCTCCTTAAGCCAGAAAATTTCGTCCAGCGCCTGCTGGCGGTCTTTCCAGCCCTGATTGGCGTCAACTACGAGGGGAGTGTCGGTCACGCTGCGGATGGTTTCAATCATCTCCTTGTCGTTTTCCAACCCTACCTTAACCTTGAGCACGTTGAATTTGCCGGCGCATTCCAGCGTCTTCGCCCTCACCACGTCGGGGGTGTCGATACCTATCGTAAAGGTTGTCGAAGGAGCCTTGGCGGCATCCAGACCCCATATCCTGAACCAGGGCTGCCCCAGGAGCTTGCCCACAAGGTCGTGCAGGGCAATGTCTATGGCGGCTTTACCGGGAGCGTCACCCTCGGACAGGCTGTCCACGTAGGCAAGTATGTCATCTATGCAGAAGGGATCGGCGAACTGCTCCAGGTTGACTTTCTCCAGGAAGGCGCACACACTCTCTACGGTATGTCCCAGATATGGCGGCATCGAAGCCTCGCCGTAGCCTGTGAACCCGTCGTACTCGATTTCCACCTGAACGTCGGGTGTGGTAGTCCTGGAATAGGAGGCGACGGTGAAGGTGTGGGCCAGTTTGAGCTCATAGGGGAACCATCTGAGCTTCATCCTGTTATTCTTTTTAGTATTTACATTGTAAGGTTGAGGGCCCTTTGCCCGGCCAAGACCGGTACCTGTGCAGGCAACAAGAGAAGCGCCGGCTACAGTGGCCGCTGTGGTCTTAAGAAAGTCTCTGCGTTCCATTAGGATTAGGATTTAAACCCCTAAATATAGGCATAATTCAAAAAAATAAAAAGGAGATGACCCTAAAATCATCTCCTTCACCAAAGAATCCGTCGAAAACGGATTGCAATATTCCGTTACTGAATTAGCAGCGCTGTGTAGCCTCGCGGTACTTCTCAACGCACTCTGCCAGTCTCTCGCGGGCTGTGGTGTCGCCGGGCTGGTTGTGGCTGGGGTGAATGTAGAGCTTAACTCCGCGGTCCTCGAGAATCTCGGCGGTAGCTCCCATTGTCATCCAAACGTCGGTAATGAAACCGATGGTAGAGAGGGGTCCGATAAAGTTCTTGATACCGTTCTTCTCGTCGGCGAGCTGCTTGATTTCTACAGATGCATCCTGCAGAGGGCAGCAGTTGTCAACAACATAGTCGGCAACCTGGAAGAGGTTCTTTCCGCTGGTGTGAGCCGACTTCTTGTCTCCGGTATTCTTTGCAGAACCGAATACGACAACCTTCATTCCAATCTCCTTGGCCTTGAGGGCAACCTGAATGTTAACGGCGTTGATTCCGGTGTGTGAGAAAATCCACATAACGTCGTCCTTGTCGAAGTTCCAGCCCTTCATAATGGCGTCGGCATAGTCCTGGCAGCGCTCGAGGAAGAGGAACTGGTCGATACCCATCTCTCCGCGGATATGTGTGAAGAATGTAAGGGGAAGTTCACAGATAGGGTGGAAACCTACGAAACCGCCGATACGGGGATACATTTCCTCGATAGGGAGGTTGGCGTGACCGCAACCGAAGGTGTGTACAAGGTGTCCTGACTGAATTGTGTCAGCAAACAGCGTAGCAACCGCTTTGATTTGCTCTTCCTGTGTTGCCTCGATGTTGTTCATAACCTCGAAGGCATTCTCTTTCCATTTTTTTGCGTACTTCATAATTTTTTAAAAATAAGGTTTATTGTTTGGTTTTGTTACCTAATGATATTGCAAACGGAACAATGACCATCATAGCTGCAATGGCCACTGCCAGAACAATCGGGAGTGCATTGTACATTCCCGCATTGAATGCGGTTCCCGTAATTTTCTTCAGCGTGAACTGGCCTGCCAGGGCAATGAAAACCGCAATGGATATGGCCGTGCCGCTCTGGTTGCGGAATATTCCGCCAACGTGTCCCAGTACCACGGGGAAGGTGGCTCCGACCCCGAATCCCAGCAGTGCCATAGCCGTATAAACCGCGATGGCATTCTCGCAGAAGGCCAGCAGGGCAACGCCCACGAGCGCTACGCTAAGGTACAGGTAGAAGGTTCCTACGTCCTTGAGGGCGGCCATAACCTTGCCCAGAATCAGACGTCCTGCCAGCATTCCTATTGTAAACCAGGTCATTGCAAGCGTGGCGGCGGTAGTGCCCATACGCCCGGTGTCGGTAAGGAACAGTACGGTGAAGTCGCCGCTGGCTCCCTCGAGACCGCTCTGGCAGAACAGCACAAGGCCGAACACCAGCAATGCGGGATATTTGAACAGGCCCAGAGTCTGCTTCATTCCCACCTGATCGGCAGGTTTTGCCTTGGGGAAGCCTATGAAACAGAAGAACACTATGAAGCAACCCATAATTATGCTCATCGCATACAGGGGAATGTGATAGTCGGCGATGAAATAGTTCAGAAGGGTCCAGGTAAGCGCCCCGATGCAGTAGAATGCGCCCAGGATACTCATCTTGAAACCTCTCTTCGTGTCGTCGAAAATATCGGATACCAGCGCGTTGGTGAGTCCGTTCAGGATTCCTCCGCCGATTCCCAGCGAGCAGATGGATGCAAGCAGAAGGGCGTCGGTAGCAAAAAAGTTAAGGCCCAGCATACCGGCCAGGGCCAGCAGCGAACTGCAAATGGTAAGACCCTTGTATCCGAATTTATCTACGATGGGACCGAACAGCAAAGTTCCTATTATGATTCCTATGGTGAGGGTCGATGGGAGCGCCGTCGCATTTACTCCAAGCTCGGCGATGCGTCCGAGAAGGGGACCGAGCGAGAGCATCGTGACTCCGAAGAATCCCATTCCTGCGCAGGCGGCAACGAATACCGCGGTTGTGTTGTAATTGTTCTTATTCATAGTCTCCGGGGTTGATTGAACGTATTGCAAGTGCGGTTGCTCCAAGCAGGGCGGCTTCTCCTTCAATTCCCGATGCGCAGAACTCAACCTGCTTCATAGAAATGGGCTGACCCCATTTGCAAGCCTCCTCGTAAATGCGGGGGATGAACTTCACGGCCGGGCCGAACACCCCGCCTCCGAAAATAATTTTCTCGGGGTTGAACAGGCTCACCAGGTTGGCTGTACCCATACCCCACAGCTGAATGGCCTTGTCCAGAATCTGAGTGGCTATAGGGTCGGTGCCATAACCCGCGAACACGTCGTAACTGCTCTTGCTCTGGTCGTTGTACAATTTCTTTGCGTTTGTTCCTATTCCGTTGCCCGATGCGTAGTATTCCCAGCATCCCACCGGAATGAACTCCTCTTTGTAAGGTGCCTCGAGGGCCATCCATCCGGTAGCCCCGGTAATGTCGGAAGCTCCGTGGATAATGCGTCCGTCGAGCAGGATTCCTGCGCCGATGCCGGTTCCTACCGCAAGGTAGATGGCATCCTTACACCCTTGGGCGTTGCCTTTCCAGGTCTCTCCCAGAATGTAGCAGGTGCGGTCGCTCTCAACGCATACCTTGATGTCGGGAATTCCCAGACCTTCCTGAATATGCTTCTTCAGCGGGAAATCCTCCCATCCGGGGATGTTCGGACACCATACGGTATCCTTCTGCGAATATGCGATGCCCGGGACACAAACTCCCACGGCATCCACGTGAACGTCCGGCTTCTGGCTTATCAGGGATTTCACGGTCTCCACAATGAGGTCTGCCACCGCTGCGCCGGTTGCTCCATCAAGCAGATGAGACTCCTTGAGAAGCATCTTGCCGTCGGCGTGAAAAATAGCCGCGGCAACCTTTGTTCCTCCTAAATCTATTCCTATTACTGCCATAGTGCTAATTAATTATATAGTCTACAAATATACGAAATTATTTCGTCATAACCGCCTCCCAAACGGCTTTTCTGAGGGTACCTTGCGCATCGTCGCCGTCATAGTCCCAGTACATCATTCCCCGCAGTCCTTTCTGCCTTATCCATTCACCTTTGATGGCTATGCTTTTGGGATTGTCATATCCCGCCCACATTTTTCCGTTGCGGGTTACGTAAGGCACTTTTGCAACGTCGTCCCAATTGTCGGTCTTGAAACCCTTGTCTGCAGTGTATTCTTTATAGAAGTCCCTGAAGTCCACTACCCCTTTGTCGTCGCCGTTGTTGTCCCAGTCGTGACGGGCATAGAATGGAATGCCTATGAGCAGCTTTTCGGGTTTGATACCCACCTTGAGATATTCTTCCACCGATCTCTCCACGTCCCAGTAGCTCGACATCGACGACTTGTACAGCGCGCTCTGATGCTGTCCGGCAGCTCCCGACGCAATGTCGTAGGTCATAATGTTCACAAAGTCAACGTAGGGGTCGACAGCCTTTATGTCGATGTACTTCATCCCGTAAGGCGCTTCGGGGCTCCCGGTGTATCCGGCATAGCTCAGGATGTACTTGTCACCGAGGGTATCGCGCAACTGTTTCATCAACAGTGTATAATTCTGGGTGTCGTGTTCCTTGTCGCAGGCCGCGCCGCTCCAGGAAATCGTGGGGAACTCCCAGTCTATGTCAATGCCGTCAATGCCCCATTTCTTGCAGAACGCCAGGCAGTCCTCGGCGAACTTCCTGCGGGTTTCGGGATTGGCCGACATAGCCGAAAAGCCCCCGGCCTGCGCGTTGTCGTAATTGGCCACGGTGTGCGAGAAAGAAAGACATATCTTCAGGTCCGGACGTGTCTTTTTAAGGTCTACTATCTTCTTGAACCGGGTTTCTCCGTTGCTGTATTTGTCCCACTTGCCCTGAAGTTCGAAGTGGTCGTACTTTCCGTTCCTGTAATAAAGTTCGGCAAAGCTGTAGTTGATTTGGGTCAGTACCGATACATCGGGCAGCAACGAGCCGTAGTAGGTGCAGTAGGCTATTACGCAGCGCCCGTCGACTTTTTCCACGGTTTCTTCTTTCGGTTCATCGTCTTTGCCCGTCGAGCCCGATCCTCCCGGACCGGGAGTGTAGTTATCCTTGCTGCAGGAAGCGAATGCCAGCAGTGCTGCGGCGAACAGTAGAAAAAACTTTTTCATCGTACAGTTATCGGTTTTCTTTCAGTGTTGTATATGAGGTCTTTATCTATGCTTACCGTGCCTGAACAGAATTCCGGGATATTGTAGGACTGAAGCATCAGAGTTTCGTATTCCGGGCTGCTGAAAGGCAGTATGAACGGCTTGTCGAACCGTCCGTCTTCGCCGATATGGGCAATGTAGGGCCTGGTGAACCGTCCGTCTATACGCCTCGAACTGAATACGACCCATTTCGAATTGGAACTCCAGCTGTGGTAGCTCTCGGTGTCGGGACTGTTGAGTTCTTCCAGCCTGCGGGCGTTCCCGTTGCGAAGGTCCATCATCCACAGGTCGGCTTCCGGATGCCAGATGCTGAAGTTCCCGAAGTCACTAACGGTGAACATCAGCCATCGGCCGTCGTACGACGGGCGGGGAAAACTCACACTTTTGCCCTTGGCCTGCCAGATTACCCGCGGCTCACCGCAAAGCGAGCAATCCTCGGAGTTGAAGCCGACGGCCATAAGGCTGTAACGCACGTCGGCGAAATTGTCGGCCCGCTCGGCGCAGCAGTAGTAAAGGGTTCCTCCGTCGGCCGAGAATACCGGGAAAGTTTCCAGTTTTGTACTGTCGGCCAGCAGGGGCAGAACCGTGATTTCGTCCTTGCGCACGTCGTAAACCACTATGTCCGAGGCAAGGTCATAAACTTCGAGCACCTTTTCGGGCACGTTGTGAAAACTCTGCCTTATGTCGTTGGTGGAGTAGGCGATATAGTTTCCGGAAGGATGCCAGTACGGATATACGGTCCCCAGCGTGCGCTCGTTCTTCATATCCACCACCCTGTCGGGCAGTCCTCCACCGCGAAGGTAGGTGCCTCCCTTGTTGCCTCTCAGGTGCAACTGAAAACTCTCCGGCTTGCACCTCTCTACCGAATGGCAGTTCATACACCCCGGCGACACCTTCGAATTGTCGAATACCACCCTCTCCCTGAAAGAACTCAGCTCTCGCTGATAGATGCCCATCCTCGCATAGAATTCATAGCCGGGGTCGATTCTGCGATATACCAGCGTGGGGTCGATGGCATCGCGGCTCACGTAGATGCTGAAGGGCTCGAAGCCATACCATTTCCCCTCTTTCCGAGCGCATACCCGCAGTTCCAGTTCATCGGCCTGCGAGAGCAGCCTGTGCCACCGACGTACCGGAATGTCGGCGAAACTGCCGCTTACCCTGATGCGGCATTCCCCGGCGGTGATTTCAACTTTCACCCGTTCCGCCCCCGCAACTTTAAAGTTAAGGGGAGCTATGTCGCGGGGGACAGTCACTCCGGCAATGTCCGGCACCAGTTCCGGCAGAGTTCCGGTTTCAAGGACTGGCCCTTTGCCGCAGGCGCAAATTATCAGGAAGGGCAGAATGTATGAAAGGATTTTTTTCATCGGAAATTGAAATAATACCAGTAGGTTCTTGAATATCGTCCCATCCCGGATGCTTTGCCGTAACAGGCGTTATAGCTGTTCACGTATTCCTGAAGCTCCGGGCTGGTTCCTCCTCCGTTCAGGGATTCGGTTATCTGCAGGGCTTCCTTCCAGGATTTCGGACAATACTCCGATTCTCCAAAGAAAGACGAGAACACCGAGGTGCGCTTTTCCAGCAGCAGAGATGCGGCGAAATAGTCCCTTGCCCTTTCGTTTTCCGGTTTCTGATTGTAGAGGAACCCCAGCATCTGGCAGAAATCCCCGAAGTTGAAGAAAAAATCGCTGCTTGGTTCCATTTGCGGGCAAACCAGCTGCTCAGGTTCAAAGTGCTTGTAGAACAGCGTTTTATGTAGGGTGTTGAGGTATCTTTCGGCCACAGGCAGGCGCAGGGAATCAACGGCATTGAAGTTCACCAGCCTGGTAAGATGGTAAACACCCCTGTCTCTGGAGGGATTTCCGGCCATATCTTCGAATGCCAGATGCCTTGCCTCGTTTACAAACCCGAGGAGGTAAAGAATTTCGGAAGAAAGTTTTCGCTCTTCGAAGTTTACGAGACTTCTTGTGCCGCTCTGATAGTAATTGAACATTTCTTCACCCAGACGGCCTTTCATTTCCAGGGCAAGATTCACGGCGTTTGTAGAGAGGGGAGAAGAGAGCCTGCTGCCGGCAGCCTTTGCCAGAATCCCGTCCCAGTCGCGTACTCGCACCAGATGGCTGTAGTCGGCAATTTCTTCCTGAAGATTGTCCACCTTGCCCGGAGCAACGGTTACGAACGCTGCAGTGAGCAGTACAGTTGCAATGGCGGGAATCCATTTCATCTTACGCTGGGGAACGATCGACGAAGCGACGCAAATCAGTACCGTTGCCGCAAGAACTATGTAATAAGTTTTCACGGGTGCAACGGCGTAGGTGTAGAACTGGCAGTCGATTATTTTGAACCAGGCAAAAATCGCAGCTACAACTGCACAGACCACCTTTACCCTCAGCACTTTGATTCTACTAACTGCATACGAGAGCCACACGCACAGGCAAAGCGCCACCGGCAGCGCAAGAGTCCATTTCGGGTCGAGAAGCAGAATCGCGCAGGCCATCGAAGGCAGCAGCGCCATCGGCAGCATTATATCTGATTTGCAGAATCTTGCCACGCCTTCTGCCAGCAATGCCAGCAACAACCCAACCAGGGCCGATCCAAGCAGGGGGTAATAATAGAACTGGGTGATGAATGCTCCCAGCCAGTCAGCCAGTCCTCCATTGCGCCCCAGCATTTCACGGGCGAACTGACCCGTGTACAGAAACAGCGAGTCTCCTTCTATGCCGTGCATTGTGCCGTTGCATTCCAAACCATAGAAAAGCCAGAACGCAAGCGCGAGCGCAATGTTCGCAATATGGAATATCCGTCGTGTCATCTGCGGTATGTCATCTGTTCGGTTTCGGTGTCGAAATAGAATTTTCTCATATCTCGGGCTCCGTATGGCTCCGGGGAGTCGTATAGTTCGGGGATGTTGAACGATTTGAAAGTAGTAAGGTAAAAATCGGGATTGCGCTGGGGCAGTACGAATGCCTTGGTCGTGGTCCCGTCCCCGCGCACGAATGCGAAGTAGGGCCGTCCGTAAACGCGGTCATCCCGCTTGCTGGCAAAACATATCCACCGGCCGTTAGTGCTCCAGCAGTGGTAGGAATCCGAGAATTCTCCGTTGGTTTCCTCCATCAGGTCAACCTCTCCCGTTCGAAGGTCGAGCATCCAAAGGTCGGTTTCTATATGCCAGATGGGAAAGGTTCCGTAATCGGATACGCAGAAAAGCAGTTTACTCCCGTCTGGCGAACATTTCAGATGGCTCACCGATTTGCCCCGGGCAGCAGCGTCGAAGACCTTCACCAGTTCGTCGCCGAGCTTTCCGGTCTGCGGGTCGAAACTTATCGAATATATGTCGTAGTGCATCTGCTTTGTTTGTTCGGGCTGTTTGAGTGCCTTGGACCTGCAGAAATAGACGGTGCGGTTGTCGGCCGACCAGCAGGGGAAAGTCTCCTGAAATTCACTGCCCTTTACCAGAGGGGAGTCCGTGACGGTATTGTTCTCGAAATCCACCAGGATAAGGTCGGAACTGTCGTCGAACACCTCGAAGCGTTCAAGCGCTGCGGAATGCAGGCCGTTGCGGATGTCGGCGGTAGTGAAAATGCCCCATCGGCCGTCCTGCGAGATTTCTCCGTAAACGGCCGCTCCGGCAGTGCTGTCGGTTGCGGTGTTTACTTTCCGAATCTTGCCGTCACGCTGGTACAGCGTAGCTCCACCGACACTGCGCGCGTGCAGGAAAGTGGTTTGTACCGGTGCCCTGTTGGACGTATGGCAGTTTATGCAACTGCGTCCGGTCAGGGAATTGGCGGCGAGGGTGCGCTCTTCAAAGGTTTCTACGTTTCTTTCGTTGATGCTCAGCACGTTCCATACTTCGTAAGCCGGCTCTATCAGGCGGTAGCTTAAATAACTGTCTATTTCTTCCGGACGTATTTCCCAGTCGAATGACGGATATGAAATCCTGTGTCCGTCTATTCTTGCCTGTAGGAAAAGAGTGAGAGTATTGCCTTTTTCCGCTGCAAGCATCGATTTCCATCGGCGCAGCGGGAAATTTATTGTTTCGCCTGCCGAACGGAAACGGTAACTCTTATCTCCCTTGATTTCCAGTAGAATGGCGGATGCTCCTTCGAGTTTGAAATTCAGCGGTGCAATGTTTGCGGGGATGGCTATGCCGGTGTAATCCGGGAAAATGCGCGCAGCAGAAGCAGACTGCACACTTTCTCCTCCCCCGGTGCAGGATACGAGTACCGAGATGCAGATGAATATTATGGACAGTCTAGTTCTCATTTCCGGGTTGCGCGAATTTGAAGTAGTACCAGTATGACTTGGGGAATTTGTATTCTTCCCCGCTCAGGAACCGCTGGTTGTCGGCCTTAACCTCCGGGGTAACGTTGTATTCGGGTCCCGCTTCCATCATCTCCAGAGCTTCCTGATAGATTCGTGGAGGAATTATGTTTTCATTCCTGGGCAGATAATACCTGTCGTAGTCCTGCAAGAATAAAAACGGATTCTTTATGAGCAGGTCGTAGCACAGCAGGTAATCCAATGCTGCCGCCGGTGCCTTTCCGGAGTCCAGGATATTTCTCAGAGAAGTCCTGTAATCGTTTATAAAATAGACGGTATCCCTGTAACTGTTGAGTGGAACTGCTATACCGTCTTGGAGGAGCGCCTTTGTCTGATGCGCCCACTTCCTATGCATCAGAGTCTTTTCCAGCATTCCCAGATATTTCCTTGCCGCAAGGGTGTCGCCGTTGTAGACGGCAATCTCGGCAAGGCGGCGCACTGCGCGCGAAGACCTCTGGTTAGGCATAAAGGTCATTCCCAGCATAGCGGAATGCTGGGCCTGGCCGAAATCGCCGCATTCGATGAGGGCATCGGCTCCGTCAAGCACCTTATTATAGGTTTCTGTCATAGTTACAGGCAGGAATAGCCCGTAGAAAAGCGGCTGATAAACGTTCAGCAGTTCATCTGGCAGACGCCCCTGCCGGGCCATCGCCAGATTATAGTAGTATGCGGCAGTCTGGGACTTGAAAATGTTTTCCCTGCCCATACTTTCCACCTTGTCCCATTTCCCGTAATATGCCAGGGTGGAAACCTTGAGGTCATATTCTTCCTTGGCGTCGAACTGGAAACAGATGATTCCGGCTGCGATGATTCCGGCACTGCAGGTCGCAGGAATTCCGTTCTTGCCCATTAATCCCTCGGCAAAGGCACCGGCGGCGGCAAGTTCAACGAACAGGCAAAGCAGGGAATTCCTATAAGAATATCCCCTTATCAGAGGGTATGAAAGGGCATCCTGCCACAACAGGTTGTAGGCATATCCCAGAATGAGTATTATTGCAGTTCCATAGATAAAGATGCAAAGAGACTGGAATACGCGTTTTCTCTCGTGCAGGGCTGTAAGTACGACAAACAGCAGTGAATGGGCTCCTGCCAGAGGGTATATGATTAACGCTGCTGCAACGGTTGCAACCGTACGCGGCGTTTTGTTTCCGATCAGGGAGCACCAGTAGGCAATCCACGCGGCAATCGCCGCCCCGACGGACATCGAAAGGGGGTACTCGGTGTGGCAGCTCAGCGCAATGCACGCAGCTGCGGGGATAAGAGCGCACAGCGCCGGATTGTGCAGGCCATCGCGCTTCCACAGGCGGCGGATGGCATCCCATACCGCAACGGATATGAGAATCGTAACGGTGGCAGATGCGAACCTGTATAAAAAGAATTGTGTAAGAAAGTCTCCTGCAATAACCGCAGCGAATGCGGGTTTTGCAAGCAGGGAAGTCAGATATGCCTTGTCGCAGAGAAAAAGGGTCAGCTGCTCTTTGCCCACAAGATGAAAAGGACAGGCAAAGAACAGAAAGCTCCAGCTTAATGCAAAGAACAGCAGTGTTATTATGCTATTTCTTGTATTTGAACCTGCGCTTTGAGACATCGGGCATATATTGGTATATCTTCAGGGAATCCAGCTCTGTAACCAGTTCCCCGGGGAACTGAGGACTGAACATAAAGAACAGATATCCGCCAAGGGCATTGGGCTGTCTCTTTATGAGGTCTGCGGTCCTTCTGTTGAAAACGTTCCGTGCCTCAATGAGCTCCTCGTTGCGTTTGCTCTGCAGATTGTTCTCGATAAAACTTTTCCACACAGCCAGGGTGTCATTCAATGGTGTGCCCCAGGCCCTGCTGTCCTTGCCAATTTCCATAGTAAGTGTTCCCGGTTCAACTGCTACAAGTATCGGTTCAACCCTCTGCAAGGAACTGAAGCTCAGCACAACGTCTCCGACACTCAAGGTGTCGGCAAGTATCTTGAATGAAAATTTCCCGTTCTTGATTTTGCAGGAATCCACAATATCTCCTGTGGGGAACGGTTGAGGCCTGAAATACATATTGAAACCGTCAAAGGACGGGTCTATGGTGCCGTTGATTGTGAGATATTTGCCTTTTTCAGACAAAGAGCAGCCCACTGCAACAAGTGCAAGCAGAAATATCGACAGGAATTTCTTCATGATTTTAAGTTAAAAAAAGGTGGGAGTCGCCTCCCACCTTTTCATAAGTGGATAAATTATTTAGCCTTGTAGTTGCAAATCCAAACTGCATCGTTCCAGTCCAGACCGGCAGAGCAAGCCGACATATCGGGATAGTGTGCAATACACATATATGTATCATCGAGATAGATGAGCATATAGGTGGTAGTTGCGCCATAGTCGTCATATTCTGAGCCTATTACAGGAACGGTAGCGCTGAATGTACCCATCTGGGATACACCGCTTGCCGTCTGGATAGGTGCATTGTCAACAGGAGTGTGGCCGACTGCGAAGTTACCGGTATTGGTCTTGTTACCGTTGGCATCGAAGGTCTCAAGAACTGCATCGGTGTAAGAGAACTTCATTGTCTGGTCTCCAGCCTGGCCGAATGTTACGACACCCCACCAAGCCTGGCCGCTGGTCTGAGAGAATGGATACCATTTCCAGAAACCGTAAGCCGACATACCTAGAATGGTACCGTTGGGATCTCCGTTGAGGTCTTTTCCATCGGCTCCGTTGCTTGAGCGGAAGCCCCATACCTTGGTGGCAGTCTTGTCGAACTTGTCCTTTGCACCGGTGAGCAAACCTACCCAAGGATCGTAAACGTCTGAAACCTTTACTTCGAATTCCTTAGACTTAACGAGTTTACCCTGTCCTGCGGGAGCAACCATATAAACTTTGAAGTTTCCGTTGGCTGTATAGGTATAGGTGCCGCTGTCGGTCTTGAGGACATCCTCACCTGTAGCGGTTGTGAAATGCCATACGCCGCCGATTGAAGGATCGTCGTTGGAAACGGTGATAACGTCGTTGGTCTCACCCTTCTGCTCAACCTTCAGGTGAGCTGTGAGCTCGTCGCTGGTGAGTACGGGACCTGCGTTGGTGATGTATTTGTCACGCAACATCTGGTCTTCGATAGGTGTACAGGCAAATGCTCCCAGAAGAGCTGCAAAAGCTGCAATTACTAATGTATTCTTTTTCATAATCGTAAACTATTTAATGCTTGCCCAATCTGTGAATAAACCTTCAGGACCCCAACCGGGATTCTGCTCGAGAATGTCGTTGCCGTTTTCGTCCTTGCCGGCGATGTCAATCTCGGTCTGAGGAATAGGCCAGTAACCCTGGGTAACCTTAAGACGAGAAGCGAAATCGTAATGAGGCTGAACTACAAGCTTGCTCTCGTTGAGCATCTCGAAACCGGTCTGCTTGTTGAGAGCCTGACCTGCCTCGGCAAGTTCGGGACCAGACCAGCGCAGAAGGTCGAACCAGCGTACGAACTCGAATGCGAGCTCATAGCGGCGTTCATCCTTAAGAGCCTGGAGAGAGTAACCTACGGGAGCAAGTCCGCTTCTTGCGCGAACCTTGTTGAGTCCGTCGGCTGTTCCTGTAAGTTCGGAATGCATAAGGAGGGCATCGGCGTAGCGGATGAGGATTACGTCAACAGCTGCGATGTGACCGGGGTTGTTGGAAGTGGTAACTCCGGGATACTGAACCCTTGTGAACCCGCAGATAAAGTTCTTGTTGGGATCCGGGTCACCTATGGTTTCATCGTATGCACCCACCGTGATGCACTTCTTCTGGAAGTAACCGGTCTGCTGGAAGTAGATGGCCGCTACCTGATAGTCGGGCTCCAGGTCGTTGAACTTCCTCTCGAGCATAAGCTTGGTTGCATCGTCGGCATCGTAAGCATTATAGCCCCAGATAGAACCTGACAGACGTGGATCTTCGGTAACGGTAGGGTCGGTATAAGTCTGCTTGTCAGACCACTCCTTCCACTCCTGATAGAATACGGGAGAAACAGGGCCCTGACCCCAACCCCAAGCGAACGGGTAGTGCCTCATATAGTCGGACTTTGCCTGTGCGGGGGAGAAGAAGAATGAAAGCTCGTTTCCTACCCAGGTGTTTCCGAAGCCCTGAGACATCTGGTGCTTTTCGGCGAAGATAGTCTCAACGGAGCTGTTGCCTTCCCACTTGAGGCCGTTCTCGGTAACGTATGCGTATCTGTAACCGGACTCGTTGCTCTCGGAAACCTCATTGGTATAAGACCAGAGGTTGCGCTGGTCGCTTACGAGCTTGTGGCCTGAGTTGTTTATACAGTCCTCGAGGTCGGTGATAACCTGCTGCTTTGTGGTTCCGTTAGGAAGGCTTTCCTTTGCATAACGTCCTGTATAGAACAGGAATACACGTGCCTGGAGAGCCTCGGCGGCAGCCTTTGTAGCGTGTCCTGTTTCGGAAGAACCGAATGTGTAAATAGCATTGGGAAGGAGAGAGATAGCCTCCTTAAGGTCGTTTGCTATGAGCTCATAGGTCTCGTCTACGGTAGCGCGGGGCTTGTTTACAACTTCGTTGTCGGTACGCAGGGGAACTCCTCCGAAGATGGAAGCGAGTGACCAGTATGCGTAGGCGCGCATAAAGTAAGCTTCGCCGAGATAACGGTCGAGAACAGCCTTTGAGAAGTTCTTGTTCTGCTCCTCATTTATCTTGTTGATAATCTCCATTGCAAAGTTGCACCTGTTGATCATCACATAGTTGCGGCTCCATAGATTAAGGAAGTTGTTGGTGTTCTGCTTAACCTGGAGAAGGCTGTGTGCAATGTTGTTGTTGCCGGGAACGTTTCCGCCGAGGCACTCGTCACCTGCAAGCTGTGCAATATACTGGGGAGAAGCACCCTCAGGTGATTCACAAAGCATATAGGCATAGATGGAGGTAATCATCTGGCCGAGTTCATCTTCATTTGTGGGGAAGTTCTCGGATGTCTTTGCAGTCAAGAGAGTTGTGTCAAGGAACTTCTCGCAGGAAACGAGAGAGAACATTGCTGCGACTGCAAAAATTATAGAAAGTATTTTTTTCATATTCGTGTCCTCCTGTTAGAATTTAAGATTGATACCAAAGAGGATGTTGCGGGAGCTGGGATAGAAACCGAGGTCTACACCCTGTGCCCAACCTGTATCTCCACCGTAACCGATTTCGGGATCCATTCCTGTGTACTTGGTGATAGTGAAGAGGTTCTGACCGGTAACGTAAAGTCTGAGGGTCTGGAGAGGGAAGTTCTTGATGAACTTGGCAATGTCAACGCCCAGTGTAACGTTCTGGAACTTGAAGTAGTCGCCGTTCTCGATATAGATATCGGAGATTGTGCTCCAGTTTGTGCTTGATGAGCTTGTAAGGGCAGGCATTCTGTTGCTTGTGCCGGCACCCATCCAGGTTTGGTAAACCTCTGTTGTGAAGTTGCTGAAGTTACCGGTGGTGTAATCACGATATGATCTGAAAATCTGCTGTCCGAATGCGCCGAAACCTGTGATGGAGAGGTCGATGCCCTTCCATGCGAAGTTGATGTTCAGACCCATTGTGAAGTCGGGATGAGGATCACCGATCATTGTACGGTCGCTTGCATCGATCTTGCCGTCCTTGTTAAGGTCTACGAACTTGAGGTCTCCGGGAATTGTGTTGGCTCCGTTGAGCTTTGCTCCGGTGTAGCTGTCGATGTCGGCCTGAGACTGGAATACGCCCTCGGTCTTGTATCCGTAGAAGTAACCGATAGGCATACCTACCTCAGCACGGAAGATTTCATCGGCACTGTTCCAGGGAACTTTGCCCTCACCGTGAATTATACCGTCGGCATTGGCAATCTTGGTAATCATATTCTTGTTGTATGCGCCGTTTACGCCGATTCCGTATGAGAAGTCACCCTTGGTGTCGTTCCACTTGATTCCAAGCTCCACACCGGTGTTCTTTACGTCACCACCGTTGATGGCGGCTGCGCCTGTACCGTAAGAATAAAGTACGGGAGCTGTAACCAGCCAGTCCTTTGTAACCTTGTTGTACCAGTCGAATTCAACGGCGAGGCTGCTGCCGAAGAAGCGGGCGTGGATACCGAGGTCGAGCTGCTCTGAACGTTCCCAAGAGAGGTTCTCGTTGGTAAGTTTTGAAGAGTATGCACCGATAGCCTGTCCGGAAACAATGTCACCGAAGTTGTAGCCCTGACCTGCGCCGTTACCCATAGATATCATCTTCAGGTATTCGAAACTGTTAACGTTGCAGTTACCGTTCTGGCCCCAGGAAGCGCGGAGCTTAAGGAAATCGACTGCTCCTCTTGCGTCCTCCATCCAGGGCTCGTTGCTCATTACCCAACCTGCAGATACAGAGGGGAAGACACCCCAGCGGTGTCCGCGGGCGAAGTTGGATGAACCGTCGGCACGTACTGTAGCGGAAGCCATATATTTCTCTTTCCAGTTCCAGTTTGCTCTTGCAAAGAATGATGCGATGGCGCCCTGTGAATTGGGAGAACCTGAAATGCTTGAGGTAGAACTGGGCTCAACTGAAACGTTGTTCAGGTAAGCGTGCTCGAGGTCGGTGAAGTCTGAATTGTACATACCTGCAGAAAGAGAAGAACCGTTGCCCCACTTCTCGAGAGAAGCACCTGCGAGAACGTCTACAGCGTGCTCGTTAACCTCGAATGAGTAAGATGCGGTGTTGTCCCAGGTCCAGCGGTTGTACGAAGATGCCGACTGGGAAACGTGATCCTCTGCCTTATCAGACATACGTCCGAGGAGGTATGTAGGAGTGTATGAATGACCTGCACTTGCACCCATTAGGTAACCGAACTGGCTCCTGATGTGGAGCTTCTTGATAGGCTGCAAGTCTATGTAAGCGCTGGCCTGCAGATAGTGGCTGTTGCTCTCGGTCTGGTTTGCGCAGTAGTCGAGGTAAGCGATAGGGTTGACGTCGTTGTTGTTCTGGACATCCCAGTTGTATCCGTCGGTAACCTGATCTGCATACAGATAGTAAGAACCGTCCTCATTGTAAGCAGGCATAAGGGGGCTCTTTGAAAGCGCATCGTGAAGAGCGTTCCAATAAATGCCGCCGGTAGAGAAAGTTCCCTTGCTCTTTGAGTAGCGGTAGTTGAGAGTTTCTCCGATTGTGAGAATGTTCAGGTCGCCCTTCTTGAATACAACGTAGTCGTTGTTGATACGGAAGTTGTAGCGGCTCATTTCGGGAATCTGTGAAGGAACACCGAAAGTAGCTTTCTGGTTGGTGTAAGAGAAACCGAATGAATAGGTGTTGCGCTCGGTTCCGCCGGCAGCGGTAACAGAGTGGCTCTGTGTGGGAGCGTTGGGATTCAAAAGTTCCTTAACCCAGTTTGTGCCTTGCCATCCGCTCTGAACCTTGTTGTAAAGTCTCTCGCCGATATTTGCCTTCCAATCGTTGGGGCCAAGACCGGCATAAGCGCGGGCGAGGTCCTGGATATCCATAAATTCCTGAGCGTTCAAAAGTGTAGGAATCTTATAGATGTTCTGTACTCCGAAGTAGCCGTCGTAAGTTACATAGTGCTGTCCTTCCTTACCCTTCTTTGTGGTAACGAGGATAACGCCGTTGGCGGCACGGGCACCGTAGATGGCAGCCGATGCAGCATCCTTGAGAACGTCGATAGACTCGATATCGTTGGGGTTGAGGGAGCTGATGCTTCCGTTGGCAACACCGTCGATAACGTACAGAGGAGAAGAATCACCGGTGGTACCCAGACCACGGATGTTAACCTTGAAACCTCCGTCGAGGAAACCTGAAGTCTGTGTGATGTTCACACCGGGAGACTGTGACTGGAGAGCTCCGAGGATGTTGGTGGTGTTGAGCTTAGCGATGTCTTCGCCCTTAACCTGAACAGTTGCGCCGGTAACGAGTTTCTTTTTCTGAGTACCGTAACCGATAACGACAACGTCATCGAGGAACAAAGCATCCTCTGCGATAGAGAGAGTGAGCTGAGGAGCTGCGGCTACAGTTGTAGTGGTGTAACCTACAGCAGAAATTTCCAGCTGTGCGCCCTGCTTGACGTTCAGCTGGAATGTTCCGTCAACTCCCACTGTGGTACCGTTGGTGGTACCTTTCTCTACTACAGATGCACCAATCAAGGGTTCGCCGTCGGTTGCTGAAACCACAGTACCCTTGACATTGAGTGTTTGTGCGTTAGCAGTGAGGGCTGACCCCCCCATAAATGCTAGAAACGCAACAAGGCAGAACTGCGCAATACGCATTCCGCCGCACAATGTTTTTGTTTTCTGCATAAGATTTTTGTTGTGGTTATTGAAATATGTGTTATAAAAACAAATAGCCGAAAACGGATAAGTCCACAAATATAAGCATATTTCGGGTCACTTGCAAAGTTCCGTGTCTGCATAGCGTAAAAATTTCAGCATAATATTTGGATATATTATTAAAGTGTTATACATTTGTACTAAATTTAGAGTTTTAGTATGAATACTGCAGTAGCAACAAAGAAGCAGACAGCCTTTCGTCTGGATAGGGATTTGCTTGAAAGACTCAAGGTCAAAGCCCACCGTGAGAATAGGAGCCTCAATAATTTTGTTGAAAGAGTTCTTATGGCCGTTGCCTATGATGAGCCGAATGAGATTACCATTGCTGCAATGAAGGAGGCTATGACAGGCAGAGGAGAAGAACTGGATCTTGCCAGGTGGGATGAATTCATAGCATCATTGTAGCGATGTGGAAACTTATTCCGACAGGTCAGTTCAA
>JAZRVN010000012.1:0-63315 GCA_045599225.1 Candidatus Cryptobacteroides sp.
AAGCTGTCTTCTTTTGTCTCACTGCTTCTGAACTTGAGAAACAAGCTTGAGAATCTTATATTCGGTTGCGGGAAAACCTATGGCCAGCCATACCCTCTTCTCGCGACTGTTAAAAATTGAGGGGTTTGGCAGGGTTGACTACATATTTTTCTTTTGTTTCTGTAAGTTGAATATCCTTTCCTTTGTGACAGCCGCTTTTGCTATAAGCAAAAAAAATACTTAATTTTGTGAATTGTCGGATTCGCTTATGGGTATTAAAGGGAAATTAACTGCAAGTATGCTTGCAATTGTGATAGTACTTCTGGTGGCTTGCCTCATTCTTACGGTACAGTTCGGTGAAATGAGTGTTGCTACGACTGAATTTTTCCGCAGTTTCATACCTTCGATGGTTGCCGTGGGAGTTGGTATATTGCTCATCCTTTTGCTTTGGTTCTACCTGATTGTATTTTACGTCCGACCCCTGGACAGGATTGTCAAGAATCTGAATTCATACAAGTCATTCAACAAGAAGTACAACGTTACTTTCGACGGCGATGACCGTATGTCCGAACTCAATGATTCCATCACCGAACTGGTAGAGGAGAATATGCAGTTGCGTTCAAGACTTACCAATCTGCGAAAGAAACTTTCAAATTCCGAACAGAACGACTCTGAGCAATGAACTGGAAAGTAATCAGCCGATATATCGGGCTCGCCCTGCTGGTGAGCTCGCTGTTTATGTTCTTTTCGCTGCTGATTTCTCTGCGGGACGGGATGGACAGTGCCTTCGGGCCGCTTCTGGTAAGTTTCATTATAACTTCACTGGTAGGTTCGTTCCCTTTCATCTTCGTACACAAAAGTTCAAGCATCAGCCTGAAGGAAGGATATGTCATTATTGTACTTTCCTGGATTTTCTCATTCATATTCGGAATGCTGCCGTACGCTCTTTGGGGCGGTCCTTTCTCTATCGACGATGCCTGGTTCGAGAGTGTGTCGGGATTCTCAACGACCGGTTCAACTGCCTTGATGTCGGTGGAGGACCTGCCCAGGAGCCTTCTTTTCTGGCGAAGCTCAACTCACTTTATCGGCGGCCTGGGAGTTGTGGTTTTTCTGTTGCTTATCATTCCTTCGTCAAGCCCGGTGAGACTCCGCCTTACCAATATGGAGTTGTCTTCTATGTCGGCTGTTTCTTATGATACCCGCCGTTCCAGGACGGTCTATATTTTCGCAATAGTTTATCTTTCCATATTCGTCCTGTCTTTTCTGGCGTATCTTTTGGCGGGAATGGGCGTTTTCGATGCGCTTAACCACGCTATGAGCGTGAGTGCTACCGGAGGCTTCTCTACCAGGAACGAGAGCATCGCCGCTTTCGGTTCCTTTGGGGTGGAGGCTGTTTCGGTGGTGTTTATGCTGGCCTCATCGCTGCATTTCGGACTGATTTATATGTGTTTTGTTTCCGGGAGTCTGAAACCACTCAACAATCAGGTAACCAAGTTTTTCCTGATTTCAGTAATGGTGTTCTCGCTGCTCCTGGCTCTCAGCCTCAGGATAAACGGGAATGAAACGACTTTTTTTGAAGCGCTGTGGAAAGGACTTTTCCAAACGGTCTGCATAGTATCCACTACGGGTTTTGCGGTTACCGACAACTTGAACTGGCCTGTATCGGCAAATCTGCTGCTGCTCATCGCCGCTCTTATGTGCGGCTGTGCAGGGTCTACTACCGGTGGAATCAAGGCGGACAGGGTACTTCTTCTGTTCAAATCCATCGGCCTGCAGGTTAAGAAGGTTCTTCACCCTACAAGGGTCAATGAAATCAGGATGGGCAACCGGTTCCTCAGGGATGGTGAAGCCGCTCCGCACGTCCTTTTCATCTGCCTTTATTTCTGTGTCCTGCTGGTTTCGATTCTGCTGACCTATCTGCTCGGAATGAACCTGTACAGTTCTTTTGCAGCATCTGTCTCCAGCCTTGGAAACGTGGGCCCTGCAATCAGGGAACTGGGCACGTTCGGCAATTTTGCGAACGTTGCCCCTGCCTGTAAGTTCGTGCTTACAATGGATATGTTCCTGGGACGTATCGAGATTTATCCGGTATTGGCCGTTGTGGCGATGATTTTTGATTCCAGGAGGAGAAAGTAGATGGACAGGGAATCTCAGTTGTACGGTGATTTCAGGAAAAATCTGGGAATTCCTCCTACCGGATGTCAGGATTCCCTGCTCAGGGATATAGCCTCTTTCATCTGTTCCGATGATTCCGATATACTTGTAATCAACGGTTATGCCGGGACCGGAAAAACAACCGTGATTTCGGCAGTAATCAGAGCTCTCCGCGCGATGCGCATTCAGTCGGTCCTGCTGGCTCCTACCGGTAGGGCGGCAAAAGTGTTCGAAAAAATCTCGGGTCGTCCGGCTCAGACGGTGCACAAGCATATCTACCGGCAGAGTTCGGTCGGTGCCGATGGCTTCGGGCAGTTCAAACTTTCCCCCAATAAGGCTAAGAATACGCTTTTTGTGGTCGATGAGGTGTCCCTTATAGGTGCCGAAGCGCGTGACCGGCAGTCTGTTATGTCGTTCGGAACCGGCAATCTCCTTGAGGATTTGGTGAGTTTCGTGCGTTCCGGCAACGATTGCGCCCTGATTCTGCTTGGAGACAGCGCACAGCTTCCTCCTGTTGGGCTGGACAGCAGTCCTGCGCTTACCCCTGAGTATATGAACCGTTTCGGCTCAGTGCGATATTCCAACCTTACTACGGTGGTGCGTCAGGCTCTGGAATCCGGAATACTGGCGAATGCGACCAATTTGAGGAAGCTTTTCGGCTCCGCTCAGATAAAGCTCGACGCCGACTCTTTTCCCGACGTCGAACGGATTACCGGAGGTGAGTTTATGGAAGCTGTTTCCGAGGCGTACGACCGCTACGGTGAAGATGAGACGGTCGTGCTGTGCAGGTCCAACAAGCGCGCCAACAGGTACAATGTAGGGATACGTTCTTATGTGCAGTATAAGGAAGAGCGGCTCGTGCGGGATGACAAACTTATGATAGTGAAGAACTGCTATCAGTTTACGGACGGAATCGAGGGGCTGGACTACATTGCCAACGGAGATATTGCAAAACTCGTCGGAATCAAGAATTTCGAGGAGCGGTACGGCCTTCATTTCGCCGACGCCGCTCTGCGCTTTCCCGATTACGGGAATCAGGAACTTACCGCAAAGGTATGTCTGGATACCTTGGACAGCGAGAACGCCTCCCTGGACTACGAACAGCAGAATAATCTGTATCAGGGAGTAAGCGCCGATTATTCTCATCTTCTCACCAAAAAGAAGATATGGGATGCGGTTCGGGAGGACAGGTACTTCAATGCCCTGCAACTCAAGTATGCTTATGCGATTACCTGTCACAAGAGTCAGGGCGGCCAGTGGGACTGTGTTTTCATAGACTGCCCGTTCTGGCAGGACTCACAGAATGACGAGGATTTGAAATGGATGTATACTGCGATTACCCGGGCAGTGAAAAAATTGTATCTGGTTAACTTTAACGATAGATTCTTCAAATGAAACTGTTTCTGACTGTTCTGGCTGTGACAATAGCCAACCTGACATATTCTCCCGACGGGAGCAAAACTGCCTATACCCTGGACAATGACCTGTATGTGAAGGATGTCGCCACAGGGGTGGAGACTCGTCTGACCAGCGATGGAAGCGAGACAGTCCTGAACGGTTACGCTTCCTGGCTGTATTATGAAGAGGTTCTGGGGCGGGCAAGTAAATACAAGGCTTTCTGGTGGAGTCCCGATTCCCGAAAAATTGCTTTCTATCGGTTCGATGATTCCCTTGTAGACGTGTTTCCGATTTTCAGTGCCGGCTCTCAGACCGGCTCATTGAAGCTGACAAGGTATCCCAAGGCCGGACGGCCGAATCCTCCGGTCAGGATAGGAATCATAGATTTGACCAGGCCGGAAGAAATAGTATGGGCCGATTTCGATTACAATGACAATCAGTATTTCGGAACTCCGTTCTGGGGGCCGGATTCGGAAAATCTCTTCGTTCAGTGGGAGCCGCGCCTGCAGAATGTGCTGGAACTTTACAGGGTTTCTGCCGAAAACGGTTCAAAAACCCTTATGTACAGGGAGAGCAGCGACAGCTGGGTCAATTTTATGGATGGAATACTGTTTGGGAAGAATGGGATTTACGTTGTTTTGGAACGAGGTACGGGATGGCAGCAGATATGCTATCTGTCTTATGACGGACGTAAATTCCGTCAGATGACAACGGGGGAGAACTGGAACGTCCGGCTTTTGGAAGTTAACGAGAAACGCGGGGACCTGTGGTTCCTTGCCGGACGGGACGTTAAATCTCACCCCTGCCTTTACAGGCTCGACAAAAAAGGTAATATAATAAATCTTACCGGTGAATTCCTTTACACGAAGGAGGCTCGGATTTTCGGAGGCGGTAAGGCTTTTACTGCGACTGTGGGAACGGCCAGTATAAGAGACTCAGTAATAGTAGGAGATGCCACGAGGCCTGATCCCAATCTTAACAAGGCTATGATGGCCAGAAGGGTGGGGAAGGACGAACCGTCTCCGGACCTTATGACCCTTAATCTTTACAATGGAATGTCTCTCAGTATGCTGGTGACTCTTCCCCGCGGGTATGACAAGAAGAACCGTTATCCGCTATTGATGCAGGTATATGGCGGACCGGGCACTTCCTATGTCAGAGACCGTTGGAACGACAGGGATGCAACCGACCGCTGGTGCTGGGAGAATGGAATCATCTACGTTGTTGCCGATCCACGGACAAGCGGAACCAATGGCCGGGAAGGAATGAAACAGTCTTACCGGAATCTGCTGAAGGTTGAACCGGAGGATTATATTTCCTGCCTTAAATTCCTGACCTCTTTCCTTAACGTAGATTGTGAAAGGGTTGGGGTTGAAGGCTTTTCGTTCGGAGGAACCACGACCGCTACTCTGGTTCTGAAATATCCCCAGTATTTTTGCTGTGGAATTGCCGGTGGAGGAGTGTATGACTGGACTTTGTATGACAGCAATTATACCGAGAGATTTATGCAGACTCCTGAACTGAATCCCGAAGGATACGAGAATACTTCGGTAATAAGGATGGTGCAGAGGGGAGAAGTGGACAAGGCTTATCGTCCGGGTTCCCTTATGCTCACTCACGGTACGGGCGACGACAACGTGCATTTCCAGAACACCCTGCAACTGGTGGATGCGTTGCAGCAGAAGGGAATCAGTTTCGAGCTTATGATTTACCCCGACGGTATGCACGGATATCGGGATGCCCAAAAGGAATTTTCTCTTGAAAGAGATCACGAATTCTGGACAGAATGGCTTTTGAAAAAATAAAGTTAAAAACTGGATACTATGCCTAAAATTGAATTTGGAACCGGAGGTATTCGCGCCGAGATGGGAGAGTCCTTCGGAATGATGAACAAAGAGACTGTTTGCATTGCAACACAGGGACTAGCCAATTATCTGAATGCTCATAACGAAGACGGCAGGCAACTCAGCGCCTGCATTTCGTATGATTCCAGGAATAACAGCCGTTATTTTGCCGAACTCACCAGAGATGTTCTGTGCGCCAACGGAATCAAGGTCTATATCTTCGATGACATAAGACCCACCCCGGAATTGAGCTATGCCGTACGCTACACTCATTCCGATGCCGGCGTTATGATTACTGCTTCGCATAACCCCAAGGAGTACAACGGCTATAAAGTGTTCGGAAGTGACGGAGCCCAGGTAACTTCGCCAGTAGATACCGACATTGTTGCGAAGGTGGCTGAACTCGGCTCTCTTGCCGACTGTACCTTGAGCAGTCCGGACTGCGCTACTTTTGAGGTTATTGGCTCTGAAATTGATGAGGCGTATATGAACGACATTCTTTCGCTTACGTTATCGCCCGAGGCCAGAGCCGCTCATTCGGACCTTAAGATAGTATATACTCCTCTGCACGGCTGCGGACGCTCTCTTGTGCCTGAATGTCTTGCCAGATTGGGTTTCAGGAACGTGATTCACGTCCCTGAGCAGGACGTTGCCGATGGCAATTTCCCTACTGTGGTGTCTCCGAATCCCGAGGAAGCCTCGGCCCTTAAGCTTGCTCTGGAAAAGGCGGAGGAGAGCGGTGCCGACCTTGTGCTGGCAACGGATCCCGACGCCGACAGAATGGGTATTGCAGTGCGCGACGATAAGGGAGAACTGGTGCTGTTCAACGGCAACCAGACTGCTTCGCTGCTTACTTACTACATTCTTACCCGGTGGAAGGAACTGGGTAAACTCGATGGCCGGCAGTATGTGGTCAAGACCATTGTTACCACCGAACTCATTCGTGAAATCGCATCGTCCTTCGGCCTCAAGGTATATGACGTTCTCACAGGATTCAAGTATATCGCTGAGGTTGTAAGACGTAACGAGGGGACGGCAGAGTTCGTATGCGGGGGAGAGGAAAGCTATGGCTTCAACGTAGGGGAGTATGTGCGGGACAAGGATGCCCAGATCGCCTGCTCAATGATTGCCGAGTGTGCTGCGTGGGCCTCTGGCAAGGGCTTGAGTCTGTACGGCCTTATGCAGAAGATATATCGTGAGTACGGCTACAGGAAAGAAGGACTTATGTCGGTTGTGATGAAGGGAGATGACGGTGCCGTTAAAATCCGGGAAATAATCGCTCAGTTGAGGCAGAATCCTCCAAAAGAGCTTTGTGGCAGCCGGGTTTGCAGGGTTGTCGATTATTTGAGGACGGATTTGACCGGAATGCCTTCTTCCAATGTGCTACAGTTCTTCGATGAGGCTTCGGAAGTCGTGACAGTCAGACCTTCGGGAACGGAACCGAAGATTAAATTTTACTTCGGAGCCAAAGGCGAAGACGCCGACGAACGTCTCGCTGCACTCAAACAGCAGTTCGCGATAGGGCAGTGACCGCATTGAGGCCTGGCTGCCTTGCATATATAGCGGCCGTGCAACAGAAGCCAGTGGTGGGCTTGTGGCCGCATTGATTCGGGAATTCTGCGCTCGAGGTCTCTTTCTACGGCCTCGGGCGTTTTTCCTTTGCTCAGCCCGAGTCGTCTTGCCACTCTGAAAACGTGTGTGTCGACTGCTATCACCGGTGCGTTTTCGAGTACCGACGCAACGACGTTTGCGGTTTTTCTCCCCACTCCGGGAAGGCTCATCAACTCCGGTATTGTCCGGGGAATCCGTCCGTCGAAGTCGTTGACTGCTTTTCTGGCCATCGAAGAGAGATGGACCGCTTTGCTGTTGGGGTAGGAAACCGATTTTATCAGTTCGTAGATTTCGTTCACATCGGCCTTGGCCAGAGCGTGCAAGTCGGGGAACCGTTCGAAAAGGTGGGGTGTAGTTTGGTTGATGCGCTTGTCGGTGCACTGTGCCGACAGCATAACGGCCACCAGAAGCTGGTAGTCATCCTTGAAAATCAGTTCCGGTTCAGGGTCGGGTACATTTTGCCCGAAATATTCCAGGATCCCGGAATATCGTTCTTCTATATTCATTATTGGGAAATCCTTTCGTGAAGCTGCTCGTCCTGACAGACGAAAACCCTTCCTGGATACTTTTCCAGAAGTGTGTCGCGGTGGGTTATGAGCACGACTGCAGTGCCGCCGTCTATAATCTTGCAGATGATATCCATAATGACGGCGGTGTTCTGGGCATCGAGGTTGGACGTGGGTTCATCGGCGATGATGAGCTGGGGCGAGTTGAGCAGAGCCCTTGCAATGCATACACGCTGCTTCTCTCCTCCGGAAAGCTGGACCGGCATCTTATGAGCCTTGGTCTCCATTCCTACGAGTTCCAGAATTTCGGCTATCCGGTTGTTGATTCGGCTGCTGTCTTTCCATCCGGTGCTCCTTAGAACGAAGGCCAGATTGTCCCATACGTTGCGGTCCATAAGAAGTTGAAAGTCCTGAAACACTACTCCCAGTTTTTTTCTCAGTTCGGGAATCTTCTTATTCCTGATGGAGTCCAGCTCGATGCCGAGCACTTTTGCCGAGCCCCCGTCGAGAGGGTTCTCTGCCGTGATGGTCCTTGCCAGAGAAGTTTTTCCTCCGCCGACTTTCCCTGTTATATATACCAGCTCGCCGGGGTAAACTTCCATATTTACGTCAAAAATCACAGTCTCTTCTCCATTTGAAATGTTGGCTTGCCTGAAGGATAGAACGGGGGTGGGCTGAATACTCATAACTTTTATTGAAAAATTTATCTGTAACGCTACAAATATAGCATATTTTTGAGTAAATTTGTAGGATTATAAAAATGTAATTTTTATGAGGATAAATATAGTTTTGTTTTTTACGGCCGTTGCTTTTCTTTCAAGTCCGCAGATTCTTGCCGGAAAAGATTCGAAAGCTTTCAGAGAAGCGATGTCCCTGTATGAAAGCGGTATGTACGACAGAGCCCGTGACTGTTTCGAATCATTGGGAAAGTCAATGACTTATGAAGGTTATGCCACGTTGTGTGCCGGAAAATTGAACGCGCCCGATTATCCTCTGCTTATGAGTGAGTATCTCAAGGAATATCCTGCATCGTTTCTTGCTTCGTGGCTGCATTATCAATACGGATTGAATCTGTTCGACAAGCACGATTACGAGAATGCTTCTGCGCAGTTTGCTCTTGCGAAACAAAAGCATCTCGGCAAAAGTGAACAGAGCCAGTATATCTTCAAGAGCGGATTCTGTCACTTCTCTCTGAACCGTTACCAGCAGGCAAAAAAGCGTTTCCTGGAACTCGAGAAACTGCCAGTATGTCAGTATTCATCTCCCGCCCGTTTTGCAATGGGCTTTATGAATTATTCCGAGAAAAATTTCACCGAGGCTCTCGACTGGTTTTCCAAGTGTCTGAACGATCCGCGTTTTTCTGAACTTGCCGGTTTCTATACTGTGGATTGCCGTTTTATGCAGAAGGACTACGTATATGTCATATACAAGGGGGTGGAACTTTTTGATAAAATTTCCGCCGAACGGCAGGCGCATCTTGCCAGGGCCATTTCGGAATCATACCTGGTTCTGGGAGACAAGGACAAAGCCCGCGAATATTATGAGAAAGGTGCGGCCGTGCAGGACGGTATGAAGGATTCGGATTATTTCTATGCCGGTTCGGTAATGTACGCGGTAAGTGATTTCGCCGGAGCCATACAGAATTTCACGAAAATACAGAATCGCAGCGATTCCCTTTGGCAGATCGCCTCTTACCAACTGGGAAATTCGTATATACAGACCAGAAACAAAGTAGCCGCCCTGGATGCTTTCAGGGAAGCATCGGAGTTGAATTTCGACGGCAGTATCAGGGAGGACGCTTCGTTCAACCACGCGAAACTGGCGTTTGACCTGAATAACGACGGGTCCTGGTTTGAAAACTATCTGAAGACGTATTCTACGTCCAGCAAGGGAGAACAGATTTACGGGTATATGGCTGTTGCAAGACTTGCGGGCCGGGATTATACCGGAGCAATAGAGGCCTATGACAAGATAGCCAATCCGAGCCCTGAACAGGATTTGAACTATTTGAAAGCCAATTATCTGCGCGCAAATCAGTTGGTTAGTGCCGGCGCGTACAGCGATGCGGTTCCCTATCTTAACTCCGCTACCTTGGGACTGAGTCCTAACAATCCTTTCTGCCAACTCTCCCGTTTCTGGCTCGGAGAATGCCAGTATCGTCTCGGTAATTTTAAGGAAGCATACGGAATATTCACCAATCTTTACAATCTGTCGGCGCTGGATTCAAAGCCCGAAGGCAATATCCTGGCATATAACATTGCTTATGCTGCCTTCAAGATGGGGAATTTTGAAAGTGCGGCCAAATGGTTCGACCGCAGTATCCCTTATCTGGATTCCGGTCTGGAGAAGGATGCGCGGAATCGTCGTGGAGACTGCGATATGGCCAGAAAGGATTATGCCTCTGCCGTTGATTCGTACCGGAAGTCTGTGAAAATGGACTCTTCGTCAGCGGAAATCTATCCGTACTATCAGATGGCTCTCGCATACGGCCTTTTGGGAAAGAAAACTGAGAAAGTCGAGATTCTTTCCAAAGTATCGGAACTCCCCTCAGATACTCCGCTTTATTCCGATGCTATGTATGAGTTGGGAAAAACTTATCTGGATATGTCCAGAAACGATAAGGCAATCGGGGTTTTCGAGACATTGGAAAGCAAGGCACCTACCCGTATGGATGCGGCAAAAGCCCTGTTGGGAATGGGTATGGCTTATGCCAATATGAAGAAGACCGACAGTGCGCTTTCCTGCTATAAGAAAGTTGTGTCCGAGTTCCCCGGCAGTGAATACTCTCAGGATGCCCTGTTGGCAATAGAGTCTGTGTATTCAGGTAAGGGAACTCCCGAGAAATACGTTGAATATCTTGAATCCAGCGGACTTTCATCCGGTAAAACCGACGCCGAGAAAGAAAAATTGTATTTCGGTGCCGGTGAACAGAATTTCCTTGCCGGGAATTACGAACAGGCAAAAGCCTCTTTCCATAAGTATATCGAAGCCTTCCCTCAGGGAGAGTTCCTTGGCAGAGCCTGGTATTTTCTCGGGGAAAGCAGCCGAAGCCTTGGGGATAAACTGAACGCCTGTGAGAATTTCAAGAGGGCTTCTCAGTTTACCACAGAACGAACATATCTGGAAATGAGCCTTCTGGGTTATGCGCAGTTGAATTTGGAACTGGAGCGTTTTGAAGAGTCATACAAGGCCTTTTGCAGTCTGCAGGATAAGGCCTCGTTCGAGGAACGCAGGACTTTGGCTCTCAACGGTATGATGCAGAGTGCCTATCGTTCCAGAATGTACGAGGAGGCCATATCGGCCGCCAAACTTCTCAACAGTTCTGATGTTGAAACGGAATATATTCTTGGAAAATCGCTGTTGAGCGTGAGCCGGCGTTCCGAAGCATTGGAGGTTTTTGGTAAACTTGCCGTCGAAGCTCCATCGACTGCCCAGGGTGCCGAAGCCAATGTGATACTTATTCAGGACTGTTTCGACAGGGGAGAGTTCGACAAGGTGGACGATATGGTCTATGCATTCTCTCCCAAGGCCGGAGAGCAGAACTATTTCCTTGCGAAGGCTTTCCTGATACTCGGGGATTCTTTCGTAGAGCTCGGTAACCTGAATCAGGCGATCGCCACTTATGAAAGTATCCGGGACGGGTATTCTTCGGACAATTTATCCGATGATATTCTTGCTCTTGCTGCCGAAAAGCTCGCTAAAGCCGTTTCTTTGAAAAATCAGTTATGAAAAGAATAATAATCTCTCTGACATCCGTTCTCTGTTGCATTGCACTCAATGCTCAGAGCCTGAATTCTACAGTAGACGTTTCGAACGAATATCTTTCAACGTTCGAGGTCAACTCAAAGGCCGATATCAAGATGTTGGTGCCGGATTCTCTGCTGCAGTTCAATAAAGAATTCGATTATACAGTGTTTGAAAATCCTTTCAAGGGCTCTTATGAATTTTCTCCTTACTCTGTGCAGCTTATCCCGGAAGCTGGAAATTACGGTACCAGGCGTTTCTATTTGCGTGCAGGAGCCGGATATCAGATGTACCCGGTGCTAGATGCGGTTTATTCTCCGGAACTGAAGGATAATCCCAATCTGAAATTGAGCGTGTTCCAGAAAGGCAACGGCTATGTAGGCAGATATTATGATTCGAAGGGAGAAATGCTTTCTGAAACCAGCCTTAATCTCAGTGAACGCCTTGGAATGAACCTTCATCTCGACAACCGGAATCTGAAACTCAGATTTTCTGCGGCATATGATGGGGTGTATTCAGGAGATGTATCGAATACCAGACTTATGCACGGGGCTGACTTGAATTTCGGACTGGCAACATTCAAGAATAAATTTTTTTCCTACAGGCTCAATCTGGCATATAAGTTTGCGAATATCGGTCGCGAAAACAGGCATTTTGCCGATATGGGGATGACCTTCGAACCTAAAACGGAAAAAACGATGAAGTTCCCGGTGGATGTAAAGGTTCAGTTTGCGTCTGGCGCTTTTCTCGCCGGTGTTGCGCCGCACGTAAGGCTTATGTTGGGAACGGTTGACCTGACAGCCGGAGCCAAGTTCACTTTCTGGAGTCCGGATAAGGAAAACCGGTATTTCCGCATTACCCCGGACGTCCACGCTATACTCAATATAGTCGATGCCGTTTCCATCTATGCTGATGTTGACGGTGGACAAACGCTTATCAGCGCCAATGATATCCTGCACAGCAATCCTTTTGTGGACAATACAAGCCATACCTGGTCGGATGAGACCATACGTTTCAATGGCGGATTGAAGGGCCGGATAGGTGGTGGGTTCGGATTTGATATCAATGGAGGATACAGTATCCGGGATGCTTCACCTCTCGATTGTCTAACACCTCTCAATTTAGGGAATCTGCATGTTTACTATGCGGAATACAAACCTGTCAAATTCAATGTGGCCTATGCAAATGCAGTACTGTCCTACAGTAACGAGCGTCTTGATATGGATGCCGGGGTACATTACCGGTTCACAAACCTGACGGGGGATTTTGAGGTATTCGATCTTCCAATGTTAAGCGGAACGGCCAGGGTTACATATAACTGGCAGAAACGCATTTACGTTGGAGTAGGAATCGAAGGTTCTTCCGAGCGGACCGGCGCTATCATCAAAGGGGACACAAGATCATATTTGCCAGCCTATTTGAATCTGGGCGCATCGTTTGAATACCGGTTCACAAGGGAGTTCGGAATATGGGTCAGGGGCACCAACCTTCTTAACCGTATGATTATGCGTACACCGTCGTACATAGAGAAAGGTATCAATGTAACCGGTGGAATCAGTTTGAATTTTTAGATTAATAGATAAAAGATGACAGAACAAGAAGAGAAGAAGATAGCGGAACAGCAGTATTCCGCATCGAGCATTCAGGTGTTGGAAGGACTTGAGGCAGTGCGCAAGCGTCCTTCGATGTATATTGGAGATATTTCAGAGAGAGGTTTGCACCACCTTGTATATGAGGTCGTAGACAATTGTATCGACGAGGCTATGGCAGGATTCTGCGACAGTGTCGACGTCAGGATCCTCGAAGGTAACTTCATTAAGGTTACGGACAATGGACGAGGCATTCCGACCGGAATGCACGAAAAGGAACATCGCTCCGCATTGGAGGTAGTTCTTACGGTGCTTCACGCGGGAGGAAAGTTCAACAAGAACAGCTATAAGGTTTCCGGTGGTCTGCACGGTGTAGGTGTGAGCTGTGTGAATGCGCTTTCAGACTCCCTCATTGCAGAGGTGCACCGCGAAGGCAAGATCTTTGTCCAGCACTACTCGAAGGGCAAGCCGATAGATGAAGTTACAGTTACGGGAGAGAGCAATGATACCGGAACCACCATCATCTTCCATCCGGACCCTGAAATTTTCGTTCAGACCACTGAATACAAGTACGATACTCTTGCGGGTCGTCTGCGTGAACTTTCTTTCCTTAACCGTGGCATCAGAATCACTCTTACCGATGAGAGAACCTTTGTGGACGAATTCGTCAAGGATCCCGACTCCGGTGAAAGCAAGGCTACCGGAAAGCGGATTTTCCGTCAGGACGTGTTCTACTCTCAGAACGGTCTTCAGGAATTCATCGAATACCTTGACGCAGGCGCCCAGCATCTGATTCCGGATCCCGTTTGTGTAAATTCCGACAAGATTATACCTATCGATATTGCTATGCAGTACAATAACGGGTATTCCGAAAAGATATACTCGTATGTGAACAATATCAATACAATCGAAGGCGGAACTCATCTTCAGGGCTTCAAGATGGGCTTGTCCCGTTCGCTTAAGAATTATGCCGACAGGAATAACCTTCTTGCCAAACTGAAGGATCCCCTTGCGCCTGAGGATTTCCGCGAAGGTCTTACTGCTGTCGTTTCCGTGAAGGTTGCTGAACCTCAGTTCGAAGGACAGACCAAGACTAAACTTGGAAATACCGAAGTGACCTCGGCTGTTTCTCAGGCTACGGCAGCCGCTGTGGATATGTATCTTGAAGAACATCCGAAAGAGGCCAAGCAGATTATCGAGAAGATAGTACTTGCCGCTACAGCCCGTAATGCGGCCCGCAAGGCCCGGGAAATGGTGCAGCGCAAGTCTCCTCTCGGAGGCGTGGGTATGCCCGGAAAACTTGCAGACTGCTCTGAAAAGGATCCTGAAAGATGCGAACTTTTCCTGGTCGAGGGAGACTCTGCCGGCGGTACTGCAAAGCAGGGACGCGACCGTCGCACCCAGGCCATCCTGCCCTTGAGAGGTAAAATATTGAATGTGGAGAAAGCAGCCGACGGACGAGCATTCGACAGTCAGGAAATCCAGAACATATACACGGCACTTGGAGTAAGAGTTGCCGAGGAAGACGAGACCGGAGAGAAGCATATGGACTTGAGCAAGCTTCGCTACCACAAGGTTATCATTATGACCGATGCCGATGTGGACGGTTCTCACATTGCCTGCCTTATCCTTACTTTCTTCTTCCGATATATGTTCGATCTTATCAAGAACGGCTACGTATATCTGGCTACGCCTCCGCTTTACAAAGTGTCCAAAGGCAAGGAGGAAGTCTATTGCTGGACCGAAGAGCAGAGGGAAGAGGCCGCATTGCGTTTCGGCAAGGGCTCCGATAAGGGCTATAACGTTCAGCGCTACAAGGGTTTGGGTGAAATGAGCGACGAACAGCTCTGGGCCACTACCCTCGATCCCGAACGCCGGCGTCTGCGCCAGATTACAATCGAGAATGCAGTTCAGGCTGAACGTACCTTCTCTATGTTGATGGGTGAGGATGTGCCGCCCCGCCGTCAGTTCATCGAAGAAAACGCCCATTACGCAAATATCGACGCATAAAACCCCTTCATTATGAACAAAGTGTCCGAGTATCTCAGGAGTTGTATCCCTTTTTTGCTGTCGGGTCTGATTATCCTGCTTGCGTTCCCGCGTACTGCAAATTTCCCCTACAGTTATAAAAAGGGAGCCACTTGGAAATATGAGAATCTCGTTTCCCAGTTTGATTTCCCAATCCTGAAAACCCAGGAGCAGATTCAGAGGGAAAAGTCTGAATTGTCAGGTCAGGTTATCCCGTATTATAAATACAACGATGAGATTGTGAAGTCGGCTATTTCGAAGGTCCAGGCTATGGATCTTCAAGAATTGGAACCATACACTGCCGTGATTGTTTCGTCTTTCAGGAATATTTACAGGAAAGGTGTACGGATCGACGCCGAACTCAGTTCCAATCTGGTGTATATACAGAAGGACAAGCGTGCCACCAAATATCCGGCCAGCGAGATACTGCAGATTACCCAGGCCCGGCGCCTCCTGACATCGAACCTGGAATCGGTATACCGTGCTTCAAACGTGGATTCGCTGCTGCGCGCATACGGAGTGCCCGACCTTATTGTTGCAAATCTTGTTTACGACGAACAGGCCACCATTCAGCTTGCAGGAGAGAATCCCAATGATATATCACCGACTTCGGGATTCATTGCATCCGGGCAGCTTATCGTATCCAAGGACGAGATAGTCACTTCCGAAGTGGAACAGATCCTGGATTCCTACAAGGTGGAATTCAACAAGAACGTAGGATACAGCCGCAGCCGCGTATTTCTATGGCTGTCAGAAATTGTATTCATTCTTATCTACCTTGCCCTTTTGGTGCTTGCACTTCTTTTTGAGGATGCCTCTCTTTTGAACGACAAACGTTCTCTGCTGTTCATTCTGATGATTTTCACCATAACGTCGGTTGTGGCATTGCTTCTGGTTCGGTTGAAGATAGCACAGTTCCTTTTTATTGTGCCTTTTACCTTGTTTGCAATGTGGCTGAAGGCTTTTTTCAAGAGTTCGGTCAGTTTTGCCGTCTATTCCATTTCACTCCTTCCGCTTTTGTTGTTTGCGCATTCCGGGATATCGCTCTTTCTCATTTTCCTGGTCGGTGGAGGAATCGCAATCATCTATTACGACCGTATGAACCGTGGATGGAAGCAGTTCCTTATGTCATTGATTATTTTTTCCGGAATGTTGCTTGCTTACGGGGCCTTGAGACTGCTCGATATTGCAACAGGCAGTTTTCTTCAGGCGGTACTGTTCCTTCTTGTTTCGGCATTTTCGGCTGTAGCTCTCTACCCTTTGATTTATATTTTCGAACGCCTTTTCGGGCTTATTTCCAATTCCCGTCTCATCGAGCTTGCCGATACTTCCGGAAGTCTTTTGCTGGAACTAGAAAAGAAAGCTCCGGGCACGTTCCAGCACTCCCTTCAGGTAGCCAATATGGCTGATGCCGCTGCCCGTGCCATTGGTGCAAATCATCTTCTGCTGAGGGCAGGCGCGCTTTATCACGATTTGGGCAAGATGAACAATCCGCAGTGCTTCGTTGAGAACGAAACTCTTGTTGCCGAGAATACATCGAACAGATATCATCAGGACCTGAGTCCGGTTCAGAGTGCCCGGGACATTGTGCGTCACGTTATTGACGGCCTTGACATTGCTGAAAGAAACCATATCCCTTCTGTCATAAGTGATTTTATTGTCACTCACCACGGGAAATCCTGCGTTTCCTATTTCTATAACAAATACCTTGAGCAAGGGGGAAGCCGGGACAATATCAACCTGTTTATGTATGACGGAAGAAAGCCTGTGACAAAGGAGCAGGTTATTCTTATGATATGTGACTCGGTGGAGGCCGCCTCCAGAACTCTCAAGGATCACTCTGCCGAGGCATATTCCGCTTTCGTCGACAAAATCACTCAATCCAAGATGGACCAGATCGACGGGTCAGAACTTACCCTGAGCGAGCTCAATGCCGTGAAGAATGTGCTGAAATCTTTTCTTGCTCAGATATATCACGAAAGAATAGTTTATCCTAAGAACAAAATCAAATAACTTATAAAATGAACGTTAGAAAAAAACAGATCGATGAGCTGAATCTGCAGCTCACAGTAAAGGTTGCGGCTGAAGATTATGCTGCCGCTTCAAAGAAGAAGACAGCAGAAATCCGTAGAAATGCGGAATTCAAAGGATTCCGTAAAGGAATGGTCCCGGCATCTCTGATACAGCGTGTGTATGGAGAAAGAATCCTTGTGGAATCCGTGAATGAGATTGTAGGGACTTCTCTGGATGAGTATATCAAGAAAAATAAACTCAATATACTTGGAGAGCCTCTTGCTTCTGAGAAGCAGAAAGAGCAGGAGTGGAAGGACGGAAACGACTTCGAATTCCTGTTTGACGTTGCCCTGCGTCCGGAACTGAATTTCGAGGTTGAAAAGACCGATGAGGTGCCTCAGTATTCTGTGACTGTTGCCTCTGAGGACAAGAAGAAAATGACAGAGACTCTCAAGAAGATCGAGAGCGAAAAGAAGGACAACAAGGAGCCGAAAACCGACGAAGAATTGGAGAAAGAAGCATCCAAGCGCCTTTCCGAACAGTACAGGCAGGAGGCGGAATGGCGTGTAAGCAAGGATATCCGCAATTATTTTATCCGGAAGTCTGCCATCACTCTTCCCGAAGATTTCCTCAAGCGCTGGCTTCTTGCAGCCAATAGCGGAAAGGTAACCAAGGAACAGGTGGATCAGGAATTCCCGGCATTCGTTGAAGATTTCAAGTGGCAGATGGTTCGAGGATATCTTATGAAAAAATTCGATTTCAAGGTAGAGAAAAAAGATCTTGAAGAAGCCGGCCGAGCTTTCGTTTTGTATCAGTATGCTATGTATGGAATCGGTAATGTCCCCGAGGATATCGTCAGTGAGGCAGTTCAGAATATGCTCACAGACGAAAAACAGATCGACCGTCTTGTAGAGCAGGTAGAGGATCAGAAGGTGATTGCCCGCCTCAAGGAGGAGATTACCTTAAAGAGTAAGAAAATCACATCGGTCAAATTCCGTGAACTTGCATAATCTTTAACCACATAATATTTCGAAAATGCGTAAATTAATTGTTTTTGCCGCTGCCTGTATGGCTGTTGCAGGTTGCACCTCCGCTCCTAAGGAAGATGTGCTGGTATGCGACGAATACGGAGTAGTTCAAAGAGTAAATCCCGACGAGAAAGTTGTTTATCTTGTATTTACCGGACACTTCAGCGAAGAGGACAACGGGGCCTTCGAGAATTTTGACGGTGTTGAACCGGTCCTTGACATCCTTAAGGAAAAAGGCGTAAAGGGCTCATTCTTCCCTACAGGAAACTGCTTCCGTCAGGAAAAATACGCCTCTTCCATCAGGCGTATCATGGACGAAGGTCATTATCTTTCAGCTCATTCCAACCGTCATCTTCTGCTTTGCCCTTATGACAACAGGGACCTCACGCTGGTATCTCCCGATTCTCTTAAGGCCGATATTGCCGGAATGGAAGCCGAACTTGTCCGCTTCGGACTTGAAAAATCTCAGTTCGATTATATGATTCCTCCTTACGAGTGGTACAATCACGAGACGGCCGACGGACTTCGCGAACTGGGTTTCAGCCTCTGCAATCCTACCGAAGGGTTGGTTACAGGAGAAGACTGGATGCCCGCCGATGCACAAAATTATCAGTCTGCCGCACAGATGGTACAGAATATCTGGGATTTTGAGCAAGCAGAAGGTCTTAACGGTGCGATTATCCTTGTGCACGCAATGGTATATCCCGGGCGTGAACCTGAAGACAGAACTTATACCCATCTTGGAGAGATAATCGACGGCCTTCGCGAGCGTGGTTACGATTTCGACAACTTTGCCAACGTAACCCGTCAGTAACTAGAATTTCAATACCAGCGAAGCGCAACAGGCTCCGCTGTAAGGATTTGCAGTTGGCATTAATGCCAACTGCATTTCTTTTTTGCTTTTTATTCCCAGCAGGTTCTTGAGCGGTTTGCAGGTCCACCGGCCTATCTGGGCGGAAAGAATGCCCACACCGGCTCCGGCAAGGGCGTCGTGCCAGTAGTGCCGGTTGTGCACGACCCTCATAATGCCTACACCGGTTGCCAGCGCATAGGCTCCTGCACCCCAACCCCAGCCGTAATCCTGCCGAATCAGTTCCGCCCCGAGAAAGGCCGTTGCCGTATGCCCCGATGGAAATGAGTTGTTGGCAGACTTGTCCGGCCTTGGTTCGTAAACTACAGCCTTGAGAGTCTGTGTGATTACGAATTCCGATGCGAATCCTACACCGATTTTGATAATTCGGTCATACCATTCGCTCTCTGTATTTGCACCTAAAAAGCCCATCACAAAGTCCGCTCCCATCGGAACATATTGGAAATATGTCTCGATATTCTTCGACTCCTGGGTGCGGGGTATGATCTGCGCGTGTGCAAACAAAGGGAAAAGAATACACGCAAGGTTGAGTATCAGGGCTTTTCTCATAGATTGTTCAGGAAGAAACCGGTGATTTTCGTGTATAAATGGTCGGCCGCTTCGTCCCTCATATTGTGTTGGGAGAGAGGGTAGGGGAAATATTCCAACTGTATTCCCTCCTCAATGCATTTCTGAGTGAAATTGAGAGAATGCTGGGGTACAACGGTGTCGTCTTTTATTCCGTGGCAAATCAAAAGTTCAGCCTTGAGCTCCGTTGTGCGGTTCATAAGCGAGGTCTTTTCAAAGCCGTCCTTGTTTGTAGCTTCAGTGTCCATATACCGCTCGCCGTACATTACCTCGTACCAGCGCCAGTCGATTACCGGGCCTCCGGCTACACCGACCTTGAATAGCCCGGGGTAGTTGGTGAGCAGGCTGATTGTCATAAATCCGCCGTAGCTCCAGCCGTGTACTCCTATGCGGCTCCGGTCTATCCATTCATTCTTGAGAAGCTCCCTCAGGCCCGCAATCTGGTCTTCCATCTCTTTTTGGCCGCATTGCCGGTTGATGGCTTTCTCATATTCGCTGCCTTTGTGGGAAGTGCCCCGGTTGTCCTGAACGTAAACGGCATATCCTCTCTGAGCCATCAACATTTCCCACATCCGGAGCTTGGTCAGATAACTGTCGTTGACCATCTGGCTGTGAGGCCCTCCGTAAACGTAAACAATCAGGGGATATTTCTTCCCGGGATCGAAGTCAAGAGGCTTGATGAGCCTGTACCGGTTGTTGTATCTGCCGTCTGCCGAAAGAACCGTTCCTGTCTCCACCTCGCAGCCGGAATATCCCTTGAGCAAGTCTTCTGCCCGACTCAATTCCCGGATGAACTTCCCGTCAGCTTTACGGAGTTCTATCACGGTGGGGGTGCTCAGGTTGCTCCACTTGTCGATATATGCGCTGCAGTCGGGATTCATCGAGAATTCGTGAACGCCGGGTGTGGTGGTGAGAATCTGAGGCTCTCCGGCTTTTCCGCCATATATTCTTGTGCGATAGAGCGCTGTGCGCGCCCCTTCGTCGGTATAGACCATATAATACAGGAATTTGCCGTCATTCGCTACATACTCCACGTCACTGTCTAAGGGGGTTATCCTCTTGCAGTTTCCAAGCGTGTCACACAGGTATAAATTTCTGTAGCCATCCCTGTTGTCGGTGCGGTAAATGAAGTTATAACTTCCTTTTATGAAATACAGGGGGTCCTGCGGCTCAATCCAGGCTTCATTATGCTCTTCAAGAATGGTCCTTGTGAAATCTCCGCTGCGGCTGTCGTACATATTCAACCTCATATTGTGCTGCGCGCGGTCCAGAACCTGAATGAAAATATATCTTGAGTCGGGACTCCAGCAAACCTGGGTGAGGTATCGTTCCTCGTCGAAGTCGGTAACTTTAAGAGTGCACTGTATATTTCCGAGTGTATCGCATACGCATACCGCAAGTCTTTCCGACTCGGTTCCTATCATAGGATAAGTGACGTTTCCGTATATGCCGTTGATTTTTGCAACCCTGCTCTGGTCTTTCCGGTAAACAGCTATTCTGCTGCTATCACCCGGGCAGGGGAAAATGCCTGTGTCGCAGTTGAACTCGTTCCTGCTCACTTCCGTGCCGTACAGAATGTCCTTGTCCGAGGATTCGGGCAACTGAAAAACAGGTTTCCGGTTCTGGGGGCATCTGCCATTGCAAAGCTCTCCGTCCGGTCCCCAGTAGTACTGCCGTACAGCGGTGGAGAGTCTGTTTCTGCCTGCAATGTCAGATGCTTCAAGCAGTTTCCCACCCTTGGTTCCGGGAGTGAAACTGCCTGTCACTATCAAGGCTAGAAACAGGGTGGTCAGAGCTGTCATTGAGCAAAGTCGGGTGTACCGTCAATGGGCAGCTCACTTACAATTTCAATGTCATCCTGCCTGTCGTATGCGCTGGGTGTAACTTTCTGAATCTCGTAAACCACGTGCTTCTGCATTCCGCGCCAGGGCAGCATCCCGTTGTATTCCTTGTAGCGGAGTTCTACCACACGGCCGCTGCAGTGCATCAGGGAATCGGCTATGGCCTTGTCGACCACGGAGAAATTGAATTCGTTGGACTGGATGCTTCCGCCGTTCTTGGCACCGCGGAAACCAGTCTGAATCAAACGTCCCTCGTAGGTTTTCCACACCCATCCCTTATAAACGAACTGGTTTAGTTCACCGGCTTTAACACCTTCTCCCAAAACGAAATAGAATTTGAAGTAAACGAATATTGCAAGCGCCAGAAGAGCAACGGCGCCTATTGTTGCAAGGATTCCTCCCTTCTTTACTTTTTTTTCCATAATGCGCGCTTTATTTAATAGGTTTGTCACAAAGCTCCCAACCTGTAAGGGTGGCTACATAGGGAAGGATCGCGTGAGCAATCTTCTTGTGTGCCTTGTAGTTGGGGTGCATATCGGCGCCGAGTTCGCGGTCGTCATCATAGTCGACCATAGGGAATATGGCAGTGTATGCCACGTTTTTGAGTCCGCAACTCGTAGCAGCCTCGCGCACATAGTTGAACAGATTCTCATCCGATTTCGATGCGCAGCAGAGGATGGGATGATCTTCTCCGTAATTGGCCTTGATTTCGTTCAGAAGCTTGTGATACTTGTTCACATACCTTCTGAGAGAGGGCTGAAGTGAAACGGAAAAATCGTTGGCGCCAAGATATATTAAAGTGATTGCAGGCTTCCAGGCCGATTTGGCGGCATCCCATATGATTTCCTTGTTTTCGTCGAAGGTCTGGATATAGCGCTCAGGCATGTGATAGCCCTGGATAGCGGGCTTGTGTTCCTCATTGTAGTTGCGGCAGATGCCCATTCCGGAGTGTGCTATGGTCATCAGGTCTGCGTCGAAGTAGCGGGCGATGATGGCCTCGTAAGCCTTGTTGACATTCTCTGTAGCAGGGGAAAACCGGTCTTTGGACGTGCTGTTTTCACTGCCGTATCCGCAGGTGTAGGAGTCTCCAACCACTTCGATCATTCTTGCCTTAAGAGGCTCTGCCTGAAGCAGGGGTGCCTGGCTTGTGAAACTGTGAATTGTGGTGGTTCCCTGTTCGCCTTCAGTTCTCTTCTGCAAGGTGATGAAATGGTTGCCTTTCCCGGCTTTTTCCACCAGTACTATTGTGCTGTCCTTGCCGAAGGTCGTTATGATTTTATCGGCCTGGTCGGTAGGAGCCTTGTCGATCCAGAGATTGTAGTAGTTCTTGTGGGTGTCAGATACCTTCATATACAGGTAATCGCCGCTGAAAGCGACTCTTACCGTCGATGCCGACCAGTCGAAGGAGACCGATCCGTCTTCGCTCACTGCGGTTCTTGCTATGTAGGTGACATGGCTGTCGTTTGCGGCCGTAGTAACAGCTTTAGCCGGGGCTTTTGCCGCTGCCAGTACCGGAAGCAGCAAGGCCAACGAGAGAATAATCTTTTTCATACCCTGCAAAGATACTAAAAATAAAAAAGGCCGGGACCTTGTCGCGACCTTTTTTCCTATCTTTTCTGAAAGAATTCTTATTTCTTTCTGTTCTTGTATCTCTGGTAGAACATATCAACACGGCCGGCTGTATCGACAATCTTTGTCTTTCCGGTGTAGAAAGGGTGAGAAGTGTTTGAAATCTCAAGCTTTACGAGAGGGTATTCGACACCGTCAAGGGTGATTGTCTCTTTTGTGCTGGCACAGGAGCGGGTGATGAATACATCTTCGTTTGACATATCCTTGAAAGCTACAAGACGGTAGGTTTCGGGATGGATTCCTTTTTTCATTTTACACTAGTGTTTAGTAAAAGCGGCGCAAATATAAGAATTGCCGCGATAAAAAGCAAATTTACTTGATTCTTAAAGGAGCGTCCCCGTACAGGCAGAACCGTTTCGCTTTCCTTATCCATCTCTGTTCCTCTCCCTTGACGTGTTCCTGTACAATGTCGAAGGTGATTTCCCCACGCAGGTAAGCTTCTATTACGGGGTCGGCGATCTTTATGAACAGCTGCGGGAGCATCTCGAACTGCGAATAGCGTTCGCTGAAATATCTCATCAGCTGCAGGGTGTGCAACAGCGAGTGGTATTGGGCTCCGGGACGAAGGATAATCTGATAACCTGCGCAGCGCTCGTCTTTGTACCGGCCGGCGGCAGGAGTGAAACTGCAGGGACGCATAAGCGCGCCGTCCGGGCAGGGGATATGCTGAGTGTCGGCGGCGGTTATGAAAGGTGCTCCAATGTATTCATAGGGCCTTGCCGTGCCTATTCCCGGAGTGATGGTCGTGTTGTTCCACAGTCCGCCTCCGGAGTATAGCGCGCAGGTGAAAAAGCCCGGGATATCCGATGCGGGAGCGATTGTCCAAGGCATAAGTATGGAGCTGGCTTCCAACGCATTGGCCGATATTATATGCAGCGGAAATGAATCTGAATTCTCGTGATAGTAGTAGTGGCAGAGTTCGCCCAGGGTAAGCCCGTGGCGGTGTGCAACCACAGGTATCCACAACTCTGTGTCCAGGGTTGTGGGCATACTGCCTTCGACGGTTCTGCCGGCAGGGTTGGGATGGTCCACAATGTAAATCGACGGCCCCTCTTCCATACGGGAACGGAACAGAAGCAGCCGCATTACGTCGCGGGTGTAATTGAAGTACCTGCATCCGACGTCCTGAATCTCCACTACAATTGCGTCAAGGTTCTCGAGGTCTTCCTGTGAGAAGTCAAAATGCGAGGTGAGGGGAGTAAGCTCCGTTGTGGCTGGCGTGAACATTCTGGCCAGATTGCCTCTCCCGGCAAATATCTCCCAGGTATATTCTCCGCTTTTGGGGTCCCAGCAGTTCTGGGTGCAGAAACAACCCACTCTGCCGTCCCGGAGAGTTTTGTCCAACTGGTCGCGTAGAGGGGTTGTCCTGAATGAAAACATTATTTGATGTTATTGTTGATGATTGTATTAGCAATTGAAATGACTTCATTGGAAAGTGCCTTGGCGGCCTCCATCGTAGGAGCTTCGGAGTAAACCCTAATAATGGGTTCTGTGTTGGAGCGTCGCAGGATAACCCACTTCCGTTCGCTTTCAAAATCGACCTTGACTCCATCCAATGCATTAACCCTCTCGTTCCTGTAATAGTCTTTGACAACCTGCAGAATCTTTTCCGCGAGGTCTTTGTCGGTAAGTTCGATTCTGTTCTTGTCGATGCAGTATTCCGGCAGAGTCTTTTTGTACTCGCTCACTTTGATACCTTTATGGGCGATATGGCTCAGGAAGAGGGCTACTCCTACCATAGCGTCGCGTCCGTAATGGATTTCGGGGTATATTACGCCTCCATTCCCTTCTCCGCCTATAAGAGCGCCAATCTGGTGCATCTTTGTAGTAACGTTCACTTCTCCTACGGCAGATGCATAATAAGTGCCTCCATGAGCTTCGGTAACATCCCGTAGTCCGCGGGACGACGAAAGGTTGGAAACCGTTATAAGGTTGCTGCTTCCTTCGGCCTTGGCCTTTTCGAGAAGATAGTCGGCTACGGCTACGAGCGTATTCTCTTCTACGAAGGGTTCGCCGTTTTCGCAGATGAAGGCAAGACGGTCGACATCGGGATCGACGCTGATTCCAAGGTCGGCGTGATTCTCGATGACAGCGTCGCTGAGGGCGGTAAGGTTCTGGGGCAGAGGTTCTGGGTTGTGTGCGAATTCTCCGGTGATGTCTCCGTTCAGAAGAATGCATTCGACTCCGAGTTCCTTCAGGAGTTTGGGCATAATGTCGGCGCCAACCGAGTTGATGGCATCCAGGGCAACTTTGAACTTGGCGTTGCGGATGGCTTCGACGTCAACGGCTTTGAGGCTCAGCACGGCCTTGATGTGCTCGTCGGTGTAGTCGTGCTCGGTAATGGTGCCCAGTTTGTCGACCTTTGCAAAACGGAATTCGTTTTTCTGCGCGAGATCCAGGATTGCTTTTCCCTGGACGGCCGTGAGAAACTCGCCCTCTTCGTTTAGAAGCTTGAGAGCATTCCACTCGCGAGGGTTATGGGAGGCGGTGATGATGATTCCGCCGTCGGCGTTGGCGAACCTCACTGCCATCTCTGTCGTTGGAGTGCTGGCATAACCGCACTTTATCACGTTAACGCCGCAGGCTGTAAGGGCTCCGCAAACAAGCTGCTCTACCATAGAGCCGCTTATGCGTCCGTCCTTCCCTACAACTATGGTGTATTTGTCTCCGTTGTTAGGCTGCGCTTTCCTTAAAGGGAGGGTTTTGCAGTATGAATATGTGAATTTGACAATGTCTATGGGGGTAAGACCTTCCCCTGCGGGTCCGCCTATTGTTCCGCGGATTCCTGAAATGGATTTGATGAGTGCCATTTTTATGAGTTTAAAATAACTTCCTGCCGGAAGTTTCCGACAAAAATCTCACAAAAATAAGAAATTATGTTGATATTTGGACGTGAAAATACGGCAGAGTTATGAAGGTGACTGACGAGTATCTCGATTTTATTATGGAAAAATTCCGCTCGCTCGATGTGGTGAGCGCGCGGAAGATGTTCGGCGGATATGTTTTGCATATGGCCGGGAAGGTGCTCGGATTCATATTCGAGGACACTTTCCTGTGGGAACCCGGGCCAGCGGTTGACCGTCTTCTGCCCGATGCCCCGCGGCGGGAACTGTTTCCCGGGTCGAAACTGTTTGTAGTGATCGACGATTCCATCGGCGCACAGCGCCTGTGCTCCCTGGCCCGCTCCTGCTATGACGATTTCCCCATCTCCAAACCCAGGAAGAAAAAGAAAGCAACCGGCAGGGAAGAGGAACGCCGTAAGGATGTAGAGGACCGTTTCCCCTTTGCAAAATTCTTTGATTAACTGGCATCACCAGCGAAGTGTTTTGCGAGAGCAAATTGTAGTTGACGAGTCTGCCTGCTGTACTTCGATGGTCCGCCCCGTCCCCTAACACAGTGGATACGAAAAAGAGCACCGCGCTGCGATGCTCTTTTTTGTAGTGGGTACGGGAATCGAACCCATATTGCAAGATTGAGAATCTTGAGTACTAACCGTTATACGAACCCACCGGAAAGTGGTGCTGGGAGGAGTTGAACCGCCGACACATGGATTTTCAGTCCCTTGCTCTACCACCTGAGCTACAGCACCCCGTTATTTGGGAATGCAAAGATACGCAATTTTTTTAATCCGCAAAATTATTTTACCACATACATTTTTATTATCTTCGCTAATTGAACCGAAGATGCCTCAAAGACTGTATGCCTGCTCACGAATCCTCCCATATAAAGGTGCTGCTTCCGCTCAATTTGAACTGGACGCCTACCTATTCCTTGCCTGAAGGAATGTCGGTAACGAAAGGAAGTCGCGTCAGAGTGCCCTTTGCCTCTAGGGAGTATGTTGGAGTGGTGCTGGGGCCCGACGATACACCGGATGCTGATTCGGGAAGGATACTTCCGGTTGCCGAGGTCTTGGATTTTCCTCCCGTATCTGAGGAGGAATTCGAACTGTGGGAATTCGTGAGCCGCTATTATCTTTGTCCCTTGGGGGAGGTTTGCAAGGTTGCAAGCCCGGCGTACGCTTTGGAAAAACCACCTCTTGCAACAATCAAAAGACTTGCTTCAAATGCCCGGGTAAACATTCAGAAACCGCATTTGTCTGCCATATTAAAGCAGACTGTTCTAACAGTTTTGGAAGCCTTTGACCAGGGCACGAAAGTGTTGCTCTGTGCAGGAACTTCCCGCCGGCTTATTTTTCAGGAACTTTCCCGACGCACCCTCGAAAGCGGAAGGGATGTGCTCGTGTTAAGACCGTCGGTGGATGCTCCCACACTCTCCGGGGCCCTGTGTTATTCTTCGTCGCTTTCACCCGCCCAGAAGAGAAATGCCGTTCATCTTGTAAGGACATCCGGGCCGCTGCTTGTCGAAGGCGAAAGCCCTGCTGTGTTCCTTCCCTTCGGTAATCTGGGCCTTGTGATTGTGGATGACGAATTCAGTCAGGATTTCAAGCAGAACTTCCGTCCTCCCTTCTACAACGCAAGGGACGTTGCCTTTGTGCTTGCGAAAATATGGAAGGCTCCGTTGCTTCTTTGTGCGGAATATCCTTCATTGGAGTCACTGTACAACTGCTCGGCGGGTCGGTTGAAACGAATTGAGCTCAGAGATTCCCCTCTCACAGGAAAATTTGAAATCATTGACACTTCCCGGGAAAGGCTCAAAAACGGAATGGTGGGAAATTTTTCCAGGATAGCTCTTGCCGGAATCGAGTCAACTCTCCGGGAAAATGGTAGAGTCCTTCTGCTGCAACCGTGGAAAGATACTTCCGACATTGAAATCGAAGCCCGGAAGAATTTCCCTTCCGCCGGGACGAAAATCAATTCGATGTCCTTATGGAAGGCGGACCGCAAAGAACTTTCAAAATATTCCCTGGTCCTTCTTTTTAATGTTGATTACCTGCTTTCGAAACAGGATTTCAGGGCCGACGAATATGCTTTCCGCCAGATAGAGCGACTTAAGCGCCAATGCTCGGAGCTGCTGATTCAGACTTCGGAGTCGGGACATTATGTATTCGACGCTGAAACTGCCCTGAAGACGATGTTTTCCCAACGCAGGGAATTCTCGCTTCCTCCATTCACCCGGGAAGTGCGGATACGGAACGGGGAAGTGTGCGAAAGCCATTTTCTGGCAAAGGACGCCGATTTGGAAAAACGTAAATTTGAACTGTTGAAAAACGCACCTCGCGGGGCGGTAATCGATGTCGATCCCTGCTCACTTTAAACTGAAATACAAACCAACCAATATGAAAAGAATCGCTTCAATAGACATTTTCAGAGCATTTACAATGCTTATGATGCTATGGGTAAATGATTTTGCAGGTATGGCCGGAATCCCTCACTGGCTGGGCCACGCAAAGATGTCAGAGGATATGATGGGCTTCTCTGACCTGGTTTTCCCTTCATTCCTGTTCTGCGTGGGATTATCTCTTCCTTTTGCAATCGAAGGCAGATTCAAAAAGGGACAGTCGGTACTGGAAGTAATCTCCCACATTGTCGCACGTTCCTTCGCCCTGATAGTGATGGGCCTTTTCTCTATGAACTGCGGAAGTATCGAGGGGGGCCTCAATGCCAAGGTCTTTCAGATTCTGATGGTAATCGGCTTCTTCCTTGTTTGGAACGTCTATCCCGATTCCGAAGGGTCGAAAAAGACCCTTTTCAGGATACTCAGGATTGCCGGTGTACTGCTGCTTGCGGGACTGATAACCTACAGGTATGCCTTCGGACATCCGCTTCAACCCAAGTGGTGGGGTATCCTTGGACTGATAGGCTGGGCATATCTGGCTTGCGCCCTGGCATATCTGCTCTGCAGGCAGCGTCCCGGCCGCAATGCCCTGCTTTGGCTGTTGTTCATAGGCCTCATGATAGGGCTCAATGCAGGATGGAAGCCTCTGGGCTTTTACCCCGGCGGATGGACTCATCCCGTCCTTGTTTATTCGGGTGTGCTTGCCGCTGTGCTTATGACTCGCTTCGCCCGTGACAGAAAGCCTTACAATTTCATTGGGATAATGCTTTGCGGCGCTTTGCTTATGAAGTCGGCCGAAATGCTCTGCCACAACTTCTGGATATGCTCGAAGATCGGAGCTACTCCCACCTGGGCCTTCGGCAGTCTTTTCTATTATCTGATTGTCCTCGCAGTCCTCTACCTTGTATGCGACGTGGTCAGAAAGACAGCCTGGGCAAAGCCGATAGAACCGGCGGGCAAGGCTACCCTTACCTGCTACCTCATCCCCACGTTATGGTACAGTGTACAGCAGCTGCTCTGTCTTTCCTATCCTGAATTTCTGAGGACCGGCATCCCGGGGCTTTGCAAATCTATGGTATTGGCCTTTGTAATCATCTTTATAACCGGACTTCTCTCCAGAATACATATAAAACTCAAGATATGAAAAAAAGATTCATTGTTGCGGGAATACTGCTCTGCGCTGCTTTCCCCGCTTTTGCACAGGTATCCTGTGACAACATCGATGCCGACCGTAACTGCTTCAGTATCATAGCGGGAAACAAAACGACAAAGGACGGTTCCGTTTTGTTCGCCCACAACGAGGACGACGGGGACTATCTGATCAGTATGAACGTTTGCGAGAACGGAATATGGGCCGAGATGCCCGGAATGTCCGTTTCTGACGGATTCATTAACAAATACGGCGTATGCATCGCCTCCGACGGATGTCAGTCCAAGGAAGACAGGGACGACTTCAACGAGGGTGGAATCGTGTACGAACTGAGGTTCCGCGTTTGGCAGGAAGCCACGTCGGCTCGTGATGCTATCAGAATCATTGCCAGGGAGATGGAAAAATACGGTTACCGTGCCAGCGGCCGTACCTATGCCGTTGCCGACCCCCACGAAGGCTGGATGGTCAACGTTGTAAAGGGGCATCATTGGGTTGCCCAGAGGGTTCCCGACGATATGGTCGCTTCCGTTCCCAACTATTATACCATAGGTAGGGTTGACCTTTCCGATACCGAAAACTTTGCCGGGAGCGCAGACCTTATAGAATATGCGGTCGAGAGGGGATGGTACAATCCCGAAACCGACGGGGAGTTCAATTTCAGAAAGGCTTATGCCAAGCCTGAGGTGCTGGTTTCGGACCATAATGTGCCCAGACATACTTTGGTTATGGAAAAACTCGGAACCAGGTATGACGTGAACAATGTTCCTTTTGCAGTGAAGCCCAACAGGAAACTTTCGGTTGCCGATATGCGGCAGCTGCTGTCTCTTCACAGGGAGGCTCGTGCCGATGGTTCTCACCCGTCCGGAGTATGCGCATTCGATACCAATCTGTCCACTATTTTCCAGCTTCGTCCCAATATGCCTCTGTCTGTCGGTTGTGTTATGTGGAATGCCCAGGGTAAGCCGTGCGCCGAGGTTCACGTTCCCTGGTATCTGGGTATGACCAAGGCTCCGCAGGGGTATCAGAGAATGGCAACTGCCGAGGAGGCCGCTCAAAAGCATTTCTCGGATGGGAACCAGGTGATTGACGGAAAGACTCTGCGGGAAAGATATCCCGATATGAAATACTGGATATATGCCGACCGCTGGCAGGATTTGCTCTCCGACTATTCAAACAGGATTGATGCCCGAAAGGCTGCAATAGAACCTGTTCAGAAGGAACTTTTCCGAAACCAGAAGAGATTTGAGAAGAAATTGCTGAAGATGTCTCCGGCACAGGCCTCCGAGGCTATGAACGCTTACACCGCAAGGTGGGTTACCGACTAGCATTTTCCAATGAGAATCTATTAAAAAAATGGGATTTTTTTGCTATTTTTGTACGCAGATTTCATTGTCGGATGGTTATGGAAGAGAATATATATCCTCTGGATTCGGAAAAGACATACTATTCTATGGATTACCTTACTCTCGAGGATGAGAACGGTTGCAAGACCCTCAGAGTAGGGGCCTGGCTCAACGAAGACCCCGTTCGGATTCACCGTATGATCATCCGCGAAAAGGTTCTCCGGGTCGACGAAAACGAAGTTATGAGTCCCCTGATGAGTAAGCTCAGAAGGGCTGATCCCGATTATTTCAAACGTTTTATGGGTCTGAGCCTGGTAATAGATTTTCCCGGTTACGGCACAGGTATTGTGGCCAGGATACCTTACGAGAACGATCCCGTCGGATTCTACAAATGGTGGCGGAAGGGGAAGCACGAAGACAAGGTCCATCTGTCATTGGGATGGCAGGTCAAACTTTTTCAGAACGTGGCCAGGATGGAACCCGGGATGCTGCTCAAGAAGGATCTCGAAATTCTCAAATAATGAAAAGAATTATAGTCCCCGGTCAGTCGGACCGACGGCTCGTGTATTTTCTGGCAGTGGAGGAATACCTTGCCAGGACGGGAACCGAAGGCTTTTTTATATGGACCAGCGCCCCGACCGTGATTTTCGGACGCAATCAGGATATGGCTTCCGAGGTGAACCTGGACTATTGCCGCCGGAATTCCATCCAGGTGTATCGCAGAAAGAGCGGGGGCGGTTGCGTCTATTCCGACAGAGGTAATCTTATGCTTTCCTGTGTGACCGGTGATGGCAATGTCGGGAATGCTTTCCGGCGCTACCTCGATACCCTTGTGGATGCCCTTCGTTCCCTTGGCCTTCAGGCAGTAAGTTCCCGGAATAACGATGTACTGGTGGGGGAGCGTAAGGTGAGCGGAAATGCCTGTTTCCTGTGCGGCGGATGCTCCATTATACACGGGACGCTCATCGTGGATATGGATTTCGAAAAACTTCAGAACTCCATTACTCCACCGACATCGAAACTCGAATCCCACGGGGTAAAAAGCGTTCGTCAGAGGGTCGCATCCCTTCGGGAACTTGGCCTTACGGCCGATGAATCCGTAATCCGCGAAGCCCTCTTTTCACGCTTCTGCGATTCTTCGCTCGAATTGGGTCCCCGGGCCGAAACTGCAATCTGCGCCATAGAAAAGGAATATCTTTCCGAAAACTTCATAAGGAACGGTATTTTATGATTCCCGGCTTGCTTTTTTGAGTCGGTTTTCTTACTTTTGAAAGAATTATGGAAGCTCAATTAAAAACCACCTGCCTTCACGGCAGTCACATTTCGCTTGGGGCCAGAATGAGTCCTTTTGCAGGGTTCGATATGCCCATACAGTATTCCGGAATCATCGACGAGCACAATGCCGTAAGAAACTCGGCAGGGATGTTCGACGTTTCTCATATGGGAGAGATTTTCGTAAGCGGGAAGGATGCGCTTGCCTTTGTAAACCGCGTCTTTACCAATGACGTTACCGCTCAGAAAGCTGGTTCCGTCCTTTACGGTATGATGCTGTACCCGCACGGAGGAACCGTCGACGACATACTCGTGTACAAGGAGTTTAAGGACAACTGCTATCTTTTGGTAGTCAACGCTTCCAATATCGAAAAGGATTTCGATTGGCTCACAGCCAATTCCGGGGGATACGACGTACACATAGAAAATGCATCGGAAGATTGGGGGCAGATTGCGGTTCAGGGACCGGATTCGCAAAGCGTTCTGGAAAGACTGTTGGGCTTGGATTGCTGCGGCGGACTGCTGTTCTACGAATTCTGTGATACTGTTTACGACAATGCAAGGCTGATTGTCAGCCGTACGGGATATACCGGTGAGGACGGCTTCGAGCTTTACTCCAGCCCTGAGGTGATATGCAAAATGTGGGATATCCTTCTTAAAGGGGGCGTGAAACCCTGCGGACTAGGTTGCCGCGATACCCTGCGCTTCGAAACCGGTCTTCCCCTTTACGGCGATGAACTCGGCGAAGACATCTCTCCTGTAATGGCAGGTCTTTCCATTTTCTGCAAACCGGAAAAACAAGGCGGATTCATAGGCTCCGAGGCTGTTTTGAACCAGAAAACCAATGGTGTAACCCGAAAGCTTGCAGGACTTGAACTCTTCGACAAGGCTATTCCCCGTGCCGGATACCCGGTTCTTAATTCGGAAGGTGCCGCCATAGGTGTGGTAACAACCGGTTATCGCAGCATTTCGCTGGACAAGAGCCTTTGTTTTGCTCTTATTGATGCGGCATACTCTTCTCTGGATACAAGGGTTCAGGTTCAGGTGCGTCACAAGACATTTGAAGCCGTAGTAGTGAAGAAAAGATTTTATAAAACCAACTATAAGAAACAGCAATGAGTAAAATTGTAGAAGGACTGCTTTACAGCGAGTCACACGAATGGGTAAAAGTAGATGGCAACGTTGCCATCATAGGAGTGAGCGATTTCGCTCAGAGTGAGATGGGAGACATTACCTATGTGGATATGCCTTCCGAAGGTGATGAAGTTACAAAGGGCGAGGATTTCGGAGCACTTGAGAGTGTGAAGGCTTCCAGCGAACTTTACAGTCCTGTAAGCGGAACTGTCGTTGCCTGCAATGTGGAATTGGAAGATGCTCCCGAACTGATTAACCAGGACCCTTATATGGCTTGGATAATCAAGGTGGAGATGATGGACAAGGGAGAACTCGGCGACCTCCTGAACTGTGCCGCCTATCAGGAATTCATAGCAAAATAAAAATATGGGTACCTTTGCCTATTTTCCTCATACTGAGGAAGATATCCGCAAGATGCTCGAGCGTGTGGGAGCCGCAAAACTGGACGACCTATACGCCGATGTGCCTTCGGAATTCATTAGAAAGGGCGATGATTATGACCTCCCGTCCGCGATGAGCGAGCAGGAGGTTCGTGATTTTTTCGAGTCTCTCTCTCTTGCAAATCCCAAACTCCGGGTTTATGCCGGATTGGGCGCTTATGACCATTATTCTCCGGCCGTGATTTCATATATTACGTCCCGGAGCGAATTTCTCACGGCATACACTCCCTATCAGTGCGAGATTTCACAGGGAACGCTCCGCTACATCTTCGAGTGGCAGACGATGATATGCAATCTCACCGGTCTTGACGTAGCCAACGCTTCGATGTACGATGGAGCAACTGCTGCTGCCGAGGCAATGCGTATGTGCGTTGCGGCCAGCCGCAAGCGCAATACTGTCGTCGCTTCCAAAACCCTGTTGCCGAATGTGCTGCAGACTATGCGGACCTACGCCCGCTTTGCCGGAATCAATCTGGTGGAAACCTACGACGTTATGGAAACGGTATGCGAGGGAACACTGGATCTTGCCGGAGTGATTGTTCCTTCAATCAACCGTTTCGGCATAATAGAAAACCATTCGTCCCTGGCTCAGGCTACTCACGATGCCGGAGCTTTGCTGGCAATGTACTGTGATCCGTCGGCTCTGTCCGTTGTGAAGTCCCCTGCAGAATGGGGAGCCGACATTGCTGTGGGAGATGGGCAGAGTCTTGGCATCCCGCTCTGTTACGGAGGCCCGTACGTAGGATTTATGAGCTGCACGCACTCTCTTATGAGAAAACTTCCCGGAAGAATCGTCGGTCAGTCGACCGATGCCTCCGGCAAGCGCTGCTTCGTCCTTACCCTTCAAGCAAGGGAACAGCACATCCGCAGAGAGAAGGCAACCTCGAACATCTGTTCCAATGAATCGCTGATGGCGCTTTGGTGCACAGTTTATCTCTCCCTTATGGGGACCGAAGGTCTGAAACGGGTGAACGAACTGAGTTATGCCTCAGCGCACAGTCTGCACGACTCTCTGATGGAAACCGGACGGTTCGAAGACCCGTTCGAGGGTCAGCCCTTCCTCAAGGAATTCTGCCTCAAGCCTCTGGTCGATGCCCGGACTTTACAGGAGGCGTTGCTTGAGCAGGGTATTTTCTCTGCCGTACAAACCAAGGAAGGATACGTTTCCTTCTGCTGTACTGAAAAGGCCCGCAAGGAAGATCTGGAAACAATTGTGCAAGTTGCGCGTTCAATATAGGAGGCGATTGATATGAGATATTACGACAAACTTATATTCGAACTTTCGAGGGAGGGCAGAAGCGCATTCAGCCTGCCCGACGCTCCCTCTTTGCACCTTCCCGACTCCGTGGGGCGCAAGACTCCACTGGAGCTTCCCAGCCTGAGCGAACCGGACGTTGTAAGGCATTATACAAACCTGAGTCAGATGAACTTCGGAGTTGATACCGGATTCTATCCCTTGGGCAGCTGTACAATGAAATACAATCCGAAGATAAATGAGGAAATTCCCGGGATGTTCGGTGGAATTCATCCGCTGGAACCCGACAGTGCCGTTCCCGGAATAAAGAAAATATTCGAGGGAATGGACAGGGCTCTTGCAGAACTCACCGGAATGTCCCATTTCACCTTTGAGCCCTGTGCAGGTGCGCACGGAGAACTTACTGGTCTGATGCTCATCCGACAGTATCATATGAGCCGTGGAGATTTTGCCCGTACCAAGATTATCGTCCCCGACAGTGCCCACGGCACAAATCCGGCTTCGGCCGCCGTATGCGGCCTGGAAGTGGTGGAGGTCAAGTCAGGGCCCGACGGCCTTGTGGACGTGGAATCCCTCAGGCCTTTGCTGGGCCCGCAGATAGCCGGAATAATGATGACCAATCCCAATACTCTCGGTCTTTTCGAAAAGAACATCGCGCAGATAGCGTCGCTGGTTCACGGATGCGGAGGCCTGCTCTATTACGACGGGGCCAATATGAACCCTCTGCTGGGAGTCGTTCGTCCCGGAGATATGGGATTTGACGTAATGCACCTGAATTTGCACAAGACATTCAGTACCCCTCACGGTGGCGGTGGCCCCGGAAGCGGGCCTGTGGGAGTAGCACCCCATCTGGTGGAATTCCTGCCGGAATTCGGCAATAAGGGCGAACTGCGTGTATCCGGTTTCCACGGCAACTTCGGCGTTATCCTCAAGGCATATGCATACATTCTTATGCTCGGCAAGGAGAACGTTCCTATGGCGGGACGTTTTGCGACTTTGAGTGCAAACTATATCAAGGAATCTCTCAAGGATTGCTATAAACTTCCTCTCGAATGCATCTGCAAGCACGAGTTCGTGTTCGACGGACTTATCGATGACGGAGCGCACGGTGATGTCCCGGGAGCAACCACACTTGACGTTGCAAAGAGACTGCTCGATTATGGCTTCCACGCTCCAACAATCTATTTCCCGTTGCTTTTCCATCAGGCTTTGATGATAGAACCCACCGAAACCGAATCGCTGGAGACCCTGGACGCCTTTATAGAAGTGATGAGAACAATTGCACGGGAAGCGGCGCGCGATCCTGAACTGTTGCATACCGCACCGCATAATACTCCTATAGGAAGGCCGGACGAAACAGCCGCTGCAAGGCAACCGGTTTTGAAATGGACTAAATCTGTATGAAATGCATCTGTTGATTATTGGAGCAGGCCCGGGAGGGTATGAGACTGCCCTTGAGGCTGCCAGGCGGGGATTGATGGTTACTTTGGTGACTGAAGGCCCCTTGGGCGGTACCTGTCTGAACGAAGGCTGTATCCCTACCAAAACCCTGATTCACTGCTGTTGCGAACAGTCCCTGGATCTTACAGCTGCACTCGAACGCAAGGCGTCGGTGGTTTCACAGTTGCAATCAGGCATTGAAAGTCTTCTTAAGAATGTCGAGCTGATTTATGGCAAGGCGTCTTTTGTAAATGCCCACACCGTAAAGGTGGGTGAAAAAGTCATATCGGCAGATAAGATAATCATAGCTACGGGTTCGGTATCCGCTTTCCTTCCTGTTCCGGGCAGCGAACTTGCCGTTGATTCGTCGCAGATGCTGAGCGAGGACCAAGTCCCCGGAAAACTTGTAATCATTGGCGGAGGAGTCATAGGACTTGAGTTCGCCTGCATTTACAACAAACTCGGAAGTGAAGTCACAGTTGTAGAATATTGTCCTGGCATTCTGCCCAGATTCGACTCCGATATGGCAAAACGACTGAAACAGCAGTTGAGCCGCAGCGGTATTTCTTTCATTCTCGGGGCATCTGTCAGCGGTATTTCGAAATCCCCGGAAGGAAACCTGGAGGTCAGGTATCTGCTTAAGGAGAATGAGAATTTCATTTCTGCCGACAAGGTGCTGATGGCGGTTGGTAGGCGTCCCAATGTGGAGAGTCTGAATCTTGCCGATATTGCGATGGAGTTTGACCGTAGGGGAATCAAGGTGGATTCCGCTATGCGCACAAATGTTCCCGACATATACGCGGTGGGGGATGTATCAGGCGGCTATATGCTTGCGCACGTGGCATCTTCGCAGGGCCTGAGGGCACTCAACGATATTACCGGTGTAAAGGACTCGATAGATTTCGGATGTGTGCCTGCTGTGGTCTTCACCTCTCCGGAACTGGCAACTGTGGGTTTGTCGGAGGAAGACTGCAAGGCGGAAGGAATATCCTTCACGGTTCATAAATCCTTTTACAGGGCAAACGGAAAAGCCGTGTCATCCGCTCAGACCGAAGGCCTTTGCAAAGTCTTATGCGATGAAAACGGTAAAATCATAGGTTGCCACATCCTTGGTGAGAGTGCATCCACTTTGATTGCCGAAGCCGCAACCCTTATCTCCTTGGGAGCCGATTTGGAAAAAGCCCGGTGGATAATCCACGCGCATCCTACACTCAGTGAGGTTCTTATGAGCGCTCTTCGAAGCTGAGAACCTCTACGACGTTGTCTGATACGGCAAATCTTACATTGCGGTCTGCGAACAGCAGACCGTATTCTTTTTGAGGGTCGTTCTGATAGTGCGGACGCGGATCCAGGGACAGAATCTGACGCAGGGCTTCTTTTTCTCCCTCCCCGAAAATCCTGTCCGTCTCTTCCGGAAACTTAACGTCGAGTTCTTTCCATTTTAGGGAAGTGTATCCCGGACTGGCTTGAGGTATGCTGTCGGAGTAGGGGATATATGGTTTGATGTCATAAACCGGAGTGCCGTTCGCAAGATCGGCCCCCCGGACTTTTATCTGCGCTTTTTCAAAGTCAATCGCTACTACTTCCACGGCCGACATTCCAAGTCCGTTCGGCCGGTATGGAGACCGCGAAGCAAAAACTCCTTTCCTGCTGTTTCCGCCAAGGCGCGGCGGACGTACGGTACAGTTTCTCGTCGGTGGGTTGAGATGAAAGCCCCAGATAAGCCAGATGTGAGAGAACTCCTCCAGACCTCTGAGGGAATCGGCGCAAGCCCATTCCCCCTTCAGTCTTACAACCCCTTCGAGGGAATCGGCCAGTCCGGCCTGACGTGGGAGCCCGAATTTTTCCTGCAGCAGGGTCGAGTAAGTCGCTATGGGTTCTATAGTCATTTGCCGGAGGGACAGGTTATGGTATGTTCTCCGCCGGTGTAAACGGTAAAACCGCTCTTTCCGGGAATATAGACTTTGGCCTTGCATCCATCGGGAACACTGATTGTCCATTTGCCGCTGTCGGCTTTCCAGTCGGATTTTACCATTCCTTTGACAGTTGGGAAGCAGATGCTGTAACTGTGTCCTGCGGTAGCCTTTGCCGGACGGATTTCAAACTCTTCCCAGGCGGCCCTGGTGGGCTTGATGCCGCACATTTCGCTTGCGAGTACCGTAATGGTGCCTCCCGACCAGGCGTGGTTCGTAGTGCCGCCGCCGAAATCGGCGCTGCCAATCTCCCATCCTTCAAACAGAGTTGCGTACTCTGTATTGTTTACCATTGCATTGAAACGCTTCTCGGTCCTTTCCAGGGCATAGTCGCCGTATCCCATTTTAAAGAGTGCCTCCATAACGTATTTTTCCATATACGGGCTAGCGTGTTCTTCGGCCTTCAGGGTGGAGAAAATCTGCGGGTATTTGCTTTGAGAGGCTATACCGGAGAGAACAGCAAGCGCCTGGACGCGGTCGTCGGTCTTTCCTTCGTAGTGGGGACTGCGGTATGCTCCGTCTTTCCAGCAGCGGTTGAATCCTCTCTTTAGCGCGCGGTACTTGGATGCGAATTCATCGGCCTCGGCCTCATATCCGAGTTCGGAAGCCATTTTCTGAGCGCTCTGCAGAGCCAGAGCGTGCCAACCGGCATAAATGAGAGTCATATCCTTCTCAAACCCCCAGTCTCCCCAGTTCCATCCGGTTTTCCGGAATTCGGTAAGGCCGTTGCTGTCCTGTCTGTAAAGGGAAAGATATTTTTTGACAATCGGGTAAACATACTTCAGGGTTTCGATGTCGCCGGTGTTCATATAGTAGTTCCAGAAGCCGTAAGGCCCGATGGAGGCCAGCATCTGGCCGGGAAGTTCGCTCACTCCTAGTCCTGTGGGTACAGGGCTTCGCAGCACTCCTTCGGAACTGCGCCAGTCGCAAAGTTCGTGAATGGCCTTGTAGATAAGAAGGTCGATTTTGGGGTCGAGGGCATAGAAGCATTCGCCCATAAGAACTACCACGTCACCCCACCACTGTGCGCGTTCTCTGTCGGGGCAGTCGAAGAAGTTGTCCCTCATATTCACGAGCAGTGTGCTTATACCCTTTTCCCAAAAACGTTCGAAAAAAGGATTGTCGAAGTGGAATTCACTTTGGTCGGAAACGTCATACCCGGTGCGGCGGTAGCCTACTTTGTTGACTTTGATTCCTTTGTCGAGGCGGATGAAAAGCGTCTCCCCGTTCATCCATCCCAGGCTTTCATAACACTGTTTTCCGGGCTTCGTGACGTATTCGGCGCGAATGTTCCAGGTAGCACCTGCAAAACTGTGGTTGGTGCGGATGTCAACCAGTTCTCCGCCGTATTTTGATTCCAGTTCGAATACGGGAGTGAACTGAATATTGTCGGGCAGTTTAACGGTAATGAGGTCGTCTTCCCTGGTGTATTCAGCCTCGGTGATGCCGTAGTTGCGAAACTGTGGAATAGGTCTTTTGACAAGTTCGCCCCAGGGTTTTCCGCCGCTTTCACAGACCTCTTTCGATGCAGTGAAGTATGAGGGCGTCTCAGTTTGCCAGCCGGGCATATCCAGTCTCGCGTCGTAACGTATGTTGGATTCCGGGAGACGGTAGTTGGGAACGGGCGCGGAGGTTGTCCCGTACGCCTCGTTTTTGCAGCTTAGCCAGCTGGAGTCGGATTTGAGACCTATTCCGGGCGCATCGAAATAAAGGCCGGCGAGTCCTGAGCTGGCGTGGGAGTATCCGTTTTTGCCGAAATAGCATAGAAGTACTGCGATTTTATTTTCTCCCGGCAGGAGGTAAGGGGCAATGTCAACTTCGTCATAATAGGTTGCGTCGGGTTTCGGTCCTCTTTTAAGTCCTCCTTCGAAAATCACCTCCCTGCCGTTTATCCATAACCAGTATTTGCTGTCGACGGCAATCTTTGCCGTAACTGTCGATGGAACCGGTCCGGTCGCAGTGAAGTCTTTTCTGAAACAGATCCAACTGTTTTCGACAGTTCTTCCATTCAATGTAATCCATTTTGCCGGTTGTGCGTAGGCTGTGCCGAAAAGAATCAGGCAGGCCAGAATCAAGGCGGTTTTTTTCATAATGTTCCGATGTTAATGTTGTGGCCACTTCAAGTGAAAGACAAAATTATAAAAATATAATATTTTTAACTAAATTTGCTTGATTAAAAGTTATATGGAATATTACGGCTTGGACATACGTGAGAGCTTGATTCTTGACGCGTATCGTGCGAACTACACCGTTTATCAGAAGATGGAGGCCATAGTTCGGGATACTATTGAGAAGGCTGTATCGGAAAAAGGTCTGTACATTACGGCTCTCGAATCCAGAATCAAGACAGAGAAGAGTCTTGCGGTCAAACTCTCGATCAAAGGCAGCAAGTATTCGTCTATAATGGATCTGACCGATATCGTCGGGGCAAGGGTAATTACCTTCTACAACGACGAAGTGGATATGATTTCGGCTCTCGTGGACAAATTGTTCATCATAGACTGGAAGAACAGTGTGGATAAGCGTAAGATGCACGAACTGGACAGCTTCGGTTACAATTCGCTGCATTATATCTGCAGTATCCCCAAATCCCTGTATTACGATCCGCAGTGCCCGTTGATCAACGAAATAAGGTTCGAATTGCAGATGCGTACCGCTTTGCAGCACGTTTGGGCCAATATGTATCACGATACCGGTTACAAATCGGGGATCGAAGTGCCTTCAGAATACCTTCGGGCATTGAACCGGCTTGCCGGAATACTTGAACTTGCCGACGAACAGTTCAGCAACATCAGAGCCAGCATCTCGGCTTACCGCCATAAAATCGAATCTCTGGTGAGTGGAGGGAGGCTCGACGATGTCCTTCTGGACGGAGATTCATTCCGTGCGTTCCTCGAAAAGAAGCCTTTCGAGAAACTGAACGACAGAATCGCCCGTATCAACCAGGCTGAAATCGTGAACGTTTCACTGGTTCCCTATCTTAAGGTCTTCAAGGATTTGCGGCTCCGCACTTTGGGAGATCTTTCCAGATTCATAGTTGAGAATGCCGACGATGCATACCAGCTTGCCCTTTCCCAGCTGGCATCTACCGACATAGATATCATTTCATCGAGCATTGGTGTCCAGAACCTGTGTTTTGTGTACATCCTGAAGAGTGGCTCGGGTCTGGATGGACTTGTGCGTATGTTTGAGACTCTGGGAGGGGTGAACGAGCATAATCGGGAGCGGGCGAAAAGGGTTTTGGACGTAGCCTCCAATTTGGAATTTCTTAATAGAAACAGCAATGAGTGAGAAACGGATCGATACGACGCTTTTGGATAAGGCGATAAAATTTGCAGTTGATGCCCACGCCGGAGTTGAAAGGAGAGGCAAGGGCTTCCCCTATATAGTTCATCCGATGGAAGCCGTTGCCGTGGTCGCTACCATTACTGCCGACCAGGAACTTCTGGCTGCCGCTGCTCTTCACGACACAGTGGAGGATACCGACGTTACCGAGGAACAGATATGCGATTTGTTTGGCCCCAGGGTTGCAAATCTTGTCCATCTGGAGTCGGATGACGATATGAATGAGCAGTGGCGTTCCCGTAAAATGAAAGCCATTACAAGGTTGGCTGCATCTCCGAAAGAAGCCAAAATCGTTGCAATGGGGGACAAACTCTCGAATATGAGGGCAATAGCCAGAGACTACAGGGTGCAGGGCGACCGGCTTTGGTCGATTTTCCACGCGCCCGGTGGAAAACCTGATCACGAATGGCATTACCGTCAGCTTGCTGCTGCCTTGAAGGAACTGGAAGGAACCGATGCCTATGCTGAATTTGTAGAATTGATAGACAAAGTTTTCGCTTGATATGCTTGTAAAAAGATTTGCGCCGCTTGAAGGCAGGAATTTGGAGATTATTGATACGGTAATGTCTTGCCCGGAGGTCACTGTTCTTCCGGATGAGCTCAAGTTCAAGATACGCCTGTGTGTAGAAGAGGTCGAGGAAAATATTCTCTGTTATTCAGGCTCAACCTGGATTGATCTGAGTGTGTTCGAGGAAGACGGCACTCTTTCAATTTCTTTCTGCGACGGAGGTGTGAAATTCAATCCTCTTGCCAAGGAAGACCCCGACATTGAAGCTCCACTCGAAGAAAGGGGCATTGGCGGTCTGGGAATATTCCTTTGCAAGAGTATGATGGATTTCATCGACTACAGTTATAAGGACGGACGGAATTGTCTTGTTATGAAAAAGAAGATTGCATAGCGTATGAAACACGGACATTCTTTTTCTGCAAAACTCACTCTTAACGTGCTGGTGATGATTTCGACACTGTTCCTGTTGTCGTTGGGTGTAGTGTCGTACTGGTCCAACTCTCTTATTTCCAATGAGGCGGCAAAAAATGCCCAGAATCTGTTGGACAAGAATATTTCGGATATCGAAAAAATCCTTTCCACAATCGAAACCTCCGTAAGCGGCAACGCCTGGAATGTGCGGGAACATTTGGGAGAACCGGATTTCCTGTATCACATAACTGAGAGGATAGTCGGAGAGAATCCTAATATTGTAGGTTCTGCCATTGCTTTTATACCGGAGTTCTATGAGGGCAAACATTTTTTTTCTCCGTATTCCTATGTATCTACGGATTCCGGTAAAATTCTTTCCAAGCAGTTGGGAAATGAAGATTATGATTATTTCTATATGGAATGGTTTTCGGTCCCTTTCGAGACCGGAGCGCCATTGTGGGGAGAGCCGTATTTCGACAAGGGAGGCGGTGAGCAGCTTATGTGCACGTACAGTTATCCTCTGGCCGACGGAAACGGTAATATTTTCGCCGTTATGACGGCGGACATATCTTTGGATTGGATTTCGAAAGTGCAGGCCGGGATAAAGCCTTACAAAAATTCGAACGTGGTGCTTCTCAGCCCGATGGGGTCGATTCTCAGTTCGGAGTCGTCGGTCGGCAATCTTGGCGAGAATATCTTCAGCAATTTCGAGAAAGTATCCGCAAAAACAAAGAATGTCGACAGAATATTGGATGCGATACTCAATAAAGAGAAAGCTCTTATGAGATATTCTGTAGGAGGTACTCCGGGATTCGTCGTTTTTGCTCCGTTGACCAATTCCTGGATTGCAATGGTTAGCTGCACCTATTCCGATATCCTTGCCGGTACAACAAAGATGCTTGTAGTGGTAATGTTGATTGGCATACTGGGACTTGTCTTGATGTCTGTTTTCTGTTACAGGATTATTAAAAAGCAGACCGAACCGCTGACCGATTTTGCGAATTCCGCAACAGAGATTGCCAGAGGCAATTTTGAAGCACCGCTTCCAAAAATAGAAACCAGGGATGAAATAGGCCTTCTCAGGAATTCGTTTGCCGATATGCAGAGTTCTTTGAAAAATTACATTTCCGAGCTTAAGGCAACTACCGCAGCAAACGAAAGGTATGAGAGTGAACTCAGCATTGCAAGCAAGATTCAGAGCTCTATGCTGCCTCACGTGTTCCCGGAATCAGACATATTCGATTTATATGCTTGCCAGAAGAGTTCCAAGGAAGTGGGGGGTGACCTGTATGATTTTATCGTTAAAGATAAATTCTGCTTTTTCATAATCGGTGACGTAAGCGGCAAAGGTGTCCCGGCCTCTCTTGTGATGGCCGCGGCAAAAGTGGCATTCCGCTTTGTCTCTACACTTAATCTGACACTGGATCAGATGGTGTCCCGTATAAACAATGCCCTTTGTGAAAACAACGAAAGGGGAATGTTCGTTACATTCTTTCTGGGCAGACTTAATTTGGAAAGCTTTCAACTGGAGTACTGCAATGCCGGGCACAACCCTCCTATGATAACAAGCGGTGACGGTCTGGTAAGCAAATTGGAGGTATTTCCGAATCTGGCCCTCGGGGTATGGCCCGATTTCTTATATACCGCTCAGAGCAGACTTATGCGCCCGGGTGACAGGATTACACTTTATACCGATGGAGTGACGGAAGCAGAAAAAGCTGACGGAAGCCAGTACGGCGAACAGCGGTTCTCCCGGTTTCTGTCGGACAACTGCCTGCAAACCGAAGAGAATCTGTGTGAGGGCGTACTGAACAGCCTTGACAGGTATTTCGATGGACGACCGCAGAACGATGACATTACCCTGTTGAGCCTCAGAATCCGAAAAACCGAAGAAAACTAAACTTTAATAATATTATGACCGTAGAAATTAAAAAAGAAGGTTCAAAGACCTTTGTTGCATTGAACGGAAGAATCGATACTTCCAATGCCGGACAGTTTCAGGCCGACATAAATCCTCTCTTGAATGACGAGAAACCAGATATCGAGATGGATTGTACAAATATGGAATACACCTCGAGTCAGGGTCTCAGGATTTTCCTGATTCTTCAGAAGTCGGTTTCCAATAAAGGCGGTTCACTTGTGCTCAAGAATATGAATCCCTCTGTAAAGGAAGTGTTTGATATTACAGGTTTCTCAAGTATTATTAGGATTGTTTGAAAGTATAGCAAATTTCAGGGACATTGGCGGAAATGTTCTGCCGGATGGCTCCCGTGTGCGCAAGGGGCTGCTCTTGCGTGGTGGTGCCCTAGACAAATTGAGCGACGCTGACAGGGCGGAGTTGTCTGGACGCTACGCTTTGAAAAGAATTTTCGATTTCAGGACTGAACCAGAGACGAAACTCAGTCCCGACAAGGAAATTGAAGGAAGCAAGAGAATATGGCTTCCTGCCATAGACGAAAGTACCGAGTCCTTGGCAAAATCTTCCTTGCCTCAGGAGGCGTTTCGGGATCTGGGGCCCTGGCTCGTACGTAATTCCAAGAATTCCTTTGTCCAGGATGTAACCCGGAGGTTTTACATTGAACTTGTGACAAATGAGTACACTCAATTGCAGTATGCCGCATTCCTCTCCGAAGTTGTGAATACAACCCAAGGGGCTGTATACTGGCATTGCAGTCAGGGAAAGGACCGTACAGGTCTTGCTGCGGCCTTCATCCTGTCGGCTCTGGGGGCGGACAGGGAGTTGATTCTCAAGGATTATCTGATTTCTATGGATTATTACCGCGATGAACTTGCGCTCTATGAAAATCAGGTGGAAACAGAGGAGGAGAAAGAAGTTATCCGCACGTATATCTCCATCAATCCGAGATATTTCATCGCCGCTCTGGATATTATCGACCACAAATGGGGCAGCCTGCTGTCGTATGTCAAGGATGCATTGCTGCTGCAGGATTCCGACATTGAAACGTTGCGCTCCCGCTATTTGGAATAATGAAGTTAAGTAAATTTGCAATAATACTCTGCTTGACCGCCCTGTTATGCTCCTGCGCTTCCATAAAGCGTCTTTTGACAGTGGACAATTCCGTAATGGAGCTTAAGACGCTGGATTCCCTTTATCATCCGTCGGGAATATTGGAAGAACATTTCTACAAATGCTCTCCTGCCAGTGGGACGACTGCCAGAAAGATGCTGGTCTATCTGCCGGCAGATTATTATGACTCTGCAAAACGATATCCCGTTCAATATCTTTTCCACGGTGCCAGAGGCAATGAAACATCTTGGCTGAAGGATGGGGATATGATTGCCATAGTGGACAGCCTGTGGAAGGAGAACCTCTTGCCGGAGTGTATTGTGGTGCTTCCGAATATGAATCAGTATAAATCTGATTCCGATTACAGGGGATCACGTTTCAAACGGCCGATAGAGTCCATTTTCGAGACAAACGGCGGAGTAGAGAGTTGTTTTGTGGACGATGTGATGACTTACGTAAGAGACAACTTCCGAACCATAGAAGACAAGGCTCACCGTTCGGTGGCCGGACTTTCGGTAGGCGCTATGCAGGCCATTTATCTGTCGGCAGCAAACCCTGAGCTCTTCGACTACGTCGGACTTTTCTCGCCTATGCATCAGTCTGTATGTCCTTTCGGTAAATACGTATCTTTCTATCACGATCTTGAAAAGAAGCAGGCCGCTCAGTTCGAGAATCCTCCACGACTGTATTATATCTTCATAGGGAGGGGAGACGTGTTTTATGGTCATAACATAGATTTCCGGTACTCTCTGGACATTCACTCTTACCCGTACCTTTACTTTGAATCAAGTGGCGGACACAACTGGGAAAACTGGCAGTTCTTCCTTGAAGAGTATCTGACAAAAGTGTTCAAATGACTATGAAAAGAATTATTTGTGTTTTTCTCTCTTTTTTTATGTTGGCAACGTCATTTGCGGGCGCACAGAAGCGCGAATATAATTATTCCTGTGGCAAAAAGACCGGCTCGGTGACAACGGATGTCCTTCCCGGGAAGGATGGGAACCTCGAGGTCCGTATCAATATGAACGGAGAGAAGAGTTTCATAATATGCGGGAGGGATTTCGTTTGCAAGAGTTGCCACATAACCGATGAGGCCAAAGAAAATGAGTTGAACTATGTACTTGAAGACGGTGTATTCAGGATTTGGGGTAGGCTTGACGGGAAAAATATTGAGAAGACTTTCGAATCGACCGGCAACCCCTGGTTCCAGAATCTCAGCGTAGCTATTGGAATGATTTCACGAAAAGATTCTTCTTTCCGCTTTGAGACCTTCCGTCCCTTTGACACTCAGCTTACCGTTATGGAAGCGAAAGTGATTTCCAGAGAGAAAATCTCAGAGAGGGATGTGCTCGACGTAAGGGTGAATCCGGCGGGAGCCCTGTCCAAATTCTGGCACGGAGACTATTTCTTGGATGAAAAAGACAGGAGTCTTATAAAATATACATCTGTCGAGGGTGTTCCGGCAGTAACACCCCGTACTACCTGGACTTTAAAATGATATGCTATGGAAGTAAAGACAAATTATGGAAAATTGAAGTTGAAAGAGGGGGAATACCTGCCCGACACAGGCGCCGAATACCCTGAGGACAATCCTTTCGCGAGTCTGGTGCCGTCGGTTCAGTTAAGGGAAGTGAAATTTGACGATTCTTACCCTTATCTGGACAGGAGCCTCAGCTTCAGACTTCAGAATATGCTTGCATATTTTCTCGTTTTCATTCCTTATTATCTTATTAACCGTTTGGTATATGGAGTCAGGTTCGAAGGCCGGGGCATCCTTCGCAAATACAGGAAAGAGTTCAGCAAAGGAATCGTGAGCGTAGCAAACCATTGTTACCGATGGGATGGAATGGCAATAGCCGAAGCATTAAGGCACCGGCTGTGGATACCTATGCTTAAGACTCATTTTACCGGGAAGGATGCCTGGTATCTCAGATATTTCGGCGGAATCCCGGTTCCTGAAGATTTCGGCGGGCTCAGGAAGTTCAACGAGGCGTTCGATACTCTTAATTCCGAAGGAGGGTGGATACACGTTTTTGCAGAGTCCCGGAACTGGCATTTCTATAAGCCCCTCAGACCCTTCAAGAAGGGGGCTTTCACTATGGCATACAAATACAATGCTCCCATTCTTCCCATAGCGATTGCATATCGCGAAAGAAAAGGTTTCTACACTCTTACCGGAAAGAAAGAACTTCCTCTCATTACGGTGAGGATAGGGGAGCCTATATTCCCGGACAAATCCAGACCGCGCAAGGAAGAAGTTTCGAATCTGCTTGTCAAGACGCATTCGGCAATATGCGAGCTTGCCGGTATCATAGAGAATCCCTGGCCCGCTGAATTCAATGAAGATTAAGGGAGTAATATTCGACCTCGACGGTACTTTGTACGACAATTCCACTCTTCCCTGGAAGCTTGTCCTGTACAATTTCTTCCATTTGCGGCTGCTTTTATCAGAACGGCTTGCGCATCACCATATGTCGGGGCGTTATTACGGGCCCGACCGTATGTTTGACGAAATCCTCAAAAGAATATCGATAAAGACCGGGTACGGCCTGTACACGGTAAAGAAATGGTATCTTAAAACTTATATGCCATCTCAGGTGAAGATCCTGAAAAAGTATTTCCACATAAAACCGTGGGTTCGTCCTCTCTTGTCGGACTTGAAGTCCAAAGGGGTAAAGATTGCCTGCTTTTCAGAATATATCTGTGTGAGGGAGAAACTGATGGCAATCGGTATTGACCCCGATATCTTTGACCTGACCATTGATGCCGCTGCCGCCGGAGGCCTCAAGCCTTGCCGCCGGGCTTTCGAGTCCGTTGCAGCCGGGATGGGCCTGAATCCGTCGGAAATCGTCGTATTAGGGGACAGGGAAGATACCGACGGTGCAGGAGCCGAGGCCGCTAATATGGGCTTTATCTTCGTTCCTAAAACTGATTTCCCCGCCCCTGAAATTATTCTTCAACGTATGGATAGCTGATGCCCGGTTCAGGGAATTTCATTCTGGCAGATTCCTCTCTCACATCATCCCTTGCATAGGTGATTGTCCAGGTATCCATAGTGATGAGTTCCTGAATCTTTTCGGCAGTCATAGGCGCCGCAAAACGAATCTGAATTGAAGGTACAAGTTCCCTGTTAAGCTTGAGATACAGACCGATCACGCCTTCTTCTTTCGAAAGATGATTGCTCAGATAGGGGAGAGCCCGCTTGATGATGGGCTTCTCGTAGTTCTGATCTGCGATTTCGAATATGTACTGGGGCTGCCCTTCATAGTACTTCACCCTCTTGATGATAATGGTACTGTCGGCACTTGCATATTCCCCATTGAATTCGGCGGTAAAGGGGTCGAACATTCGCTGCAGGTATTCTTCGATACCGATAGTGCCGACTTCCTTCTCCATCTTCACGAATTCGAAATCTACCGGAGTTACCTTCGTTCCGCCGCCGTGAACAGGCATCTCCAATTCCTTTTTCTCTACGATTTCACGGAACCAGTCTTCGTCCAGCTGTTCGTCAGGCGACATATACACCCGTACAACTAGAGGACAATCGTACTCGGATTCGAGCCCGAAGATGCTCTTTCCCGTAGTCCTGAACTGAAGACCAAGGTAATTGAGGTCGAGCTTGCTGGTCATCTTTTCGGTTCGGATTGTAACAATCTTGAGTTCTCTCAGCTTGCTGGGGTCTGGACTCCAGATTCTGAAGTGTGAAGGTTCGAAAATCACCTCCGAGAGTTTTGTCTCGGAAATCTTGGTCGGATCGTAGGTGATTACAACGGTATGGGAACCGACGTATGTCTTCACGCCGTGAACCCCGTTGACTTTCTCCATCTTTGCCTTGAAAGCCATTGAACTTCCGAAACATTTGACAGTCTTGAGATTCTCAACGGTAAATGTCTTGAGCTCCATCCCCTGTTCGATTCCCCATTTTTCGTCTATTGTAGGGAGTTCGAAGGATTTGCCTCCAAAGTATGCGGCTGCACCGATAAGGATGGTAAGAACAACGGGCAGACAGTTGAAAATCCGGGTTCTGGGGCTATTCTTCCCGAAACCGATTTTGAGAGCCTTCGAAGGACAGGCGGCGACGCATTCGCCGCAAAGGGTGCAGTTGACAGAGTTCATTACGCTGCCGAAGGATGTTACATCGATGTTGTACGGGCAGTTCTTTCTACACGACTGGCAGGTGCGTCCGCATCTGTCTTCATCTCTTATGACGTGCAGCAACTGGAGCTTGGGACGGCTGTGGAATACTTCCATAATGTAACCGACAGCGCAGAAGGCTGCAAGCGCACACCACCAGGGCAATTCGATGCCCAGTTTAGAAAGCCCCCACCAAACGAAGGCGAGGAAAAGCATTGTAAACCAGAACTTCAATGTATTGGATGCGGCTCCGATGGGACAGATGTAACGGCACCAGAATCTCTTGACTGTAAAGCCGCCGACAACGACCATTGAAACGGTGACTATCGACATCCAGAGAGTTATTTCTCCTTTGAAGCCGGTCGCTACGGCATAATAAGGGTCGAGATTTTTGCAGAAAAGCTCGCTGGCCGTTGCCGTGCTGTAAAAAATCCAGAAGAGCATTATGTACTTGAAGATGCTCAGGAATTTGTCGGCAGCGCTTCCGTTTTGAATGTGGATTCCTTTGATTCCTATTGCTTTGCGAAGTTTTGTAAGAAGGTCTTCGACAGTGCCGATAGGACAGACGAAAGCACAGAACAGCTTGCTGAAAAGTACAACCGCCGCAGCGAGACCAAGTCCCATAAGAATCTGTACAGAGCTCATCGAGCAGGGAAGCGACCCCCTTACGGCATAGGTAGTGAGAGCCTGGAGACCTCCGGCGGGGCAATATGTCTCGGGATCTGCAGGTGTAACGTCGGGAATGAGCTTTGTTGCCAGCCCGCTGACAAAGAAGATGATTGCAGCCAAGACAGTCCACTGTATCAGATACTTGGGCCAGTTGCTGCAGATTGTGTTCTTTTTCATACGCGTATATTGCATTTTATTTATTTTCCTATTTCCTTGAGTATGTTTTCGAGGTGAGCGTAATTTCGAAGCACCCACAGAACATATCTTACGTCCACGCTGATTGTCCTGTTGCAATCGGGGATATATTCGAAATCCCCGCAGAGCGATTCCTTGTTCCCGTCGAATGCGAGACCTATGAGTTCGCATCGTGAATTAAGCACAGGACTGCCGGAATTGCCTCCGGTTATGTCGTTGTCGGAAAGAAAATCCACCGGCACTGCTGCAGGGGTGCTTTCGAGAACGGAACGCCAGTCGTCGGACAGGTCGAATTCGAAGTCGCCCGGTTTGTATTTCCCGAGTATCCCGTCTGTGCACGACATATGCCTGTACCACACACCATCAAAGGGTTCGAATCCTCCCACTTTGCCGTAGCTTACGCGAAGGGTTGAATTTGCATCGGCGTACTGAGGTCGTCCGTTATGCTCGTAGAACGAGTACAGGGCAATCTTGTATTCGTCGTTGAAAACGCTGACGTCGGTCGGATTCGCTTCGAGTGACATCTCCCTGATGCTGACTTTCTTGAATCCGTCGTAGAATTTGAACACGGGATCTTCGAACACAGGTGCAAAATCTGAGGAACCGAACACGTTTTCAAAATAGTTTTCACTCATAAAGACGCTTCCTTCAAGGAGTGCCGAAGACATTGCGTCACAGTTTGCATCGAATGCCTTTTTAAGTTCCCTGTGAAAAGGAGCAAGCTTGGATTCGGGAACATTCTCGAAATACATCCGAAGCATACTTGTGAACAGTTCTTCTTCGACCTTTATGTCCATGTTCGAAAGGATGTCGAGAGTGCGTTTCTTTGCGGTTTCGATCTTTTTCTCACTGCTGTCCTTCTGCAGGGGCGAGACGGCATTGACCAGTTTGAAGAAATCGGAGCCGGAATATATGCAGCTTCCTACATAAGCCTTGTATAGTTCTACAGGTTCTGCAGCCGAATAGCATTTTTCCATTCGGGCGAGCAGGGAACCCCAACGTTCCGAGCGGGTTTCGTCGGAAGCGAACCAATCCTGCATCTGCTGTTCGATTGCCTTCTTATGCTCCATAACCTTGAACCTGTTCACGTATTCGAGAGCTCCGCTATAGTTCTCGTGCATATTGGCCTTCATAAACTGTTTCTCGGAATACTTTATTCGGATTTCCGGGTCTTCGGCCATATACTTTGTGATAATCCGGTCCTGGATGCTCAGGGCTTTGGAATAGATACTGTAGCGGATGTTGAGTTTCTCGTTGAGCTGGAAAGAACTGAGATAGCGCGAAGTGCTGCCGGGATATCCTATCACGATTGTCTTGCTGCCCTCGCGGTAGCCTTTCTCTGAAATCTTCAGGTAATTCTCGGATTTGAGGGGTACGTTGTCTTTTGAATATTCTGCGGAAGAGCCGTCAGGTGCCGTGTAGATTCGCAGCAGGGCAAAGTCGCATTTGTGCTGGGGCCAGTCCCAATTGTCGGTTTCGCCGCCGAAGTTGGCTATCTGGTTCGCGGGGGCGGCAACCAGACGGATATCTGAATACTCCTTGTAGAATGACATACAGTATTTCCGCCCGCCCCAGAATTTGCCTAAACTTGTGACAAGAGAGCTTTCCTTGGAGTATTTTTCCTCGAGAATATGGCTTAGACGCCGGCCGGACATAGGCCCTTTCTTGACAATCCCGTTCCTGAAAAGCGAATCGACCTGCGCCGTTACGTCAATGGAATATTGTAGAATCTGAATCTTACGGCCTTCGATTGGAATCTCTTCTGCCTTGGACCTGGCCCAGAAACCGTTCACTATATAATTGTGTTCTGAAGTGCTTAACGCTGCGATATCTGAACTGGCTACGTGGTGATTCGTAATCACCAGGCCTTCCTTTGAAACAAGGCTGCCGGTGCCCATAAAATCGATTGAGACCACGGCCTTGGCCGCTTCCTTGAGAGACCTGTCGGCATCGGATATGAACCACATTCCTTCATCGGCAAGGCAGGCGGCGGCGATGAGAAGAAAACCCAGAGTTAAGATTAATTTTTTCATAACCTACAAATATAATAAAAGTTTCAACTTTTCAATAAATTTAGTAGCTTTGTGAGTATGATTTTTAAGGATGAAAAAAAATAATTTCATATTTCCGGCAATATTTTTTCTGCTGCTTTTTTCTTTCAGTCAAGCCCGGGCATACGAGGTTGAAATCGATGCCAGTAAAAAGATTTTTCACATTGGCGAACTGGGACTTCCCGGTGAAATGTCACTGCTAACCTTCCTGGCCACGATTCCGGAACTTGCCGACAGGAGCAGCGACACTTTTCTTTCCCGCTACGATGTCAAACTGGATGGCAAACAGGTAAGCGAATCGAAGGATGCGTTTCTTTCAAATACCTTTTTGAGGGAAATCGAGTGTGTGGAAATCGAAACTTCGCCGTCAGAATCGCAGATAAAGAATGGAATTTCGGGTTCCATCAATGTGGTCCCGATTCCCATAGCCAAAGGATTCAGCGGCGATGCGAATGTCTCTGCCACCTTGATGTCGGGAGTAATGCCTACATTGAACCTGCGTTATTCCGACGGTGCAAAGTTCGAGGCCAGGGCCGATTTTGACTTTGATGTCTACTATCCCTCAAAACTTTCCTATAAGGAAATCTTTGACGCAAAGACCATTATGAGCGGTGCCGATACCACCCGGGAACGGTACTTCGGACAGCTGGCACGGTTCTATGCAAAATGGAAAATCAGTGATAAGGATGCGCTGCGGGTATGGCTTTGGCAGGATTATTCTTTCGACAGAATGTCCGTATTCGCCGGGCGTACCACCATTGAAGATATGTCTTCGTTATTCGGCCCCGGAATGCAGCGCTCCACCACAGAAAACTCTCACAGTGAATCGCTGTCGAAGAAACTTGCCTTTGCCTGTTTTGTAGATTATAAAAGACAGCTGAAAACCGGCGAATTTTCGGCCAAGGCCGACTATCATTTCAAAACCGCTTTCCCGGGAAAGTCGGATGAGCTCAATGCCGAGCTCAAATCCGTGACAAAATTCAACCTTCGGGAACGAAAGCTGAATATGGACGTGGCGCTGAATTCAAGCGTGAATTCAAACAGAGAAATCAATGACCGGCTCTACTACATTTCTCCCAATATAAGATTCTATTATTCGGATGACCATATTCAGGCAATTCTGAGAGGACGGTACAAAGGTTACTCCCGTGCATTTGCTGTGGAAGGTGGCCGGGAGTTCAGCGGCTGGTCTCAGGACTGGACAGCCGAGGCGAATCTGTTCTGGCAGATAGTCAACCATCACGCGTTGAGATTGAAACTGCTCCGAAGCGCCGGCATTGCCGCCAATAATCTTGTATATCCCGAAATGACGTACGACAAGGGGGCAGGTGTATGGAAAAAAGGGAATCCTAACCTTAAAGGACCCGTGACGAATTCAGCTACCCTTGAATATATCCACGACTGGTCCAGCGGGCCGCACCGTATTGTCTTCAACATTGGCACCGAATTGAATTTTGTCGACAGGATGATCAAGAATCAGATTCTTTTCAATTCCGACAGTCACAAAACCTACCTGTATCCTACAAACAGCGCCAGGAGCAGGGTTGCAGACTTGTGTGCAATGCTCCGGTATTCCTACGGTATCTTTTCAATCACTGCAGGAGGAAACCTGTTCTACAATATGGAATATGCCCTCTTGGACAAACTGAATGCAAGTTATTTCAACTTCCAGCTGAATCCGTCGGTGCAATTGAAAAACAATTGGTTGTTGAATGCAAACTTTATTTATAACAGCAGGGTGTATAATCAGGATTTTACGATGGGGGATTGTACGCTTCTGAATCTGAGGGTAAGCAAGAGTCTTAATAACTGGACCTTCTATTTGGTGGTCGAAGATGTGTTCGACGACATTTCAACGGATGTTGAAAAATCAGGAGCGGTGACAACCTTTTCAACGTATGACCCCCATATGAGACAGCTTACTTTGGGTGTCAGTTTCCATTTTTAACGGTTAGGAGAGTGAAAGACAGCAGCAGAATACTTTGCCTGACAAATTATCCTTCGATGAACTTTGTGGCAAACGCATTGCTCGCCATAGGCGCATCACCCATAATGTCTTTATTCGACAAAGAGATACGGGAACTGACCCGGTGGGCAGATGCTTTGTATATCAATACAGGCTCTTTGGACGAGGGCCAGCAGTCGGCGATGCGTCTGGCGGCAGCCGAGGCATTCGGGAGCAGTATTCCCTGGGTCTTGGATCCGGTGGCCACAACCGCAAGCCGGCAAAGGGCTGAGTTTGCCCTGGAGTTGATTGAAAAATTCCATCCATCGATAATACGTGGCAATGCATCGGAAATCAGAGCGCTGTCTGCGCTTGTGTCCGGAACTTGTTCCTATGCCGACGTGAGGTGTGGAGTTGACAGTACTCACGAAGGGCCCGCCGTGCTTGAAGATGCGAAGATTCTTTCCCGCCTCAGTGGCGCAACGGTTGCAATGAGCGGCGCGACAGACTTTGTCGTGACTCCGGATACGGTGGACACCGTTTCGGGAGGCGCTGCGATTATGTCCCGGGTAACTGCAATGGGTTGTGTGGCGAGTGCAGTATGCGCCGCATTCGCCTCTACGGAAGTGTCGGGCCGGGAGGCTGCGGTAAAAGCCTTGGAACTGATGAAAAAAGCAGGCTCCGCCGCTGCAAAGCTTTCCCGCGGAACCGGTTCTTTTCACGTCGCTTTTTTAGATGAACTTTCGAATGAAGGCCGATAAACTCAGACTGTATCTCGTGACAGACGAAGCTCTGGCCGGAGGCCGCTTGTTCGAGAAGGTAATCGCCGCCGTGAAGGGTGGAGTCACAATGGTGCAGCTTCGCGAAAAAAACTGCCCGACAGGCGAATTCGTAAACAGGGCCTTACGAATGAAGCAGCTTCTCTCTCCGTACAATGTCCCCCTGGTCATAAACGACAGAGTGGACGTTGCTTTGGCGGTCGATGCCGACGGAGTCCATATAGGGCAGTCCGATATGCCTTGCAATATTGCCAGAAAACTTCTCGGCCCTGACAAAATCATCGGCTTGTCGGTAGAGTCTATGGAGGACGTGAGGGAGGCTAATCTTCAGGATGCCGATTATATAGGAGTTTCTCCGGTGTTCGCTACATCGACAAAGACCGATACTGCTGCGCCTTTCGGACTCGAAGGCTTGAGCCGTGTCGTGGACGAGTCGATACATCCGTCAGTGGCTATAGGCGGAATCAACTTGTCCAACGCCGCTCAAATAATGGCCTGCGGTGCTGCCGGTATTGCCGTCGTGAGTGCGGTTCTTTGTGCTCCCGACCCTTGTAATGCCGCCGCTAAACTATTGGAAATCATCAATAATGATAAAGGAATTTGAACTAATAGATAAGATAAAGGGCGGTATTGAGTTGCCTGATGGTTACGTGGGAATCGGGGATGATTGCGCGCATCTGCCGGAATATGGCAGTTACAGGACGTTGGTCAGTACAGATATGTTTTTGGAGAATGTTCATTTTCTGAGGAAGGTTCGGGCGGATCTCACCGGGTGGAAGGCAGCGGTCGTGAATATCAGCGATATTGCCGCCTGCGGAGGTTCCCCAAAGGGCATTTTCCTTTCGCTGGCGTTACCGCGGGATTTGGAGGTGGCCTGGGTGCTGGCTTTTCTGGACGGTTTCAAGAAAGCCTGTGCCGAATATTCGTTTCCCATATTGGGAGGGGACACCTGCGAATCGGCAGGAAAAATCGCTATCTCAGTCACCGTTTTGGGACAATGTCCCGATGGAAGGGCTGTCAGCCGCTCCGGAGCCGCTGACGGAGATGAAATTTGCGTTACCGGACCCCTTGGGGATTCGGCTGCGGGACTGGAGATTCTGCTGGACTCTCAAGAAAATGTAGATTACGGCAATTATTTCATTCAAAGGCATTTGAGTCCCAGGCCCAGAATTGCCGAAGGGCTTGAACTCGCTCGAAGCTCTCAGGTGAGCGCTATGATGGATATTTCCGACGGAATCGGTTCTGATTTAAGGCATATTCTCAAAGAATCCGGCTGCGGGGCAGTGGTTGATACAGACCTAATCCCCGTAAGCGACAATCTCCGGTTGTATTGCAGCGGAAACAGGGACAGGGTTCTGGACTATGCGATAAGCGGCGGGGAGGATTATGAACTCCTTTTCGTCAAAAAGGCCGGTGCGTCTCTGCCGGTTGCCCACAGTGTGATTGGCAGGGTGGTTTCGGGCGATTCTCTCGTGTGGGAGGGAACGGACATAAAGTATAACGGATATAATCATTTTTCCGATGAAAAGATACTCCAGGGTTCTTGCAATTGCCGGCAGTGATTCCGGCGGAGGGGCAGGTATTCAGGCCGACATAAAGACAATCAGCGCCACCGGTTCCTATGCGGCATCGGCAATTACCGCCTTAACCGTGCAGAATACGTTAGGTGTGCAGGACGTGTTTCCTGTACCGGTCGAAATAATATCGGCGCAGATAAATGCCGTCTTGAGCGATATCGGCTCCGACGCTGTCAAGATAGGAATGCTGCATAACCCGGAATGCGTGCGTTGCGTTTACAGTTCTCTGATGGAAAACAGGGCCGAAAGGATTGTCCTGGATCCGGTGATGGTATCGACTTCGGGCCATACACTCCTTAAAAGCGAAGCGGTGGAGGAACTCCTGGACAAACTCATTCCGGTTTCGACTCTGATAACCCCGAATATTCCCGAAGCGCAGGTGCTTTCCGGACAGAAGATTGAAACGGTCGGGGATATGAAACGGGTTGCGCGGCTGCTCTCGGCAGGAGGCAGGACTTCGGTACTGGTTAAGGGGGGACATCTGACGGGGGAGAACTCGGTCGATATCCTGTTCGATACCGGAACGGAATCTTTTTTTGAATTCGGGTCACCAATGACAGATACCGTGAATACCCACGGGACAGGATGTACCCTTTCATCGGCAATCGCCTCATATCTGGCACAGGGCAGAAATTTGGTGGATGCGGTGGGGCTTGCAAAACGCTATGTTTCCCTTGCCATAGAATCGGGAGCGGAGTATTCCCTTGGGAACGGGCACGGACCCGTGAATCATTTCTTTAGTCTGAAAGTATGAAATGCCTTCTGATATACTTTACAGGTACCTATAATACCCGTTACCTGTCGAAAAAGCTAAAGGCCCGGCTGGAGGGTGTGGGATGGCAGGTGAATCTGTATGAAATAGATCCCTTGAACAACGAACGCCTGAACCTCTCGGAATATGATATCATAGGCCTGGGATATCCCATTCACGGTTACTGTGCGCCATGGGCTTTTTTAAGATTCATCCGCTCTCAGAAATTTCCCGAGGGGATGAAGATTTTCATATACAAGAATTCGGGTGAAACCGAACGTGCGAATGACGCATCATCCAAATATGTTCTTCGGAAACTGCGCCGGGACAGGACCGTTATGGGCAACGAATACCACTTCCTGATGCCTTACAACATACATTTCCGCTTCGATGACAATCTGGTGAAGGAAATGCTGGTTATGAATGACAGGCTGGCGGATATCCTGGTTTATGAACTGTGCCACGGCATACCCAACCGGAGACCTTACGGAATATGGCCCAGGATCGTTTCCTCGGTGGTTTCGAGACCTCAGTACATAGGAGGGGACGTGAATTCATTCCTTTACAGGGTCGACGACGAAAGATGCACAGGATGTAACCTTTGCGTGAAAAACTGCCCCACGAGGAACATATACCGGGATGACGGTGGCGCTATACGTTTCAGACACCACTGCCTTATGTGTATGCGCTGTTCTTTTTTCTGTCCTGCGGATGCAATCCATATAGGATTCCTCGAGCATTGGGGCTGGAAGGTGAACGGCGGATATGATTTCAGAAAGATTGAAGCCATTGAACTCGACCATCCGGTGATTACTCGTGAAACAAAAGGCTTTTTCCATTGTTATATAGCCACTTACGAGAAAATCAACAAACGCCATAAGGAGTTGTTCGGCGATTAGCCTTACTGACAAAATGGCAGAAACCGACGCTTGGCTCATACTTTGAGCAATCCGTAGCTGTAAACAATCTACAGCTATGGAAAATAAATACGAAACACTTGACAAATTCGCGCAGAACCTCAATGAACGTGCGGCATCGGGCAAACTTGACCCGGTGATAGGCCGTGACGAAGAAATCCGGCGCGTACTTCAGATTTTGTCACGCAGGACAAAGAACAATCCCATACTGGTGGGAGAGCCCGGCGTTGGAAAAACTGCAATATCCGAAGGAATAGCCCAGAAAATTGTCGATGGTCAGGTACCCGAAAACCTTAAATCCAAGAAAATCTATTCTCTTGACCTGGGAGCCCTTATTGCCGGGGCCAAATACCAGGGGGAGTTCGAGGAGAGGCTGAAGGGTGTTGTAAAGGAGGTTGTCGACAGTGCCGGGGAGATTATCCTGTTCATCGACGAAATTCACACTCTGGTGGGTGCGGGAAGAACCAGCGGTGCTATGGATGCCTCCAATATCCTTAAACCGGCTCTTGCAAGGGGAGAATTGCGCACAATTGGCAGTACTACTCTTGACGAGTATCAGAAATATTTTGAAACCGACAAGGCGTTGGAACGCCGTTTCCAGACCGTGATGGTAGATGAGCCCTCTCCTGCTGAGAGTATCAGCATCTTGCGAGGCCTGAAACAACGCTACGAGAACCATCATAAGGTGAGAATCGAAGACGATGCGCTCATTGCCGCGGTTGAGCTTTCAAACAGATATATTACGAACCGTTTTCTGCCCGACAAGGCAATCGACCTTGTAGATGAGGCTGCTTCGAGGCTCAGGCTGGAGATGAACAGTGTACCCGAACCTATCGACGATCTGGACAATAAGATAAGGCAGCTGGAAATAGAAAAGCAGGCTGTTAAGAATGAAGCCATCGGCCTTAAACTCGACAAGATTCAAACCGAACTTGACTCGTTGAATGCCCGCAGGTCGGCCCTGATGGAACGTTGGAACGAAGAGAAGGCAATTTTCTCGGGTTTGCAGGATGCAAGGCAGAAACTGGAAGACCTGAAGATACAGGCGGCCGGAGCCGAACGCCGCGGGGACTTCGGAACCGTTGCTGAAATACGATACGGGAAGATGGCGCAGGAACAGCAGAAGATGGAGGAACTGCTCAGGAAGGCGGCCCTAATCAAGGACCCTATCATCAATGAAGCGGTTACTCCCGAAGATATCGCCGAGGTCGTTGCCAGATGGACCGGTATTCCGGTGAGCAAGATGCTTGAAAGCGAAAAGGATAAGTTGCTGCGTATGGAGGAGGAACTTCATCTCAGGGTAGTGGGGCAGGATGAAGCCATAAAGGCGGTGTCCGATGCCGTGAGACGCTCGCGTGCCGGACTTCAGAATGAGAAAAGGCCAATCGGCAGCTTTATGTTCCTCGGAACTACAGGTGTGGGCAAGACAGAGCTGGCCAAAGCACTTGCAGAGTTTCTTTTCAATGATGAAAATCTGATTACACGTATCGATATGAGCGAATATCAGGAGCGTCATACCGTTTCACGTCTTGTTGGCGCGCCTCCGGGATATGTAGGATATGACGAAGGCGGGCAGCTTACCGAAGCTGTAAGGCGCAAGCCCTACAGTGTAATACTCCTGGACGAGATAGAAAAGGCTCATCCCGACGTATTCAATGTCCTGTTGCAACTGCTCGATGACGGCCGACTTACCGACAATAAGGGACGAACAGTGAATTTCAAGAATACCATTCTCATAATGACTTCGAATGCCACTTATGAGGAACTCAAGGCCGGTGTAAGGCCCGAATTCCTGAACAGGATCGATGAGATTATCACTTTCCAGAATCTTACAAAGAAGGATATCCTCGCAATCCTCAGAATTCAGGAGAAACTTCTTGCCGACAGGCTTTCAGAAAGCGGAGTTCAGGTGGAATACACTCCGGCATTCGAGGAATATCTTTCCGACAAGGGCTATGACCCTGCTTACGGGGCAAGGCCGGTGAAGAGGCTTATGCAGCGGGAACTTGTCAATAAGATGGCCGTAGGAGTCCTGGCCGGCAGCGTTAAGCGTGGCGGCTCAGTCCTGGTCGATGTCCTTGACGGCGAAGTGGTTCTCCGTTTCTAGAGAATTAGGATAAGAATCTGGGCGAGGAAGATGCGCAAAAAAACGGTAAGGGGATAGACCGTTGCGTAGGCCTCGGCCGGATTGTCATTCTCCAGGATACTGTCCCCAGCAGGATGGTCGCTGTTGCGCAAAGAACAAGTTTCAGCCCGCCCTTCCTTAGAGATGAGAAGAATCCCGGTCCGCATTGCAGACCCAATGTATAGACAAACAAAACCAGACCGAAGTTCTTGGCAAGATCCATCATCGCTGTATTGGTCTGTATTTCGAATTTTTGTACGAAATGGCCGGCTGCAATGGCCGCAAAAAATACGAAACTGCTTCCGAGCTGGACTCCGCCCACCTTGATTCGGCCGAGGGCAAGTCCGGCGATTGAAATCAACGTAAGCAGCAGTATCGTCTGGGGCACGCTGCCCTGTGAAAATAACTCTATAAACCAATCCATAATCAAGACAAAGATAGGCGAAGTTTTATCATTATTTCTTAAATTTGTGGATTATGAAAAGATTAGCCTTATCAACTCTATTTGTTTTATTGTGCCTGAACCTGCCTGCTCTCGACCGCGATGCAGTGTGGCCTGAAGGCCGTATGCCGCACCGTCAACCTCATCAGACAGCTGCTATGCTTGATGAATCCCGAGCCGATGGTTTCGATGCCGGCAGGCACGCAGAAGCCTATCTGGAATGGTTCGAAACTCCCGACGAGCAGGTTCGGAACGGGGCCTGTATGATTTTGATTTCCGGTGGCGGCTATTTCAGCTGCTGCGATATGCCCTATATCAAACTGTGGAGAGAAACTCTCACCGCTCGGGGCGTACAGTGCGTGAATTTCGTTTACCGTACCCCGAGACCCAAGGATTTGCCTTTCTGGCAGACCGCCTGGGAAGATGGCCAGAGGGCAGTACGGGTAGTGCGCAGCAAGGCGTCCGAAAAGGGCTTCAACCCTGAAAAGATCGGCGTTATCTCAATGTCTGCAGGTTCTCATCTGGCCCTTCTTCTCGCAACCAGTTCGCAGACTCCCGCTTATGAAAGAATAGATGCGCTGGATACCATTTCCTGCCATATCAACTTTGGGATTCTGAACGCTCCGGCTTATGTGCTTACCGATGGGCTTGGAGTACCGTCGGCACGGCAGGGTTATGGCCCGGACGTGAAGTTGGATTCAATCTTCTGTTTCGATTCCGGAACTTGCCCTCTGAGTCTTCACCACGGTGGCACCGACATTTATTCGCCCAATGCTTCGACCCTGATTTACCGTGAACTGCGCAAGAAAGGCATTCCGGCAGAGTTGCACCTCTATCCCAATAAGGGCCATCAGGCTTTGGGACTGGAACGCGGAATCGAGTTTCTGACTCAAATGGGCTACCTTGGCAGTCCTGCTCCTGAGGAGAACATCGAAAAACGCTATCCTTCAGATATATATGCACAAGGAGAAGGCCGGGTCGATATATGGCCTGAAGGGAAGATGCCCGACCCGCAGATAGGGCAGTGCAAACCTTATATCGAATGGTTCGTACCCAAGGAAAGGAAGACCGATGCTATCCAGATTATCTATTCAGGAGGGGCCTACGAAGGGAACAGCCCCGACTCGTTCGAAGTAGCTCCCGTACGGAGATACCTGAACGGCCTGGGCGTAACGGTAGTAACTTTGAAATACAGGTCGCCGAGACCATCGGCCGAAAGCGGCCTTGCAAAGCATACTACTGCCTGGGAGGATTTGCAGCGCGCAATCAGGGTAGTTCGGAGTCAGGCGGTATCGAGAGGGCTCGACCCCGATCGCATAGGAATTATGGGCAGCTCGGCCGGAGGACACCTGACCGTTATGGGCGTCACTTCTTCTCGTCATCAGTCTTACGAACCCATAGATGAATTGGACAAGTTGTCCTGCAAAGTGCAGTGGGGGATAGGAATCTATCCGGCCTATGTGCTCACCGACGGTATGAACGGACATAATGCCGATGGTGGAAATCTCGACAGTAACTCTCTTGCTCCTGAATTCTCTATGGACCTCGATACAGCTCCTATGCTTTTCCTACACGGGGATGCCGACCCTTATTCTTCTATGGGGTCGGTAAAGCTTTGGGAAAGAATGCGCGCGATGGGCGTGCAGAGCGAACTTCACACCTTCGCCTTAAGGCAGCACTGTTTCCAGCATTTCGCATCGCCGCTTACCGGCAGCTATACCTGGATGGAAAGAATTGCGGAGTTCCTTGCGGGGCAGGGGATTGAACTTGCGAAAATTGAGTGAATGTTGTAAATTTGCAACGCTTCTGGGGATGTTCTGGTTTTGACAGCATTGCTTCCAACAGTAAGCACGCCGGGCGTAGAGGACTTGCCCGTTAATCTCAGTTCTCACAAATTCAGTTGGCAATTACAACTACTCATTCGCTTGCTAGTCTTTAGAAGACACTGCATCAATCAGAAGCGCCAAGGTTGCGCACGCTGACGAATATCCCGCCGTGATTCAGGCCGGTCCTTTGCGGCATTCGGGGTATCATTCAGACCGGATGCGTGGGGAAGACTCCTCTGAGCCCCACTAAGAATCAGAGGATAAGAAAGGGACAAGCCCGCCTGCCGGCATTCCCTTTCCTACAATCAAAGGCCGGATAAGCGTGTAGAAAGCTGCCTGGCTGGATGTTTGGACGGCGGTTCGACTCCGCCCATCTCCACAATTTACATTGTGTATCAGTTAATTACACATTTTACGCACAGATTTACGGAGGGCACTGAAAAACCCCTTGCAGGCTTATAGAAGCGACATTCCCGGCAGTGAAATTTCTTCACTTATTTTTGGTAGTCTCAGATATTATTCGTAACTTCAATCCATTGAAAAACAATGGATTATGCTCCCAACTCAA
>JAZRVN010000013.1:0-3598 GCA_045599225.1 Candidatus Cryptobacteroides sp.
CTGCCGGGATAATTCACAAGAGAATCAGGCATTATGATGGCCGGACTTTCCGGGAACAGATAATAGCCGGCCTTGTCCTTCATCGGGACATAGTCGCCGAACATTATTTCATCTTTCGAGTGGTTGTTGGAATACTTGAAACTCTCATACGTTGTGTTTGAATTCACCTTCTTGTAACTGTTGAGAGGTACAGACGGCTCCGTAAGGAAATACGACAGCAGCTCATTGATTACCTCAATGCTACCGCCGGGATTGTTCCGAAGATCCACAATCAAATTCGGAACTCCGGAAATAGCAATGATAGAATCGCGTATGGCGTCCAGTTCCACTCTGTTCAGCTCAAACGTAGCGAGCGAGAAGAAGGCCGTACTATCGTTCAGACGTTCGAATGTATAGTTGTTGAAATAATTCCGCTTGAGATTTCTCACATAGGCGGTGTTTTCGCCTGCGACTGGCACATAACCAACTGAGTATCTGCTCCATTCGTCAATGTATGACGTGCCGTCTGTGAACTCGATCTTGCTCGTCCTCGGCTTGCTGTAGTCAAAGTTGTAGACGAAGTTTGACGCGGTGAGTGCCATCATATCGCGGTAGCTTCTGTTTTCGAGGTCGTAGAGCGTCAGGTAAGAGCCGGCTCTGTCAATAATGTCCTCCGCCGTTTCTCCGTCAAGTGCGGCGACTCTTTTGCCGATCAGGTGCTCAAGTTCACGGGGCGCTCTTGCTACGAAGACTTCTCCATTCAGAATTTCAAGAAGCAGGTGCGGGTAATAATTGATTTTCGCCCGCAGAGGATTCTCATCAAGCACGGAGATATGCGAGTCGTGGGCAAGCCGTGCGGACGTGGATGACCTGACAATCATATAGAAATCGTCATAAGTGATTCCGTCCCCAATCAAATTCAATGATGAATCCCTGAATGCGGAGAACTGCTCTTCCGTCACGATTTCATCCAATGACGGATAACATTCTTTGTATGACTTCAGCAGGATATCGAGGTCTTCTTCCGCCTCTGATCGGGAGAAATGCTCCGGTCTTTTGTAGTCCGAGGACACGAAGGTTGACTCCAGCCCGAGAAATGACATTACATCATCAATCTTCCCGTCTCTTGTGGATAGACTTAACTCTATATGCGGTTCTTCGAATGCCTTGTAGGCATAAGAGACAGTGCCGAGCGTGTCTCCTGCGTTGATCGTCATACCGGTCTTGAAGACCGTGCTGCCGCGAAGGCCCGAAATGTGGAGATGCCGCCCGTCTGCAAGTGTCAATGTTATGCTGCCGCTATAGTATTTGGCAGGAACTCCGGTCTGTCCATCTTCTTTAATTGCCAATTCATACATTTCGTCGAATGTGTCCGCCGGTTCATTGAACGAAATGTTGTATTGCAGTGATTCGTAGCAGCAGATACTGAAGAATGTCAGTTTCCCGTCTGCCGGACAGACGACGGCCGATCCTTCCGGAGCAGATATGAACAACTCGTCCAGCAATTGTTCGTTCCCGATGTATTGCTGCGGCTTCCCGATAATGCCGGACCCTTTTTCTGCACCAGCAACAGGCCATATTGGTTCTTCAAAGGTCATGGCATTTGACACAAAACATAAAGAACACATCAGGCAGCAAATTATGGGTAAGAAATACTTCTTCATCATTAAAATAGCATAAAGAATTTAAGTTTCGCAAGTAAATATTAAACGAAAATAGCTAGGTTGAGAGTCCTGAAATATTTGATTATTTCATTGATTTTCAGTATATTAGAGTGACAAAACAAGAATATGCGCCTAGCATGACAAAGATAGACAAATTGTTTCGGAGTTGCGCAATTTTCTCACGGAAAACGGCTGCGGGCTCGGCATCCAGAGGATAATGAACGTTCTTGGGACCATAAACATCACGGAAAGGCAGATGGCTTTCGATGCACTCCGAACTTTCTGCCGCCTGATATTCGTTGAAATTATGTGATCAGAGTGTTGAGACTGTTGAGACTGTTGAGTTGATGAGCTTCTACGGTACCATTAAAGATTGATTACAGATACCTGTGTTCACCCCTGAGGTAGGACTCGTAGTCATCGACGGCCCACTTGCAGATCTTGTTATCGGATGGAGATGTGGCAACAGGGAAGTAATAGGCATCCCGGTCCTCGTAGCGCAGAATCAAACCTTTAGATAGTGCATCTGCAATGATTGATTCCGCCTGTTCACGAGCCTGGTCAGACAGGTTCCATATATTCAGATCGAAGATGTTGAATACCGACAAGCAGGAGATGTCGCAGAAATGGAACGACTCCTTCCTTTCCATCTTGGAATGAAGCGAACCGGTGTCAGTGTCAAGCAGCATTGCCCGCCCGAAATCGACACAGGTCACCCGATACATCTCTTCCCTTGACTCCCTGAATAGTTCGAGGCTGTCTTGCCTTGTATGACCGCATATCTGCCAGCATCCTTCCAGCGCCGTGTCCACGTTCCATCCTGAGAAATCACGGATGTCGGCCCAGACGCAGCTTCCTTGCCCGCGTCCACCTCTTGAACTTGAAACATCGCCGAGCGACCATACCGTCATGTCAAAAATCTGCTCATCGATATCGTGTATCGCGGAATTCAGATAATCCGCAAGTCCCTCCGGAGTCCGGCACTGCTTCTCGCACTTGCGAGCATACCAGTACAAATCCGGATGGTTGCGCTCAATGTATCTCACATTGGCCTCAATCCAGCGGGTTCTTACTCCGGCGTGGGTGAAAAGGTAGGGAAGACCGTTGTCGCAACTGATGCACTTGGCCAGATCGAACAGGTCAAGGTTCTCCATGAAGAAGCTCCTGATTTCCTCAAAGCGCTCGTGGTTCATCCTTCCGCCGCGCGAGAAGAACGGATAGCTTTCGAAGTAATGTACATCGTGGTTGCCCAGAAGCAGAGTCACCTGCTCGGGATTTCTCTTTTTCAATTCAATGATGTCGTGCAGCCCCTGCAGGGCATCCTCCCAGGTGACTATGCCTGGCGGATATGGACCAAGGTAGCCACCCAGGAAGACGACCGGCGTGTCTGCATCATCCTTCACGGCGTCCCTCCAAAAGGGGCGTCCGTGGACATCGGGTATGATTGTGAGCTTCATCTCTATATCTCAAAATTGAAAGGATTGAATGCGACCTTGTAGTTTTCGTCCTTGAGCGAGACATTAACCACATTCCTGACGCAGCCGTAAGACTCAAGAAAATGGTTACCGGTGTGGACGTGACCGCAAAGGGCATAATTGATGTCCCTTGCGCTGATGGCCTCCGCAAGTTCCAACGAGCCGTAGTTCGCAAGTGTGTTGAAATTCCCGTGCTGCAGCACGCGCCCGGCATCGCAGGCGAGGGGAGGCATATGCGTGAGAAGGATGTCGCATCTCTGAGGAATCCTATCATAGATTTCCGCCAGTTCATCCTCGGATTTGTAGAATGCCCACCTTGCCAGGTCGGCAATCCAGGGAGTGCCGTAGATGCGTATCCCGTCGATCTCGACGGAATTGTCACACAGGTAAACAAGCTTGCTCTGTCCCTTGTGAGGGCCGGGCAGGAGGTGTTTCATCACAGAGGTAGGGCTGTTCTTCTCACCAAGTTCCTGTAGGAAG
>JAZRVN010000014.1:0-24197 GCA_045599225.1 Candidatus Cryptobacteroides sp.
CATATACTGCGGTGGCTTTAGCAGCGGGGAACCACCTCTTCCCATCCCGAACAGAGAAGTTAAGCCCGCTAACGCCGATGGTACTGCTACACCAAGTGGGAGAGTAGGTAGCCGCCGTTCTTCGAGAGGCTCGATGACAAAACGTCACCGAGCCTCTCTTCGTTTATACCGGAGCACATCCCCGGACCCCTCGGGGACCATCGGGAAAACTATGTGTTTAGGCATAGATATGTTGGAGTCATTCTAGACTTTGACAAAGATTTTCAAAAATTATCAACCATTCTCGTGGAGAGTCAAAGTAACGGAGAAGATCACACGTTCGGCTTAATGTCGACAGGAAGACGATACAAGCGGGCGTTTTCGGAAAGTATTATCACTCAGCGACTTACGGAAATCCCCTCTCTCAAACGGGGGAAGGGATTTCTGTAAAATACAGATTATCAAGTGTTCCCAAAAACGGCCGGCTTTGTGTGTGTGAACTTTTCCGGTTTTGTCGGAAAAAAGCGAGGTTCGCCAAAGTGGATGTATGGCAGAATGCATTTTGATAAAACTCACTTTGGCGAAACCTGCCGACTTTGGCGAGACTGCCGGATGGGAAAAGGGTCTTCGGACGGCGTAGCCGCCCGTGGCTTCGTGAACGGGAGGTGCCTGCGCCAAAGGCGTAGGAGGGATAGCACCGAAGGTGCGTACCGGTCCGAAGATCCTTTTTCCGCAGCAGCCCGCCAACCATCAGTCTGGTCTCCCGTGAGCAAATCAGGGCTACCTTCGCACGAAAATTCATTTTCTCAAACACATAGTTTTGCATATGAGCTATTATTTCGTAACTTGCGTCGCAATAATTTGTTTTATTTTCAATTATGAGAAAAATTTTTATAGTTGTACTTATTGCTTTTGTTTCTTCTTGTCAAAAGAATGATTTTGGAATCATTCAAACTGAGTGGGATAAGATATCCTTACTTGATATGAAGATACCTGAATCAAAAATTGAGCTTGACCAAAATGATGCCTTGAAAATTGCTACTTTATATCGTAACTCATCAATCCAAAGTAAATGTGCTTTTAATGATAGAGAGATAGAAGATATAGCAGTTTTGTATGGAAATAATGGAAGGCCCTCGATTTATGTGGTTAATTTCAAGGATGAAGGAGGCTTTCTTCTTATTTCTGCAACAAAAAATTTTTTTCCAATAATAGCAGAATCAGACAGGGGAAAGTTTAGTATGGAATTTGATAATTGTGGAATAGGTGTTTTGATTGATGAATATCTCTCTGAAATTTCATATTGTCGTACAATGCCAGAGGATAGCCTAATTAGGATTCGTTCTTTATGGAGAGAATTTGAATATCAAGAATCTAATTCAGATATTATAACAAAATCAGGAATTGATCCAACTGATTGGAGTAATGTAAGGACTTATTGGGAAAATCGTTGGCAGTCAGAAGGGAAAAATTGGTATCAATTGCAGACAAAACCCGATAATATGCCGCAAGATATGTACGACTATTTTGTAAACTTGGCGGAAATGGAATGCAATGAGGATTATCCATATTTGTATTATTGTTATATTACTGAAGAATCTTCGTATAATCCACAAACAGTGTATGGGCCTCTTGTAAATACCTCTTGGTCTCAAGCTGATGAATATAAGGACTCTTCTTTAGGAAATGAGCCGCTAGGATGTGAAACAGTTGCTGTTGGCCAGTTGATGAAATTTCACGAGTATCCAAACGGATGGTATTGGGGAGGAATGCCGAATGACTATGGGACACCGGTAACTCGTTCTTTTTTAAAGAGTGTTCATCAAGGTCTTTTGACAATTGATGGCTCATCTTTAGCTATTATGGCTGAGATATATTTGTATTTTCAAGGCTATCATACAGAGTTACTCTCACATAACAAACACAATGTAAGTTCTTCTATTATAGTGGGGAATCCTGTAATATCATTTGGCCTTATCCCAGGGAGCATCATTGGTCATTCATGGGTTACCTGCGGCTATAAAAAGCCAGCCTATGAGGAATATCGTTACGAATTGTACGTTGTTGGACTTGACACCTATCCACTTCCGGAATTAGAACAAATTTATTGTGATGATGTAGGCAACAGTTTTGGACCAGAATATTTTTATCAGAACTGGGGTTGGGGAAGTAGTTACAATGGCTGGTTTCTAGAAAATCAATTTACTTGTGGTGACAACTTTTCTTCCAGCCGACAGGATTTAATATGCTACCCTGCATTATGATATTTTCAAGACAAACACTGATTATGAAAAAATTCTTATTGAGTATAACCACATTGCTGTTGATTTCCTGTATCGGCCCCGTTAGCGAACAACTGAGATTGTCCGAGACAGAAATATATTTTGGTGCAGAGGGTGGGACGGCTACTGTTACTTCGAATATAAAATGCACATTAGAAAATATTAAAGATAATCAGGGCTCGGTCTATACCTGGGAATATTACAGTACTCCCTCGGGCAGGCATAGAACAACTCAAGAGTTGGAGGCAAACGGGCTCACGGCAAAGGAAACGAGCTACACTCAAATCTCTATTTTCGTATCACCTTCAACAGAACAGCGGGAATGGACAATAAAAGTATTTGCCGGTAACAGTGGAAACTGCAACTTTAAGGTCTATCAAAATGCCGGAAACCGATGATGTCTGCAATATTGCTTGTGCTGACATCTATTCTTTCTTTTTTGATCGCGATACCGGAACAAGAAGATAGGGACAGCATCAATACAGCGACGGTCACTGCCTGGCGTCCGCTTCCCAAGAAAGGACCCGGGCTGGTTTCTTTTGAAACGGGTGATTTCAGGCCAAGCGCGGCGTTTGGAACTCCGGATATCCTGAGAATGATTACCGAAACTCCTGGCGTTGCTATGGGTAGTGAGATGAGCTCAAACTACCACGTACACGGAGGTGATGGAAGTGATAACCTGTTCGTTCTCAATGGTGTACCATTGTTCAATGTCGGTCATATCGGGGGTTTTATCTCTACTTTCAATACCGAAGTAGTAAAGAGTGCAGAATTCTTTAAAAGCGGGATTCCGGCAAGGTATGGTGGGAAATTGTCTTCGGTCCTTGATGTCAAAACTTTCGATGGAGATTTATTCAGTTATAAAGGAGGATTTTCAATATCGCCTACAGATTTGAGTGTGCATCACAGTGGACCGTTGAAAAATGGTAAAACTTCATACAATGCGGCCATCCGCATAAGTCCTACACCTCTTTATATGAATTCCCTGGCAAGTCTCATATATGGTAACAATGTTAGTCAGACCATTCGAAAAGTTCTTGGAGGAAGCGTGTCCTGTGGGTTCGGAGATTTGAATATAGGTATTGCGCACCACCTTGAAAACGGCGATAAAATCAATGTCAATCTTTTTGCGGGTGTCGATTATGCCGGTCATAGCGTACATAAATCCTATGAAGCGCATACCGGAGAGGATGATAAACAGGCAATATATTATCTCCACAAAGTAACAAACGCATTTTTCCCAAGTTGGCAAAATGCCGCCTTGTCTTCTGACTGGAGAAGAACTTTCGGTTCTGGACTTACTTCTACGATGTCGGCCTATATTTCATTCTCCGGCAGCTCATTTGCAGACCAACAAGGAGAAGAGGCTTATCTTATTGACCCTGAAAAGAAGGAGCGCACTTTGACAGATTCCCGGTCTGTAGATAATTCTTCCTCGAATCAGATTCTTGATTTTGCCGCCAAATCGCATTGGGTCTGGAAAAATGCCGATTTCTCGCAGTTGACAGGCGGGGTTGAACTCAGGGGGCTGTCACTCGCCAGATTTAGCAAGGGAGAAGATATTTTTATGCGTCAGGTGGCATTTGCTCCTGCTATCTTTGCCGAGGAAGAACTTAAGATTCTTGATGGCCTTTTTGTTTTCAACATAGGTGCCCGCTATGAGGCATTCCTTTCCAGGGAAGGATGCTTCAATTCTCTTGACCCGAGAATTTCCCTTTCGGTTCATCCGGGAGTTCACTCATCAATTACAGCATCATTTTCTAGAACACACCAGTTTGTGCAGAGGATAGGTTCGATGAATGTTGATCTGCCGATGAGTTTCTGGGTCGGTCCGTCTGACAGGAGCATCTCGCCGTCGTCATCTCACGAAATTGCCTTAGGCTATGGTTTTAATATTCCCGGAAAACTGGTGATTACCTTGGAAGGATATTATAAAAAAATGTTTAACCTCTGTGAATATGCTGGTGCATATGGTAATACAATGCCTATGCTAACTCACTGGGAGGAAGGTTTACATCAGGGCGAAGGTCGCGCTATGGGTGCCGAGTTCGGGCTGTCGTACAATTCGGAGAAACTGGACATAGATCTTTCATATACGATTTCGAAATCGGAAAGATATTTTCCTACACTTTATCCCGATTGGTTTCCAGACCGATATGACAACCGGCATAATTTTTTTGTAAAAATTGCTCACAGGGCCAATGAATGGTTGTACGGGTTTATATCTTGGGCATACCATTCGGGCAACCGTATCAGTGTTCCGGAAGTGTATTATGTTGACGATGCTTCTTCCGAACTTCCAACCGGAAATTGGAAGCACACATTTCTGTATGGTAAACCATATAACTATGTGCTCCCTGCCTACCATAGGCTGGATATCGGGGCCGAAGTCAAGTCATATACCAGGAAAGGGCATCTGCAGTCTGTTGGGTTTTCGGTATACAATGTCTACAACCGGAAGAATCCCGTTGTTGTATCTTTTCACAATCCTCTTCAACGTAAAGCTCAAGTGTTCCTGGAGGCCACTTCCTATTTCCCCATATTGCCGTCGGTCCGTTATACTCTCTATTTCTGATGAAAAACAGGATACTTTTCATAGTCATTGCTTTGCTGACCTGCTCTTGTTCCAGCGAACTTCCAATAATTCTTCCGGACAGTGATTATGCCTTCTTCATATCGGGAGAATGCTGTTCCGACAGCGCATCGATAACTTTGCGGACGGCATACCCTATGGGAGACGGTAGGGTGGTGGGATCCCCGTTATACATTAAGGAACCGGACGAAACTTTCGAATTCAAGATAGGGAACAATGAAATCCTGCCGGATGAAACAGTGACCAGCGATGTGATATTCACTTACAGAAAGTATATTTTCCGTAACCTGGACGTTGAACCGGGGCAGGAAATCTCGATATCTGTAAATGCCCCGGAATTTAGGAAGGCATCTGCAAGGGTATTGCTCCCGCAAGGAATCAGTCATTCCGGCATTGAATGCAGAGAGCTTTCCGATGGCACCAGGAGGATTTGTATCCCGGGCCGTCAGACGGAAACTTCCTATTATTGTATTATGCACTCGCTTCCCGTCCTGTCGGTAAAGGGCAACGTCGACGTCATTGATACCAAAGATGCATTTTATTTTTCGGATGAAAACACTAGGGGAGAGGATATCGTGTTGAACGTGTCCTGTTTTCAAGACTGGCGAGGAATGGACTTTGTCCTTCAACGATTGGACAAAGAATCATACGGTTGCCTTAGGCAAGCGGCTCTCATAGGTAAGGAAGGTGCCGACGAGTATGTGTCCATTCGGTTTACAATCAGTAATGTTCGAGGCGGATACGGAATATTTTCTGCCGTTCAGTCCCTGCCGCTGAAATTTTTATAACTGGGCACATCACCGAACTCTCGGCTCCTTGCTTCCGCAATGTTGCACACACGCGAGTGACTCGCGTCTGCGCAAAAATTGTTATATTTGCGGACTGAAAACCGTTTTGATATGCAGGAAAAACAATCAGTATGGTCGGCTGCGGCCGGGCCGGGGCTCGTTCTGGGAGCAGTGAGTATAATATATCTGCTGGCAAACCATTTTATTGGGATGCTGGATGCCAACGTTGTCAAGGGATTGCTCTCTGTGGCAATATGGATTGCCAAGTTTGTCGGGTGTATCCTGTTGCTTAAAATGTATATGCGCAGGTATGTGGAAACCATCCCCGATGCCTGTTCGTCGGACAGCTTCAAGTTCGGGGTCGTGGTGGCTCTGCTTTCGGCAGTAGTGTTCTCGGCCGCATATTTTGCTTATGCGCAGTTTATTGCTCCCGATATGTTCTCCGAGGCTTTCGCTACAGTGCAGGATGCGTATGCCGAGTATTTGGACAGCGCTGCTATAGAAGAACTCCAAAACTTCTTGCCCGACCTGCCCAAGTGGCTTTTCGGTACCAACTTGGCGTATTGTTTCTTATATGGCACGGCGCTTTCTGCAATCCTGTGCAGGGACATACCTTCACGAAACCCTTTTGTCGGAACTAAATCTGAAGAATAATGGATATCTCAATAATAATCCCTCTGTACAACGAAGAGGAATCGCTTGTTGAACTTGTGGCCTGGATAGACCGTGTAATGAAGGCCAACAATTATTCCTATGAGGCAATAATGGTTGATGATGGAAGTACCGACGGCTCCTGGAATACAATTCTGGAATTGAAAGAGAAGTTCCCCGCATTGAAGGGAATACAGTTCCGCCGCAACTATGGCAAGTCTGCGGCGCTCTATTGCGGGTTCAAGAAAGCCGAGGGGGAAGTGGTGTTCACAATGGATGCCGACCTTCAGGATTCGCCCGAAGAACTGCCTCAGATGTACAAAATGATAACGGAGCAGGACTTTGACATTGTTTCGGGATGGAAGCAGCACCGCAAGGACAATGCTCTTACCAAGAACCTCCCTTCGAAACTTTACAACGCTACAGCCAGAGCCATAACCGGAATCAAGCTTCACGATATGAACTGCGGGCTTAAGGCATACCGCAAGGAAGTCGTGAAGAATATTGAGGTTTACGGCGAGATGCACAGGTATATCCCGTATCTTGCCAAGAATGCAGGATATACGCATATCGGAGAAAAGCCCGTGCATCACGAAAAGCGAAAGTACGGAAAGAGCAAATTCGGGATGAACCGCTTTGTGAACGGTTTTCTGGACTTGTTGAGCCTGTGGTTCCTGAGCACTTTCGGGAAAAAGCCGATGCACTTCTTCGGCTACAGCGGTATATTCATGTTCCTGATCGGTTTCATAATGACAATCTGGATAATCGTTGCAAAGCTGGTGCATCAGGCCAATCATTTGATATATCGCGCCATAACGGACCAGCCTTTGTTCTATCTGGCACTTGTTGCTGTGATTCTGGGTGTAATGCTTTTCCTGGCAGGGTTTGTAGGGGAACTGATATCCAGGTCGTCAAGCGAGAGAAACAACTATAATATTAAGGCAGAGCTCTAAAGGCTCTGTTTTTTATGCAAACTTTTTACTATATTTGCAGGCTTATAACTTTTTAAAGAATATGACAATAGCATTTACCGACGGACGCATCCTCGATTGGGAAGATGCCGAAGCGAAAAAGATTTTCTGGCATTCATCGGCTCACCTTATGGCAGAGGCTCTGGAGGCTATCTATCCCGGTGTTAAGTTCGGAGTGGGTCCCGCTGTGGAAAATGGTTTCTATTACGATGTGGACCTTGGCGGAAACCAGATAACCGAGGCCGACCTTGAGAAGATTGAAAAGAAAATGACCGAACTTGCCAAGGCCGGTGAAACATTCGAGCGTACCGAGGTGAGCAAGGCCGATGCATTGGCATATTTTACCGAAAAGGGCGACCAGTACAAGTGTGAACTTATAGGAGACCTTGAGGACGGCACAATAACGTTCTACAAGAACGGAGCGTTTACCGACCTTTGCCGCGGACCTCACGTAAAACACGTGAACGATATCAAGGCCATCAAACTCCTGAGCATTGCCGGAGCATATTGGAAGGGCGACCAGAACCGCAACCAGCTTACGCGAATCTACGGTATCACTTTCCCCAAGAAATCTATGCTTGAGGAATATCTTACCGTTCTGGAAGAGGCAAGGAAGCGCGATCACCGCAAGCTCGGAAAAGAAATGGAACTTTTCACCTTCTCCCAGAGAGTGGGCATAGGCCTTCCTTTGTGGCTGCCCCGCGGTGCGCAGATGCGTTATACCCTTGAGAGTTTCCTCCGACGCAAACAGCAGGAACTGGGATACTTGCAGGTGGTTACTCCTCATATCGGAAGCAAGGACCTGTATGTAACTTCTGGGCACTGGGCAAAATACGGAAAAGATTCTTTCCAGCCTATTCATACCCCTCAGGAAGGAGAGGTTTATATGCTCAAACCTATGAACTGCCCTCATCACTGTGAGATTTTTCGCAGTTCTCCCCGTTCATACAAAGACCTTCCCCTGCGTTTTGCAGAGTTTGGAACAGTATACCGTTATGAGCAGAGCGGCGAGCTTCACGGGCTTACCCGTGTGCGCAGCTTTACCCAGGACGACGCTCATCTTTTCTGCCGTCCCGACCAGCTTCAGGAAGAGTTCGAGAAAGTGATCGACCTTATCCTTTATGTGTTCGGGACCCTCAAGATGACAGAATTCTCGGCTCAGGTATCCCTGCGCGACCCTAACAATCACGAGAAGTACATCGGCTCCGATGAAAATTGGGAGAAAGCCGAGCGGGCTATCATAGAGGCCGCAGCGAAGAAGGGACTGAAGACCGTTGTCGAAACCGGAGAAGCCGCATTCTACGGGCCCAAGCTTGACTTTATGGTTAAGGATGCTCTCGGAAGGCAGTGGCAGTTGGGTACCATTCAGGTGGATTACAACCTGCCCGAGCGCTTCGAACTCGAATATATCGACTCCGACGGAGCAAAGAAGCGTCCGGTTATGATTCACCGGGCTCCCTTCGGAAGCATCGAACGGTTCACTGCCGTAGTACTTGAACATACTGCCGGACACCTGCCCGTATGGCTTGCGCCGGATCAGGTTAAAGTATTGCCAGTCAGTGAGAAATATGCAGATTATGCACAAAAAGTTTGCGAATTGCTGAAAAATTCCGAAATTCGTGCGTCCATCGACGCCCGTAACGAGACCCTCGGTAAGAGAATCCGTGAGATTTCCCTGCTGCGTGTGCCTCTGATTGCGATTGTCGGTGAAAAAGAAGTTTCAGAGGGAACGGTATCTTTCCGTAAGGAAGGTGTCGATCAGGGTAGCCTGACCATCTCTGACTTTATACAGTATATTAAGAAAACAGTTGAAGAAGAATTATCTTAATGCCAGGACCTTACAGACCAAAACCGACTTTTAAGCCGAGAGGCCGCAGACCGGATCCACGTGCTCAGAAAGACGAGAACGAACTTAACATAAACGAACAGATTCTCGCCCCTGAAGTGCGCCTTGTCGGAGATAACATCCCCGAGCAGGGTATTTATCCTATTCATAAGGCTCTGGCCCTTGCAGATGAGCTGGAACTCGACCTGGTGGAAATAAGCGCCAAGGCCGAGCCTCCCGTTTGCAGGATTATGGACTATCAGAAATATCTCTATCAGCAGAAAAAGAAAGCCAAGGAGATGAAGCAGAATGCTTCCAAGATAGTTATCAAGGAGATACGCTTCGGCCCCAATACCGACGAGCACGACTTCCAGTTCAAGCTCAAGCACGCTCAGGGCTTTCTCGGAGAGGGAAGCAAGGTAAAGGCGACCATCTTCTTCCGCGGACGTTCCATTATGTTCGCCGAGCAGGGCGAGAAGCAACTTCTCCGTTTTGCGGTGGAACTTGAAGAGTACGGAAAGGCGGAGAATATGCCGGTGCTGGAGGGAAAGAGAATGTCCATAATGATTGCACCCAACAAAAAGAAGTAACGGCACGTGATGTGCGCATTACGATATTATTAACTATTAATTATTAAAAAAATGGCAAAGCTTAAGACCAATTCCGGTGCCAAAAAGCGCTTCACGCTTACCGGATCGGGAAAAATCAAGAGGAAACACGCTTACCACAGCCACATCCTCACCAAGAAGACCAAGAAGCAAAAGAGAAATCTCGATCATTTCGCCCTTCTGGAGAAGGCCGATTTCAACAGAGTTCACGAACTTCTTGTAATGTAATTAACTATTAAACAAAGCGAATTATGCCAAGATCAGTAAACTCAGTTGCTTCAAGAGCACGCCGCAAGAAGATTCTTAAACAGACTCGCGGCAACTTCCTCTCAAGGAAGAACGTTTGGACGGTAGCTAAGAACACCTACGAGAAGGGTCTCACTTATGCATACCGTGACCGTAAGAGAAAGAAAGGTAATTTCAGAGCTCTGTGGATTCAGAGAATCAATGCCGCTGCACGTCAGTACGGTATCAGCTATTCTCAGTTCATGGGTAAACTTGCAAAGCAGAACATCGGGCTCAACCGTAAGGTGCTTGCAGACCTTGCTATGAACAATCCGAAGGCGTTTGAGGCTATCATCAATTCTGTAAAATAGCATTAGATGAGTTGGAAGAAACGTCTCCGCGCAAATCATAGATTCCTGGCCTGGATTCTGGATTGGGTGGACGCCATCCTTTTCGCGGTGGTGGTGGTGACGTTTATAAATATTTTCTTCTTCCAGTCATTCAAGATTCCTTCGTCCTCAATGGAGAGCAGCCTCTACACCGGAGACCATCTCTTCGTGAGCAAATTGACATACGGCGCCAAGATGCCACAGACCCCCTTGACGATCCCTTTTACCCACAACGTTATAGGCGGAAAAGAGTCTTACTCTACAGCAGTCAGCTGGAAATATCACAGACTCCCGGGGTTAAGGGAACTGAGAAAAGGAGATTGCGTGGTTTTCAACTTTCCGAATGGTGATACGGTGCTTTGTGCCGCTCCTCAGCAAGACTATTATGCCGCAGTGCGGTTTTATGGAAGGGAGTTGGTCCAGAGCAGAATGGGCGGCATAAAAGTTCGTCCTGCCGACAAAAAAGACCATTACGTGAAACGTTGCGTGGCTACTCCGGGAGACACTCTCGAGGTGCGGTCGGGGCTGGTATGGATAAACGGACAGCAGCAGGAGGTTTACCCCGGAATGCAGTTGACCTACAGGGTGTTCACTAAAGGACAAAGAATCAATGGCAAGATCCTTGACAAATTAGGTGTTAACCAAGCGGAACTGGCATTCGATGCCGCTCTGCCCGGTTATCCCGCAATGCCTTTGACGTCGGCGATGCTCGAACAAATCAAGACCTGTCCTTCCGTAGAGAAGGTGGAGCCGGTGCTCGACATCGACCCTGAAGGTTGCGAACTCGAGATTTTCCCGTATGTGAAAAACGGTTGGACGCGAGATTTCTACGGTCCGCTGTGGATTCCCAAGAAGGGAGCTACCGTGGATATTACGGAGGAGACTCTGCCGCTGTACCGGAGAATTATCGCAGACTACGAAAACGGCGACGTTGAGAAGGCTTTGGAAGATGGAAAATATACTTTCCGGCAAGACTACTACTTTATGATGGGAGACAACAGGCACAATTCCCTGGACTCGAGGTATTGGGGGTTTGTCCCGGAGGACCACATAGTTGGCAGACCGGTAATTATCTGGCTGTCTACGGACAAGGGTCGGAGTTTCCCTAACAATATCAGATGGAAGCGATTCCTCAAGATTGTTTAAAAGATTATTAATTAATAAAAAGATAACATTATGGCAAAGGTTTGTCAAATTACAGGAAGAAAAAGAATGAAAGGCAACAATGTTGCCCATTCAAAACTGCGCACAAAGCGTGACTTCTCTGTCAATCTCAAGAACAAACGTTTCTGGAGTGAAGAGGAGCAGAGGTTCATTACCCTCAAGGTTTCTTGCAAGGGTATGAGGATTATCGAGAAGAATGGCCTTGAGGCTACTGTTCGCGATGCTCAGAAGAAAGGATATATTAACCTTGTTTAATTTTTAGTACTATGGCAAAGAAAGCAAAAGGAAACAGGGTGCAGGTCATCCTTGAGAGCATTGAGACAAACGAGGAGGGTAAGGCTATGGTATCCCGTTATATCACAACCAAGAACAAGAAAAACACTCCCGAACGTATCGAGCGCAAGAAATATCATCCCGGTGTAAAGAAAGTCACCGTTCATAAGGAAATCAAATAATTCACAGGAGGATAAACTATGGCAAAGAAAGCCGTCGCAACATTCGCAGCAAAGGCCGGTGCCAAGAGCATGGTCAAGTGCATCCGTATGGAAAAGTCTCCCAAGACTGGCGCTTATGTGTTTACAGAGCAGCTTGTAGAGGAGCAGAAGGCAAAAGATTTCTTCGCAAAGAAGTAATTTGTACTAAATACGAAAGGAGGCCACGTTTTTCGTGGCCTTTTTTGTATATTTGCAGGATATGGCATACAGTTTCTTTCAGAAAATATCACGGGCCGTAGCAGGCCGCTCCAGAGTTGACGACGACACCCTCGATGCAATAGAGGAAGCCCTCGTGGAGTCCGATATGGGGGTCGATACCACACTTAAGGTTATCGACAATCTTGAGGCAAGGGTAGAGAAGGACAAATATATTTCTTTCGAGGAACTGGTATCTTTGCTCAGAGAGGAGATATCGGCTTTGGTGCCGGATACGGTGAGCAGGGAATTGCCCAAGCCTTATGTGGTTCTGGTCGTGGGAGTCAACGGTGTAGGCAAAACAACAACCATAGGGAAACTGGCGAACTATTACCGCAATCAGGGCAAGAAAGTGCTTTTGGGCGCTGCCGATACCTTCCGTGCCGCCGCCGTGGACCAGCTTTCGATATGGGCGGAGCGTGCGGGAGTGGATATAGTTAAGCAGCAGATGGGTTCCGACCCCGCAAGTGTTGCCTATGATACGGTGCAGAGCGCCGTATCCCGGGGAGCGGATGTGGTTCTCATAGATACCGCGGGTCGTCTGCACAACAGGATAGACCTTATGAATGAGCTTACCAAGATTAGAAATGTGATTCGCAAGGTTGTTCCCGACGGCCCCCACGACGTGATGCTTATTCTTGACGCCAGCACAGGGCAGAATGCATTTGCTCAGGCGAAGGAATTCTCCAGGGCAACAGACATAACTGCGCTTACAGTAACAAAACTGGACGGAACTGCAAAGGGTGGGGTAGTGGTAGGTGTGAGCGACCAGTACCATATTCCGGTACGGTTCATAGGAACGGGGGAGGGAATGGAAGACATAAAGGCTTTCGACAAGCAGGGTTTTGTGGAAAGTCTGTTCAATGCTGAAGATTTGAAATAAAAAAATACAGGATGAAACTTAGTTACGATTGGCTTAAGGATTATTTGAAGTGTGACCTTACCGCTGAACAGATTGTGCAGGCAATGACTGCCATAGGCATAGAGGTGGATTCTCTGCAGGAAGAGGAACAGATTGCAGGAGGCCTTGCAGGGGTGGTTGTGGCAGAGGTCGTGGAATGTGAACCGCATCCGGATTCGGATCATCTCCATATTACAAAGGTCGATGCCGGAACAGGTGAACCGCTTACGGTGGTTTGCGGCGCTCCTAACGTTGCTGCAGGGCAGAAGGTGCTTTTTGCGCAGCTGGGTACGGTCCTTCCCGGAGATTTCAAGATTAAGAAATCCAAGATACGTGGAGTGGAGTCCTTCGGTATGATTTGCGCTGCCGACGAATTGGGCATAGGCGAGGATCATTCCGGAATAATGGTTCTTCCCGGGGACGCTGTCATCGGCACTCCTGCAAAGGAGTACCTGAAATTGAAGACAGAGGCGGTGATAGAGTATGAGATTACCGCAAACCGAATCGATGCCGCTTCCCACTGGGGCGTTGCGCGCGATTTGTATGCGTACTGCCGGTTGAACGGTATCCCCTGCGAACTGGTACGCCCCGCTGTGGATGATTTCGCTGAAGGAAAGGGCGCTGGGATTCCCGTTGAGGTTGCCGACAATGACGGAGCGCCCAGGTATACAGGCATTACCTTGCGCGGGGTAAAGGTAGGGCCTTCTCCCAAATGGTTGCAGGACCGGCTCAATTCTATAGGAAGCCGCCCGGTCAACAACATTGTGGATATCTCCAATTATGTGCTGTTCGAGCTGGGGCAGCCTTTGCATACTTTCGACGCAGCAAAGATCGAAGGGGGGAAGGTCGTAGTGCGCAGGGCCGCCGCGGGGGAGATTCTCAAGACTCTTGACGGGGTTGAACGCAAGCTGGATGCAACCGATATGGTCATTGCGAACGGCGTGGGAAAACCTATGTGCATTGCAGGCGTGTTCGGCGGAGAGGACAGTGGCGTGAGCGATTTTACCGGTGACGTATTTGTGGAAAGCGCGTATTTCGATCCGGGTTCCATCCGCAAGACTTCGAAGAGACATCAGCTGCAGACGGATGCATCTTTCCGTTATGAGAGAGGCGCAGACCCCGAGGTTATGCTGTATGCCCTCAAACGTGCCGTTTGTCTTATCCGGGAGTGTGCCGGAGGAGAGGTTGAAGGCGGAATAGTCGAGGTTTATCCCAAGCCTTTCAAGAGGGCAAGGATTGAACTGGATTACAAACGTATAGAAAGGTTTGTGGGCAAGGAATTGGGCGCGCCGCTCATCGAAAATATACTGGAGAATCTTTCTTATGAATTCGAGAGCAGGAATGCCGACGGTGCTGTAGTGCTTGCCCCTTCCTATATGGTGGACGTGACCCGCGAATGCGATGTGGTGGAGGAGATATTGAGAATTTACGGATACAACAACATCCCCCTGCCCCGTCATATGAAAATGTCGGTGAATGCGACACCGTCGCCGGACCCGGAGAGTGTGCGCAATGCCATTTCCAATTTCCTGGCGGCCAACGGATTCAATGAGATAATGAACAACTCCCTTACAAAGGCAGCATATTACAGCGCATTGAAGACCTGGCCCGAAAGTGAGTGCGTGCGCATTGTGAATCCATTGAGTCAGGACTTGAATGTCCTGCGTCAGTCTCTGATTCCGGGAGGATTGGAGGTTGTAGCCTATAACGCCAACCGGCAGATCAGCTATATGAGGACATTCGAGTATGGCTCGGTGTACCATAAACTCTCCGGGACCGATGGGAAAACTCTGGACAACTATAAGGAACATACCTGCTTTACCATAATGATGAGCGGAAGCCCTGAAAAATCCTGGGATGCGCCTGCCCGCAAGAGCGGTTATTTCCAACTCAAGGGATATGCGGAGCTTCTGCTCAAGAGATATGGCGCGGATATCAATCAGCTCTGGACTCTCAGCGCTCCTTCGGATATTTTTGCCGAAGGTATGACATACAGCCTTCCCGGAGGGCAGGGAAAGGAACTTGCGGTAATGGGAACGGTTAACCCTTCCTTCGCAAGGAAGTTCGGGGTAAAGCAGCCTGTGTTTGCGGCCGAAATCAACTGGCCGGTGCTTTTTGAACTTATCAAGAGGGGAAAGGTTGCGTTTACGGAACTGCCGAAATTCCCTGAGGTCCGCCGTGACCTCGCTCTGCTGCTGGACGAGAACGTAAGTTATGCGGATTTGCGCACTGCGGCTTTCAAACAGGCTAAGAAACTGCTCCGCTCCGTTACGCTGTTCGACGTTTACCGCGGGGACAAGATTCCCGCAGACAAGAAACAGTATGCCCTTGGTTTTGTTTTCCAGGATGCCGAAAGGACTCTTACCGACGAGGATGTGGAAAGGGTTATGACAAGGCTGTTGGATACGTTTAAAAACAGCTTCGGCGCACAGTTAAGGTAATGAAAAGACTGTTCCGGGTTCTGTTTGTGCTGCTTCTGGCTTTCTCCTGCTCCCACTCGGGGGGAAGGGTGATACCGGAGAGTACGCTTGTTAAGATTTATGCCGATATGGCCCTGGCCGACAGGTGGATTGAACTTAACCGCGACTTTAGGGCGCAGGCCGACACGTCTATGGTGTATGAGGCGATTTTTGCAAAGTACGGGTATAATACCGAAGATTATCTGAAATCGGTGCGGTATTATATGGATAAGCCCGATGACTTCAGTTACATAGTTGAAAGGGCAAAGACACGGCTGGAAAAAAAGGCCAGGGAATACAACGTACTGGAGCAGAAGCTCAACGAGGAGGAGAAGAAGCAAAAGCAGGAGAAAATGATGGAAATAAGGAAGACGGATGATTAGGGAGGAAACGGTTTTCGGCCCTATCGAGTCGCGCAGACTCGGTAATTCGCTGGGAATAAATCTTCTTCCCAGAAAGGGGAAGTTGTGCAATTTCGACTGTATTTACTGCGAGTGCGGATGGAACAGGGACGGTAGAGACGACCGGACGTTGCCGTCGGGCCGAGAAGTAAGCGAGGCCCTGAAAACAGCTCTGGAGGACTGTAGGAACCGTGGGATACCGATTGATTCGATTACTTTCTCGGGAGATGGCGAACCTACCCTGCACCCGGAGTTCCCGCTCATAGTGGATGAAGTTATCGGGTTGAGGGACAGGTACTTCCCTAAGTCCAAGGTGACTGTGCTCTCGAACGCGACGCAGGTGCACAGGCCCGAGGTTCTGCAGGCCCTTCGCAGAGTGGACAACCCCATAATGAAGATAGATGCCGCCTGCACCGCAGGAGCGAAGCTGATAAACCGGCCGGCTCCCGGGTACAGCGTAGAATCGGTGGTAGAGGCGCTGAAGGGTTTCGATGGTGATTTCATTCTTCAGACAATGTTCCTTAAGGCACCGTTCTTCGACTCGTCGGACAAGGAAAATCTCGAGGGTTGGATGAATATTGTAAGGACCCTGCGTCCGCGTGGGATAATGGTCTATACACTCGACCGTCCGGCTCCTATGGAGGGATTGCAGAAGTTCACGGTTGAGCAGATGAAGGCCTTTGTACAGCCTTTGCTCGATGAAGGTTTTGACATTCAGATAAAAGGATAATATGGCAGACTGGTTTGAAAAATATGGCTATGCCCCCGTTGAGGAGGAAATTTCCGGGAAGTTGGGCTCGATTGTATCGAAGGTGTCGGAGGCGGGGAGCGTTGAAATTCTGAAACGCTGTTTTTCGCTGATGGACCTTACCACCCTGAAGAATAACGATACCGTGGCTTCTGTGACCGAACTGGTTCGCAAGGTCAACGCTCTGGAAAGAGAGTATCCCGACTATCCGCTGCCGGCATCGGTATGCGTCTATCCCAATTTTGCAGCTGCAGTGAGGGAGGCCCGAAACAATCCGGAGCTTCACGTCACGACTGTAGCCGGCTGTTTCCCCACCTCGCAGAGTTTTGTCGAGGTGAAGTGCCGGGAGTGCGGACTGGCGGTTGAGAACGGAGCCGACGAAATTGACATTGTGCTGGCCCTGAACTCTTTCCTCGCAGGAGACGAGCAGAGCGCCTTCGACGAGATATGCGCAATACGCAGGACCATTGATGCGGCCGGCAACGCCCTCGGGAGGAAGGTTATCCTGAAGGTGATTCTGGAGACGGGATTGCTTGGGAATTCGGAACGCATTGCCAGGGCTTCATACCTCGCAATGGAGGCAGGCGCCGACTTTATCAAGACATCTACCGGCAAGGTCGAGGTAAATGCCACTCCGCAGGCGGCATTCGTAATGTGCTCCTGCATCAAAGCCTTTTATGAAAAAACCGGTCGTAAGGTAGGATTCAAGGCTGCGGGCGGCATAAGTACAGCAGAGGACGCCCTTTGCTACTATCTCATTGTGCGTGAACTCCTTGGCGAGGAATGGCTTACCAAGAGCCTGTTCCGTTTTGGCGTAAGCCGTCTTGGAAACAGCCTTATGAGCGCCGTCGAAAAAACGGAAGTACGCTTCTTTTGATGTTTTTTTCTCTTCCAGTGTTATTGAAAAACTGGGCTGGAATGCCGTGGAAAGTCGATTTTGAGAATTAAACGTTTCATTTGTCGGAAAACGGTTTTGAGGTCATAACTTTGCAGCTGACCAAAAAACTTAGACTATGAAAAATTTAATTCTTATGCTTGCGGCTTTCCTCGCGGTCAGCTGTGTCAAATCGGGGCTGGCCCCCTATGGAGGCAGTGCTTCGCCACTGGGACTCGATCACGGAATGATAGTGTTGGGCGAACGCCTGGATGATCCTTATACCGTTGAGAATATGCAGGCCTCGTTGGATGAACTCTATCCTACTAAGGCCGAACGGGTGGTTCTGTCGGCAACACATTATTACGTGAGATTTCTGCCGAACGGCGAGACCCAGTTCAAAAGACTGGAGGCGCTGGGCGTTGAAATGACGGACCATCCGCTGGATTACAGTATTGTAAAAGAAGGAGATTACTATCACGATCCGTCGATAGGCGACGGAAACATTACCTGGCAGTACGCCGTTGTTCCGAAGGATTTCTCGTTCCCGCCGGGCATACGCTGTGAAATTGTAGATGAATGTTTCTTTGCCGAGGATTCTCCGAAGACCAAGGCTATGGAGGGGATAGACTGGGATGCCGTGGAGAGAAACGCCTATGTGCTCACGGGAAACTCGGGTTTGCTTTCCGAAGTTACCAAAGGGAAGTACCCCGATACCTGCCCCAGCGGAAGAATAACCATAGTGGACGACTATGACGGAGAGATTGAACAGGGTGTGGCAGGGGTGCAGGTGTCCTGTAACTCTTTTGTCAAGTTTGCCCATACATATACCGACAAGGACGGGAACTACAAAATGTCCAGGTCCTTCAGCACCGACGTAAGATACAGGCTGGTGTTCAAGAACGAGAAAGGGTTCGCCATAGGCTTCAACCTGCTGCTGGTCCCTGCCTCTATATCCACTTTGGGGAAGAATCCGCCTGTCGGGGTAAGCGTCAGAGTGGACAGGTCGTCGGAAGAGAAACTGTTCAGCCGCTGTGTGGTGAACAACGCCGCTTATGAATATTACGAGAGGTGCAGCGAGGACGGATGCAAGATAAAGACTCCTCCCGGGAACTTGAGGATATGGCTTTTCCAGCTGCTGTCGCGCAGTAGCACGCCTATGCTGCAGCAAGGTACCTGGATAGATAACTCTATTCTTAAGGATTACCTTGGAATTTACCTGCCTCTGTTGAAAATCTTTCTGCCGGATATGATGCTGGGACTTAAAGACCGGAACGACTATGCTTCGATATACAATGAGACAATCCACGAACTCTCTCACGCGTCTCATTTCGTGCAGGCCGGGAAAACGTATTGGGAATCATTTATCAAGTATATCTTGGTGTCGTTCGTTACTTCAGGATGGATGGTTTTCGGGAACGGCACGGAAGAAAATCACGGCTATTGTGAAGTCGCGGAAATGTGGGCGTTCTTTCATCAGACAAAACTCTTCCGGGACAGGTACAGGACCAATGCCGTTACGTTCGGCAGTTCTTATTGGTTTTCTCCACAGATATTGCTGAAACTCGACCAGAGGGGGATAGACCGGTTCAGGATTTTCCGGGCGCTAAGGTCGGAAATAACGGATGTCGAAGATTTCCAGAGTGAACTCATAAACCTGTATCCCGAGAGCAGAAGTATAATAAATCAAGCATTTGACAGATATGAATAGGAAGATTGCAATTTTGTTGGGGGCGTTTCTGCTGGTGGCTGCCCCGGTAAAAGCCCAGCACTTTTCAGTTTCGACCAATATCCTGGACTATGCAAACCTTGGCACCCTGAATGTGGATGCCAGCTACGGGCTGGACACGCATTGGAGTCTTGGGGCCGCGGTGAAGTATAATCCATATACAAGCAGGCAGCGCTCAGGGGCGTTGACTGCCAGATTTTGGCCGTGGCATACCTTCTCGGGATGGTGGATTGCAGGCGCAATGCGCTACCAGGAATACAATACCGGAGGCTATAAAACATTCAAGAAGGTGGAGACAGAACTTACGAACGAAGGAGACCGCCTTGGGGGCGGTCTCTCCGGAGGCTACAGCTATATGCTGGGGAAGCACTTCAATCTGGATATCGGAGCCGGATTCTGGATGGGATACGATATTTATAAAATCTTTTCTTGTCCGACTTGCGGGTCGGTTGTAGGCTCGGGAAGGAAATTCTTCATTCTTCCGTCGGATCTGACCCTTGGGATATCCTATGTGTTCTAATCTTACTTGCGGGGCTTGATGTTCAGCTTCACAGGCTTGATCATATTCTCGGGCTTGAGAATTTCGTCAAGTTCATCCTTTGAAAGAATGCCTTCTTCAAGAACAAGGTCGTAAACTCCGCGTCCGGTCTCCTTGGCCTTCTTCGCAATCTTTGTAGAGTGCTTGTAGCCGATGATGGGATTGAGGGCCGTTACTATACCGATACTGTTCTTGATATATGCCTCGCATTTCTCCTTGTTGGCGGTTATTCCGTCGATGCAGTTGATACGGAGGGTGTCGAATCCGTTCATAAGGATTTCGGCGCTCTCGAAGCAGCACTGAATCATAACGGGCTCCATTGCATTGAGCTCCATCTGGGCGGCTTCGCCGCTCATAGTAACACATACGTCGTTACCCATAACCTTGTAGCAGATCTGGGTCATAACTTCGGGAATGACGGGGTTAACCTTTCCGGGCATAATAGAAGAACCGGGTTGCTTTTCGGGAAGGTTGATTTCTCCGAGACCGCAACGTGGACCGCTGGCAAGCAGACGGAGGTCATTGCTTATCTTGCTGACCTTAACTGCCAGCCGTTTCATTGCTGCGGAGTAACCGACGAGGCAGGAAGTGTCGGAAGTGGCGCCTACGAGGTCTTTTGCGAGACGGACGTTCCATCCGGTAATCTTTGAAAGAGCCGCTACACATTTCTCGGCATAGCCGGGCTCGGAGCAGATTCCGGTTCCGATGGCGGTTGCTCCCATATTCACGGTGAGGAAGTCTTCGGCAGCCTCGTCGAGGTGTTTGATTTCGTCTTCAAGGATGGATGCGAAGCCTCCGAATGTCTGCCCGAGGGTCATAGGAACGGCGTCTTCCAACTGGGTGCGGCCCATTTTGAGGATGTCTTTGAATTCCTCACTCTTGGCGCGGAAGCTGGCGATAAGTGCCTCAAGATGTTTCTTGAGTTCCTGATGAGTGAGGTACAGACCCATATGGGCGAAACAGGGATATGAGTCGTTGGTTGACTGACTGCGGTTCACGTCGTCATTGGGCCAGCAGTACTTGAACTCGCCCAGCTGGTGCCCCATAAGTTGGAGCGCGCGGTTGGCGATTACCTCATTTGCGTTCATATTGGTAGAGGTTCCGGCTCCTCCCTGGATCATATCAATGGGGAAAGCTTCTGAAAGTTTGCCTTCGTAAACTTCCTTGCAGGCCTTCATTATGTTCTCATAAACCTCGTCGGTGAGAAGTCCCAACTCGTGGTTTGCCTGGGCGGCGCCCATTTTTGTAATGGCTATGCCCTTGAGGTAGAGGGGGTACTCGTTCACGTGAAAATGTGAGATGCTGAAGTTTTCGAGACAACGGAGTGTCTGAACGTCATACAGGGCCTCTGCGGGAATCTGTTTCTCTCCAATGAGGTCGCTTCCGATTCTGAAATTGCTCATTTCGTCGATAGTTAAAAAATGGTTTTTTTTTGTGGTCTGTGAATCGCGTTGTGCAGCGTGATTTTATCACGCAAAGATAGCAATAATCGGTGTAATTTAAAGCAAATGGGGTGGGTATTATGACAAATGTGTATATTTGTCGTGCTAAAACCTGAAATTATGAAAAAGACATTACTGTTTCTTTTCATTTCTCTGTGTCCGATCTGCGCTTTTGCATCGGAGGCGATAGACACCACTACCATTCACAAGACGGGCTGGAACTTCGGGCCGCTGCCTGTTGTGAGCTTCAATTCCGACCTGGGCTTCCAGTACGGTGTATGCTGCGATATGTTCAATTATTCCGACGGAAGCATGTTCCCGGGCTACAAGGATCATTTTTACGTGGAGGCTTCGCGCTATACCAAGCAGCAGACACTCGCATATCTGCTCTACGATTCCGATTACCTTATTCCGGGAATCCGTTCGGTCTTTGTGGCGTGTTATCAGCTGGACCCTATGTATTATTTCTACGGATTCAATGGACTGGAGCCATACAATCCCGCATTGGTTGCCGACAAATCCACCCATACGGCAAGATACAGTTACTGGCGCAGTATGATAAGGGCTATGGCCGACTTTCAGGGCGACATAATCGGACCCGATTTCCGCTGGGCCGCCGGGCTTGCATTCTGGCACTTCAAGATCAAGGATTTGCAGATGGAGGACTATGACAGTGCAAATGCACTTTTTGCAGAATACAAGGACAACGCTCTCATAAAGCCCAATGAGACTGGAGGCGGTTCGCATCTGGAATTCAAGTTGGGCGCCGTTTACGATACCCGGGACTTCGCTCCCTCTCCGGCCAGGGGTATCTGGGCGGAAGTTTTCTTTACCGGAGCGCCGGACCTTTTCAAATCGGGGAGCGCCTACCTCAAGTTCTGCGCTCATTTCCGTCAGTATGTGTCGCTGGGAAGCGATGCGTTTGTGTTTGCTTATCATTTGGGATACCAGAGTACAATAGCGGGGGAAACCCCTTTCTATCTGCTGCAGAACATCTATAACCTCAAGATGCTGCAGACTTCGTCGGAGGGCCTGGGAAGCGCCAACACTCTTCGTTCAGTCCTGCCCTGTCGTCTGCTCGGGGAGTCTTATGCCTGGGGCAATTTCGAACTCCGGATACGGCTTTTCCGCTTCAACCTAATCAACCAGTCCTGGTATGTGGGACTCAACCCGTTCTTCGATTGCGGGTGGGTGATAAAGCCTTACAGAATGGAGGAATGCGCCGATTTCTATGCGATGAGCAGGGATGCCCTGCTTTCCCGCACGCGGGGATTCCACTCAAGTGCAGGTGCGGGTCTAAAACTTGGTATGAACCGCAATTTCATACTTTCTTTAGAGGCTGCGGTTCCTCTTAAGAAGGATGACGGTTCATTCGGGGTGAACATTGGATTCAACTATGTTTTCTAAAGACAAGACACCATCTGCTGTAGGACCTGAATAAAAAAACTAATTTTACTGCAAGATGAAAAGAGAAGCGAATATTGGCCTGTTCAACGATTGTTTTCCGCCGGTTATGGACGGAGTGTCTGTGTGCGTGCAGAATTATGCATATTGGCTGCAGAAGAAAGTCGGTGGAGTACAAGTAATTACCCCTAATGTTCCCGGGGCCGTGTATTCGGAATACGATTATAAGGTAATTGACTATCTGTCGGTTCCTGTGCCGTTCCGCCCTCCATATGTTACGGGAGTGGCCGAACTTGATCCGACATTTGTTTCTGATATACTGAGGACCAGATTCAAGATTGTGCACGCTCATTGCCCTTTCGCCACAGGCCTCGCAGCGCAAAGAGTTGCAAATATACAGCATATTCCTGTCGTGGGCACTTTCCATTCAAAATATCGGGATGATTTTGCTCGTGTTGTCAAATCTTCACGGGCCGTGAATTCCATAGTGAAAGCTATTGTTGCCTTCTACGAAAATTGCGATGAGGTTTGGGTGCCGCAGGATTCCGTAAAGGATGTCATCAGGGAATACGGTTTCAAGGGAAACGTGGAGGTTGTGGACAACGGCTGCGATATGGCGGCAGATTATCCCGAAAACTATTTTGCCGAGGCCCGTACCAAGTTGGGAATCGCAGCCGATGACTTTGTTATGCTGTTTGTGGGGCAGCATATCTGGGAAAAGAACATACGTTTCATCATAGACGGCTTGGAGAAGGTGAAAGATTTGCCGTACCGAATGTTCTTTGTGGGCACCGGCTATGCGTCGGATGAAATGAAAACCATTGTCTCCCAAAAAGGATTGGAGAAGAAGGTGACAATGGTTGGGAGCGTAAATGAGAGGGAACTGCTGAAATGTTATTATGCCTCGGCGGATCTTTTTCTTTTCCCTTCACTCTATGATAATGCTCCATTGGTTGTAAGAGAGGCCGCGGCTATGCGCACACCGTCTATGATGATAGCTGGCGCCACGGCTTCAAGCATTATTACCGATATGGACAATGGCTTCCTCGCGGAAAACTCAGTTGAGGAGTTCGCCCGGTACATTCGCAAACTGTACGCGGAACCCAGTCTGATAAGAGATGTGGGGCTACGTGCATCGAAAAGCATAGTCCGTTCGTGGGAGGATGTTGCCGACGAGGTGCTGGACCGCTATAACTCTCTGATCCGCCGTAAAAGCGAAATCCATCGCCTATAAGGGTGGAGATTTTACAAGAAAAGAGCCAAGGTATTGAAAATCAATACTTTCGCTCTTAAAATCGTGCGCGAGATGAGAGCATAACTCACGGAAACTGGAGTTGACGCCCAAGAGTAGCCAATTTGAAAAATATGCCGTACGCAATACTGCAAGGCGTATTTTTGACTTTTCAAACGATTTCAAATGACTTCGAAAAGCACCGAAAAAGTCGGCAAAAAGTCGGCAATTTTCTGATAAGTCGGCAAAAAGTCGGCAAAAATTTTCTACCTTTGCAGAGGTAAAAATGATTGGAAAATGGCGACT
>JAZRVN010000015.1:0-65828 GCA_045599225.1 Candidatus Cryptobacteroides sp.
ATGCAGGAAAAGGACAGGAAAGAGGCCTGAATCTGGCTAAAATAGCTGTCCTGCCGAATAATAACCCCTTGAGAATCGAATATTCCAGCGAAACCGGGAAATCTGCAACCGCGATGCAAATATTGAAATCTCAGAGACTTATCATACTGACATCTTTTTCAGTGCCCTCTCAAATCGCGGAAGGGATTTCTGTGATTCACTCAGCGCCAGACACTTCCAAAAACGTTTTTTTTGAATCGCCCCTGCAGCCTGCGGTCAAGGGACTTTGGACGGCGTAGCCGCCCGTGGCTTCGTGAACGGGAGCCCTCCACTATGGCAAAAGTTGCGCAGACGCGAGTGACTCGCGTATTGCGCAACTTCGAAAGAAAGCCAACCGATGTGACCGATTGGCTTTCTTTGTGGGAGCTAAGGGATTCGGACCCCTGACCCTCTGCTTGTAAGGCAGATGCTCTAAACCAGCTGAGCTAAGCTCCCGTTGTTTTGGGATTGCAAAGGTACGATATTATTCGAGAATCCCAAAACTTTTTTCACTTTTTTGCAAAAAACTATTTGTTCATCTTCACGCGGGCCTCGAGTTCCCAGGTACGTACGCGGTCCTTGTAAAGATTGTTTGCATTCATCTTAACGATATCGCAGTTTGCGTCGGAATTGTCGTCCCAGCGGCGGCAGTTGTACATAACGTCATAGATACGTCCGATCTGGTATTCACGGCTTACGCGCAGACCTACCGCATAATCCTCACCGTACTTCGTGGTAGGGAAATTGATTTGCCGCAGAAGAGGTGTCCAGAATCCGCGGGGAGCGCCCAGACCGTTGATTCGGAGAGCGTTGTTGCGGCCATTCTCGGGAGTCCACTCCCTGTGGTCGATCTTTCCGGGAGGCAGGGGCTGGAGATTAATGTCGGTAAGCTGATACGTTCCCACTACCATAGCGCAGTTCTGCTCGCGGAATGCATCCACAAACCTCTGAACAACGGTATCGTCGCAGTAAAGGTCATCGGAATCGAGCTGCAGGGCGAACCTTCCGCACTTGGGATGATGAAGGGCCATGTTCCAGTTTCCGCCTATGGCGTGATAAGACTTATCCTGAGCAATGTAAACGAGCCTGGGGTTGTCCAGGAACTGCTTGATTTTCTCCTGCGTACCGTCGGTGGAATTGTCATCCACGACAATCACGTTGTACTTGAAATCGGTCTTCTGGTTAAGAGCGGAACCGATTGCATCGGCAATGGTGCGCACACGGTTCTTGCAAGGAATGACTACCGATGCCTCGTACTCGAAATCGCCTTCGGTAAGATCCACCGGCTTGAACTTGGGAGCAAGATATCCGCCGATATCCTTGAGGTGCCGGGTTACGGCCTTCTCCATTTCAATCTGCACCGCACGGTTCTTGGGATCCACATAATCGAAAATCTTCTCCCCCGATTTACGGTTGTCAAGTTCAATCTCGTAATAAAGGAACTCATTGATGTGCACGAGTTTGCCTTTCTGGGACACCTTCAGACGCAGGTCGTAGATACCGGCCTGCTCATATTCCACGTCCATACGGCCGGCAGCCTCTTTGAGAGCATCGGTCCTGTAAAGGAGAACCCCACCGAAATCGAAATCGTCGCGCAGCGAGCCGAACTGGTAATCGATTACGGGAGCCTGGGTTTCGGTTCCGTCGGCAGCGCGGTTGAAATGGTCGGCATAGACCATCGCGGCGCCTGAATCCTCGGCAATCTCAAGCATTCTCTCCATTGCAAAGAGAACAAAGCTCAATGTTGTTGTCTTGGTATAAATAAGAGTGAAAGGAGCGCTTGCCTTTGCGGCAATATCCTTGATTGCAGCTGTGGATTTCAACTTTGTGGAATCTACAAGTCCGACACTTGCAACTTCGTTCTGGGCCTTGAGATTTTCCACGGTAGCTTTAACCTGCGCATCGCTTTCAAAAGGGATAAAACAATCGATTCTTTTCATTTTTGGTATTAGTTTGGTAAGGTTCTCAAATTAAATCTTGCAAAGATAGTCATTATTTTTGTAACAGGCGAAAGAAGTTTTTGTATATTTGCGCCGTGAAAAAATTAGTAATCATACCCACTTACAACGAGATCGAGAATATCGAGAAAATCATCCGCGCGGTTTTCGCTCTCGACGGCGGATTCGATATTCTTATAATCGACGACGGTTCCCCCGACGGCACCGCAGCCAAAGTAATCGACCTTCAAAAGGAATTTCCCCAGACCCTCAACCTGCTTCAGAGAACAGGCAAGCTGGGTTTGGGAACCGCTTACCTTGCGGGATTCAAATGGGCGCTGGAAAGGGATTACGATTATGTCTTTGAGATGGACGCCGATTTCTCGCACGCTCCGCAGGACCTCCCCCGCCTGCTGAATGCCTGCACCTGCGAAGGAGGCGACATTGCCATCGGTTCAAGGTACTGCAACGGCGTGAGCGTAGTGAACTGGCCCATCAGCCGCATTCTTATCTCCTACTTTGCATCGGTTTATGTTCGTACCGTTCTGGGATTCAGGATTTTCGACAGCACCGCAGGGTTCATCTGCTACAGCAGGAAGGCACTCCGGACAATAGACCTGGATGCAGTACGGATGAAAGGCTACGGCTTCCAGATAGAGATGAAGTACACCGCCTTCCGCAAAGGTCTGTGCATAAAGGAGGTGCCCGTAATTTTCGTTAACCGCAAGGAAGGTTCCTCAAAGATGTCCTCCGGAATTTTCGGAGAAGCGTTCTGGGGTGTGATCGGCCTGAAGTTCCGAAAATTCAATTAGGATTTGATATAATCCAGCGAAATACGATTTCTGTCAAGGTCCACGTCCATAACGCGGACTTTTATATGTTGATGAAGCCTGAGTACCCGCGACGGGTCCGTCCCCCTCGGTCCGAGCCGCGATACGTGAATTAGTCCGTTCTCGTGGAGACCGACATCCACAAAGGCCCCGAAATTGGTTATATTGGTTACGATTCCCGGCAATTCCATCCCTACCTTCAAATCCTCCATTTCCCTGACGTCGTCGGCAAAAGAGAATTCCGAGGCAGTGCATCTTGGGTCCAGACCGGGTTTCGCCAGTTCCCTGAGAATATCATTGACCGTCGGCAGGCCCACCTCCCGGCTCACATATTCCGACGGTTCAATCTTGGAGCAGAGGTCGGCATTTCCTACCAGTTCGCTTACCGATACGCCCAAATCGGCCGCCATCCTGTCAACGACGGGATAAGATTCAGGATGTACCGAAGAGTTGTCCAACGGATTACGGCCTTCCCTTATACGAAGGAAACCGGCGCACTGTTCGAAAGCCTTGCTCCCGAGCCGGGGAACCTTCAACAGTTCGCTCCTTTCCCTGAATCCCCCGTTGGCATTCCGGTACTCGACAATGCTGCGCGACAGCGCCGGCCCTATACCGGCAACGTACGACAACAGATACGGACTGGCGGTATTGAGGTTGACCCCAACCGAATTCACACAATACTCGACCGTATTCGAAAGCATTTCCCGCAACCGGGTCTGATCCACATCGTGCTGATACTGCCCTATCCCAAGATTCTTGGGGTCGATCTTGACCAGTTCAGCCAAAGGGTCCATAAGCCTCCGGCCGATGCTCACCGCTCCCCGGACTGTAACGTCCTGGTCGGGAAACTCTTCCCGAGCCACTTCTGAAGCGGAATATATGGACGCCCCGTCCTCACTCACCGTCCAGATCCTGCAATCCTGGGGAAGGTCAACCTTCTTGAGGAAATCCACGGTTTCCCTGCCGGCAGTTCCGTTTCCTACTGCGATGGCCTGTATTCCATAGTCCCGTACCATTGCCTCGACGGCCATAATGGATTTCACCTTCTCATTTGCCGGAGGATGCGGGTAAATTATCGTATGATAAAGCAGGTCTCCCCTTTCGTCGAGGCAGACTGTCTTGCATCCGTTCCTGAAACCCGGGTCAACTGCCATAATCCTTTTCTGTCCCAGCGGTGCACCCAGCAGAAGTTGCCTCAGATTCTCACCGAAAACCTTTATGCTTTCAGTGTCGGCCTTTTCCTTGGCCTCCCTTATCACCTCCCGGGAAACCGACGGCTCCACAAGTCTGGCAAAAGCATCCTCGGCGCTGAGTCTTATCTGCTTTGCAAGTTCCCCCTCGGGTCGTCCCTGAAGCTGGCAGAAATCATAGAAAATCCGGCCGGAGAATCGCTCCGGATCGGCATCTGTCGAAACCTTCAGGAATCCTTCGTTCTCGGCCCTCAGGATGGCCAGAAGATTATGGGAAGGAATCTTTTGAAGTTGAGCGCTGAAGTTGAAATAACTGCGGTATTTGGAGGCTTCCCCCGACTCTTTCCCCGACTTCGTTACGCTGGCAAGCAGTCTTCGCCTGCGCATCATTTCCCTTTGGTTCTGTCTTATCAGCGGAGTCTCCCCCAGCCTTTCGGCAACAATGTCCCGGGCGCCGGCAAGGGCATCCTCTACACTCTCAACCCCGTTCTTTCCGACAAATGCCCCGGCACTCTCGTAAGGATTCCTCGTCTTTCTGTTCCACAGCAGGTCGGCAAGGGGCTCCAGACCCTTCTCCCTGGCAACAGTAGCGCGGGTCCTGCGCTTTGGTTTGAAAGGCAGATATATATCTTCAAGTTCTTGTGAATCAACACAATTACAGATTGCCATCTCAAGTTCGGGAGTAAGTGCCCCCGCCTGCTCTGCAGCGCTTACGACAGTTTCCTTCCGCTTTTCCATCGCGGCAAACACATCCACCCAGTGCTTGACCTCGGCTACACAGGCATCGTCCATTCCTCCGGTCTTTTCCTTGCGGTAACGGCTTATGAACGGAATGGTATTTCCATCTTCGAACATCTGGGCGCAATTCTGAATCTGCCACTCACTCACGCCCAGGCTATGGGCAACGAACTTTACATAAAGATCTTTCATAAATGCAAATTTAGTTATTTCAAACAGATATTATATCTTTGCAGAGTATTTCGCCTATGAAGAAGAACAACAAAAGCAGTTTACCTGTATATCTGTATTCCACACTCACAATCATTCTGTGGGGCCTGTCCTATATCTGGAACGATCAGCTCATTTCCAAGGGTATTCCGGTAGAATATTTCGTTTTCATACGGGTTTTCTTTGCAGGGAGCATCCTTCTCATCTTCAATCTGGCGATGGGCATCGATATAAAGATCAAAAACAAAGACCTCAGCAAATTCTTGCTTCTCGCCTTCTTCGAACCGTTCATTTACTTCGCCTGCGAAACGTACGGAATCCTTTTCACGGAATCCCCCACGTACTCCGCAATGATAATAGCGACCACGCCCATAGCGGCAATGTTCGCCGGCCTTATTTTCTTCAGGGAAAAAATGTCGGCAATGAACATAGTCGGAATGCTCATTTGTATCGGAGGCATTGTCATAATGTCCAAGACATCCTCCGGAGTCGGAGACAAATTCCTGCTGGGAGCGATTCTTCTGTTCATTGCGGTAATTGCCGAAGCCGGGCAGGCAAGCTGCACAAAGTGGCTGGCCGGAGACTACAGGCCGATGGTAATCACTATGTACCAGTTCCTAATAGGCGGAGTTTACCTCTCTCCACTGTTCTTCACAAAAGGTCTCAGCAATTTCGACCCAGCCATTTACCTGAGTTGGGAAGTATGGAGGCCTATCTTCTGCCTCGCTGTTCTGTGCTCCTGTGTGTGCTTCACCCTCTGGGTCAGTTCCATCAAAAATCTGGGAGTTGCAAAATCGTCGGTTATGCAGGCATTCATTCCGGTCGTAACCGCCGTATCGGGAATGATTCTGGGAAGCGAACTGCTTTCTCCCCTGCAGTGGCTGGGCATACTCGTCGCTTCACTGGGGGTAACCTTCTCGCAGATTACAAGAAACAAAAAGAAGGTCTGAGGCCATTAGTCCTCGCTCATTTCCTTGAGTTTGTCCCTGTAGGCTGACAGGATTCTCGAACGGGACACAAATCCCCGATACACGCTGTCGTCATCGATCACCGGCAGCCTCCAGGCCTCTGTACGGTCGAATTTACGCATTACGCTGTCCATCTTCTCGTTCACGTGGACAAAGGCCGGAGCCGCTTCCATGAGATCCGACACTTTCAGGGTATCATACTCCTCGTTTCTGAAAATGTATTTGCGTACGTTTCCAATATCTATGACGCCCTCGAAACGGCCGGCTGCGTCAACCACGGCAATTACAGCCGCAGTACTGTCTGAAATGATATCCACAAGATCCCTCAGGCTGGCCTCCCGGGATACCCTGGGGTATTTGTCACGCACCAGGTCTCCGGTACGCATCAAAGTCATAATAGCCTGGTCCGAATCGTGGGTAAGCAGTTCTCCCGCCTGAGCCAGACGCTTGGTATAAATCGAATAGCGCTCCCATATTCTCGTTATCAGGAACGAAACGCTGGAGGTTATGATAAGCGGCAGGAACAGTTCGTATCCGCCGGAAATCTCTGCAATAAGGAAGATGGCGGTCATCGGAGCCTTCATCACCCCCGCCATAGTCCCGGCCATCCCCACCAGCACGAAATTCTGTTCGGGCAAGGACAGGGCGGAACCCGCAAACGACAGATTGAAGACTCTGGACAGCAGAAAGCCCGAGATTGCACCGACAAAAAGTGTAGGACCGAAAGTTCCTCCCACTCCACCGCCGGAATTGGTAAAAGTCATAGCTATTACCTTCACACAAAGGACCAGAGCAAAGAAAAGCGGAATTCCCCAAGGAGAATTCAGCAGGAAGGAAAGGGGCGATTTTACGAATTTTATCTCTCCTCCCATCAGCAAGGGAGAAAGAGATGAATAGCCTTCACCCAGCAGAGGCGGAAAGACAAGGACAATCACACCCAGGCCCAGTCCGCAGCACAACCATTTCAGATAAGGGTTTGAAAACTTGGACAGCCGGTCCTCCAGCCAAAGGGTTGTGGATTGGAAATACAGCGACACAAAGCCGCAGAACACGCCCAAAATTATATAGAACGGTATGTTGCCAAGTTTGAAGGGAGAAAGAGAACAGAGGAATGGATGCACGTCGGCGGCAAACAGGTAACTCACCACCGAAGCCCCCACCGTTGAAAGCAGCAGTGGCATCATTGACGTCACGGAGATATTGAACATTAGAATCTCCAGCGTGAACAGGACTCCGGCCAGCGGGGCCTTGAAGATACCTGCGACTGCACCCGCTGCGCCACACCCGACCAGAATCCTGACGCTGCGCATATTCAGGCCGAAGACACGTCCCATATTGCTGCCTATGGCCGCCCCCGTATAAACTATGGGGGCCTCGGCACCGACGGAGCCTCCCAATCCTATCGTAAGAGACGACGTGATGAGGGAAGACCAGCAGTTGTGCATCTTGATTCGCGATTCTCCGGTAGATACAGCCTTTAGGACTCGCGTGACACCGTGCCCGATATTGTCTTTTACCAGATATTTGACAATGAGCAGCGAAAGCAGCATTCCCACCGCGGGAAAAAGAACGTACAAAAAGCTACCGGAAGGCACGAGCCTTTCAGTAAGGTTCTGGAACAATTTTATGAGCCTGAGTAAAACGACAGCCGCCGTTCCCGAGCATACGCCAACGAGAACGGACAGCATCAAAAGACGTGAATTGTCAGATATTTTCGGCCGAGTCATCGTCGGATCCGTATTGTGCGATATTGTCGTCCGGCAACGGAGCACTATCGCCGTCGGTTGCGCCGTTTGTTCCGGCTACCTGCTCAACCTCTGCAGCTTCTTCTCCGTCGAGCCAGCTCTCGATATCGTCTATATCGTCGGTCTTTACATCTATTTTCACGAGATATATGGCATCGGGAACCTCGATTGTCACGGCATAGAAATGAGTGCCGTCCGGCTTGGGATATTTCGTCAAATCAGGGAGATAATCATTGTACCCCTTGGGATATTTCTCATTGAACGCCGCAGCCAGCTCCTCCGACATATTCTCATATCTTACGACGTGTCTTTTCCTGTTATCCTGTATCATAGATTTCATTATTGATTGCGTCGCAATATTAGGACATATTTTTGATTCCACAAACTTTTTTCAGGGAAATTTCTCTACATCTTTTCCGGAAGCTCGATGCCCAACAGAGCCATTGCACTGCGTAAAACGGATGCAACCTCCTGAATAAGAGCAAGACGCAGTTTCAGAATACCTTCGTTCTCTTCTTTCAGAACAGGAGTCTGCTGATAATACTGGTTGAACTCCTTCGCAAGGTCGTAGCAGTAATTGGCAATAAGCGCAGGCGAAAACTCCGCCGCAGCCTCCCCTACCTTTGCGGGATAGTCGTTTAGAATCTTCACCAGCCTGATCTCTTTCGCATTGAGGTTTCCGCCTTCGCAGGACGGTTCGACACCCTGTTCCACGGCTTTGCGCAGAATACTGCAGATTCTTGCGTGCGTGTACTGGATAAAAGGACCGGTATTCCCGTTGAAATCGATGGACTCCTTCGGATTGAAGAGCATCTTTTTCTTGGGATCCACCTTGAGGATGAAGTATTTCAGGGCCCCGAGGCCAATCATCCTGAACAGTCTGGCTTTGTCGGCTTCATCCATGTCGTCGAGTCTCTTTCCGGATTCCTCGCTTGCCGTCCTTGCCTCCTGATACATTTTCTCAATGAGGTCGTCGGCATCCACCACGGTTCCCTCACGGGATTTCATCTTGCCCTCGGGCAGTTCCACCATACCGTAACTGAGGTGGAAGATATTGTCGGCCCAGTCGAATCCGAGTTTGGCAAGGATGAGCTTGAGTACCTGGAAATGATAGTTCTGCTCGTCTCCCACCACATACACCTCGGAATCCAGCTTATACTCCGAAAACCGCCTTTCAGCCGTTCCCAGGTCCTGGGTGATATATACCGATGTTCCGTCGGAACGCAAAAGGAGCTTGCGGTCGAGGGAATCGGCCGTAAGGTCACACCATACCGAGCCGTCCGGGTCCTTAACGAAAACGTCCGTATCCAGGCCCTTCTTCACCAGTTCCTTTCCAAGCAGATAGGTATCGTGCTCGTAGTATGTCTTGTCGAAAGAAATGCCGAGTTCGCGGTAAGTCTGGTCGAAACCGTCGAAAACCCACCGGTTCATTGTGGACCAGAGCTGCATGACAGCCTCGTCGCCCTGCTCCCATTTTACGAGCATCTCGTGCACCTTGTCGATTACCGAAGGGTCTTCCTTCTCCATTTTGGCATACTCCACGTAGCAATCGCCAACAAGATGATCGCCCTTCTTGCCGGCAGACTGCGGAGTAGCCCCGTTGAAACGTTCCTGCCAAGCATACATCGACTTGCAGATGTGGACCCCACGGTCATTTACCAGAGTGGTCTTTATTACGTCGTTTCCTGCCGCCTTCAGGATTTCGCTAACCGATGCACCGAGCAGATTGTTGCGCACGTGTCCCAGATGAAGAGGCTTGTTGGTGTTGGGGGAAGAAAACTCGACCATCACCTTCTTGCCCGTAGAGGGCAGGGTTCCGAACCCGGGATTCGCCGCTATCTGCCTGAAAGATTCAAGCCAGTAAAGTTCTGACAAACTTATATTGAGGAAGCCCTTCACGGTATTGAAAGAGCTGACCTCGGGACAGTTGTTCACCAGCCATTCCCCTATTGCGTTTCCGGTTTCCTCCGGAGAAGCATGGCTTGAGCGGAGCAAAGGAAAAGTGACCAGGGTATAGTCTCCTTCGAATTCCTTTCTTGTGGCATTCACCTGAATGTCGGCTGATTCAACGCCATACAGAGCCTTAACGGCAAGGGCCGCCTTTTGCCCGATAAACTGTTCAGGTGTCATCCCAGATATGTTTTTAGAAGTTTGCTGGCTGCCGGTTTCTTGAGCTTGCGGATTGCCTTTTCCTTGATTTGGCGTACACGCTCACGGGTAAGGTCCAGTCTCTCCCCTATTTCTTCCAGAGTCATTTCCTGACATCCTATTCCGAAGAAAGACTTGATGATTTCCCTCTCCCGGGCGGTAAGCACCTGCAGGGAACGTTCGATTTCCGTGCTCAGACTCTCGCTTACAAGGCCACGGTCGGCCATAGGACTGTCGTCGTTTGGAAGCACGTCGAGAAGAGAGTTGTCTTCGCCCTCGACAAAAGGTGCGTCCACACTCACGTGACGGCCGGAAACTCGGAGGGTATCGGCAATCTTATCCTTGGGAATCTCTATCATTTCGGCCAGCTCTTCGGTAGAGGGCATACGCTCGTTCTCCTGCTCGAACCTTCCCAGGGCTTTGTTTATCTTGTTGAGCGAGCCCACCTGATTCAAGGGCAGCCTTACTATACGGCTCTGTTCTGCAAGAGCCTGCAGGATACTCTGCCTTATCCACCATACCGCGTAGGAGATGAATTTGAATCCACGGGTCTCGTCGAACTTCTCCGCAGCCTTGATCAGGCCCAGGTTTCCTTCGTTGATAAGGTCCGGCAGGCTGAGTCCCTGGTTCTGGTATTGCTTGGCTACAGATACCACGAAGCGCAGGTTGGCTCGGGTGAGCTTTTCCAGCGCTTCCTGGTCGCCCTTGCGGATCCGCTGGGCGAGTTCTACTTCTTCTTCGGGGGATACCAACTCTTCGCGTCCTATCTCCTGGAGATACTTGTCCAGAGATGCGCTCTCACGGTTGGTAATTGATTTGGTAATCTTAAGTTGACGCATTGTGTAAAGTTATTCTTTCCTGAAGCCGAAGAAAGAAACTTTACCGTCGCGGTCGACACCCTCGATATAAACAGCTCTGCTGCTCTTTGAGGCAACTTCTACTACTTCCTTCACCGATTTCACTTCCCTGTCGTTGACATAGCGGATAATGAAATCCTCAGAGGCTCCCGCCTTTGCCATTGCACCGCTGCCCGCCGAAACGATAAGGACACCGTGCCTGAGTCCAAAGGCTGCGAGTTCCTCCTTGGTGAGGTCTCTCAGACGAGCTCCATAGAATGCCGTTGTACCGTCTGCATCGACAACTCCCGTCTCAACGTCTTCGTCGGAAGCGAAAGTAACCTCCAGCTGCTTGCTCTCCCCGTTTCTGATAACGGTAAGCGTAGCTTTGTCGCCCGGATGGAAACTGTTCACCTTTTCCTGAACCGAAGAGGCGCCCTTTACGGTTGTGCCGTTTATCGCAACGAGCACGTCTCCTTTCTGGACGCCGGCCTTGTCGGCTGCTCCTCCCTTCATAACTTCTGCTATATATACGCCGTCAAGTGAAGAAAGTTTCATTTCCTGTGCAAGTTTGTCGGTAACGGCACTCATCGAAATTCCCAACTTGGCTCTCTTGACCGAGCCGAAGTCTATGAGGTCCGACACAATCTTCTTTACAATGTTGGATGGAACCGCAAACGAATAGCCCGAATATGAGCCAGTAGTGGACACTATTGCCGTATTGATACCCACCAGAAGGCCTTCTTTGGTTACGAGCGCACCGCCGGAATTTCCGGGATTGACTGCTGCATCTGTCTGAATGAAGGATTCGATCTTGAACTCTCCGTCGTAATTGGGCATCGAACGGCCTTTGGCGCTCACGATACCGGCTGTGATGGTAGAACGGAGTTCGGCCCCGAGGGGACTTCCTATTGCAAGCACCCATTCTCCCAGACGGAGTTTGTCGGAATCGGCAAAATCGAGGGTGGGCAAGCCTTCTGCCTCTATCTTGATAAGAGCGACGTCGGTTGCAGGATCGGTTCCTATCACCTTAGCCTCGTAAGTCTTGTTGTTGTTGAGCGTTACCTCCACCTTCGAGGCCTGAGCAACGACGTGGTTGTTGGTTACTATATAGCCGTCCGGCCGGATGATTACACCCGAACCGCTGCCCTGCTGCTCCCTCTGCTGAGGCATTCCGTCTCCAAAGAAGAAACGGAAGAAAGGGTCGTTGGGAACGGCCTGCTGACGGGCCTGAACCGTAACCTTTATATAAACCACCGCTTCCACACAGTTCTCGGCCGCGAAAGTAAAGTCGGGATAGTCCGACATATTCAGGTTTACGGCACGGGTGGAGCCTCCTTCGCCTGAAGTCTGTTCCTTGGGAGGATTGGCGGCATTGAGTATTCCCCAGGCTGTGACACAACTCAGGAGTACCGACAAAATGACAGTAAAAATTGACTTTTTCATATATGTGTACCTTTAAATCAGACTTTTGAAAAGCGAAACGCAAAAAGGTCAAAACTTATGCCAAAGTTCTGAAATAATTTCTTATTTTTGCATACCTACTAAAAAGAGAAGAGAATTATGGATTTCAATGTTTCAAGCGCAGAACTGCTTAAAGGCCTGATAGACGTTTCAAAGGCCATTCCCGCAAAATCGGTCCTTCCCATCCTCGAAAATTTCCTCTTTGTGCTCAAGGAAGACAAGCTGGAAATCACAGCTTCGGATCAGGAGACCACCCTCAGGACAACAATTACTGTGGAAAGCACCGGAAAAGAGGGAAGCATCGCCGTTCCGGCAAAGCACATACTTGACCTGCTCAAAGCTCTTCCCGACCAGCCGATAACAATCAAGACAACGTCCGACAGCTCTTTCGAATGCATATGGAGCAACGGTAACTCATCGCTCCCCTTCTTCCCTGCAGCCGATTTTCCCGAAATCAAAGGGGCCGGCGAAAGCGTTCAGACAGTAGTCTTTCCTGCAAAGGCCCTGCTCGAAGGAATCAGCGGAACGGTCTATGCTACCGCAGACGATGAAATGAGACCCGTTATGAACGGCATTTTCTTCGATATAGATACTGAAAGAACAACTCTTGTAGCCTCCGATTCACACAAGCTCATCTGCTATACCACGGCTGATCCCAAATCGGAAATCAAGGCATCCTTCATCCTCCACAAGAAGGCGGCAGCCGTTCTCAAATCAATTCTGGACAAGGCCGAAGGCGACGTTGAGGTCGCATTCGACGAAAGCACCACCGTTTTCAAATTCTCACAGACCCTTATGGTATGCCGTCCGGTAGTCGGGAAGTATCCCAGATACCGCGAAGTGATACCTCAGAACAACTCCAACATTCTGAGGATAGACAGGACCCTGCTGCTCAACACCGTAAAACGTATAGCCGTGTGCGCAAACAAAGCGTCCAACCATATCAAGTTCGACCTTAAGAACGGCCAGCTTGAAATCACGGCGCAGGACCTCGGATTCGCTATCGCGGCTTACGAGAAAGTGATATGCGATTACCACGGAGAAGACCTAACTATTGGATTCAAGTCTTCGTTCCTCATCGAGATTCTCTCGAATATGAGTTGCGAGACCCTGGTTATGAAATTCGCCGATGCCCGCAGAGCCGCCCTCATCGTTCCTTCAGAGGAAGAAGCCGAAAGCGAGAAGATTTGCGGCATCCTTATGCCAATAATGGTATCATAAGCATTTTTTATGGAACTCGAACTTAAAAGGCCTTTGCTCTTCTTCGACATTGAGAGCACAGGCCTTAGCATTACATCAGACTGCATTATCGAACTGAGTTTTGTCAAGGTTTTTCCGGGAGGAGAGCAGCGAGTCAAGACTTGGAAGGTACTCCCCTGGGATTATGCCGCGAACAGGCAGAAGCCCATCGACCCGAAGGCTTCGGAGGTTAACGGAGTCAAAGACGAAGACCTCATAGGGTGTCCGCGTTTCTCGGATATCGTTGAAGAAGTGGCCCGGTGGCTGGAAGATGCCGACCTCGCAGGATTCAACTCCGGCAAGTTCGACCTCCCTATGCTGGCCGAGGAAATAGAAAGGGCCGCCGCATATGCCGGGAAAAAGGTCAATGTGAATCTGCACGAGAAAAAGATGATCGACGTCCAGACCATCTACCATTATCTGGAACCGCGCAACCTCAGGGCAGCCTACCGTTTTTATTGCGGGGGCAAGGATTTCGAGAACGCCCACACTGCCCAGGCCGACACCATAGCCACCTATGAAGTTCTCAAGGGCCAGTTGGACCGCTATCCGGCCGAACTGAAGAACGATGTGGATTTCCTTTCCAAAGTCGGAGGCCGTTCCCGCAACGTGGACTACGCCGGAAGGCTTGTCTATAACGAGGCGGGCGAAGCCGTGGTCAATTTCGGAAAGCATAAGGACAAGACCGCGCGTCAGGTATATCAGACCGAACCTTCCTATTTTGCCTGGATTCAGAACGGAGACTTCACCCTGGACACAAAGGCTCAGTTTGCAAGGCTGGCCGCCCGATTCAGAAACGAGCCCCCGGCACCGGCAAGCGAAAAGCAGCTGGAAAACCTCGCAGCCAAATTCAACGAAGGCCGGTTGTTTTGAACATAATTGTAAAGACATACAGCGGCAGCATTGTGTTCCGCCCCGAGACAACCTGGAAAAGGGGTGACGACTGCGTTTACCTTCCCGAATTCATAGACGGCGTAGAAGCCTCTCCGGTTGTTTTCGTGCGCATATGCAAATCGGGACGCAGCGTGGCCGCTCAGTTCGCCACCCGTTATTACGATGCCGTAGGTTACGGAATGCTGCTGTATCCCACAGAACTCCTAAGCAACGGTCCCGAAGGATTTGCCAGCGCCTGCTGCCTGGACCACACTTCTTTCCTGTCGCTGCCGATTCTGGACAGAATGAGCCTCGGCTCAGGAGAACTCTGCCTTGCCAAAGGAGCTGAAAAGACATATTACAAAGCTCCGGGAGCCGCAACCATAGAATCGGCGTTGGAACTGGCCACCCGATTCTGTTACATCAGGACCGGCGACTACCTTGCAATAGAGATGGAAGAAAAAAGGCCGCTGTGCAACCGACAGCAGCCTCCTTTGCTTGTTCAAGGGAGTTATGAGGGGACTCCCCTGTTCGACTTTACAGTCAATTTCTGAAAGAGCCACTCACGAGGCTCGAACTCGCGACCTGCGCGTTACGAATGCGCTGCTCTACCGACTGAGCTAAAGTGGCAAATGGAGTGCAAATTTAATAATATTTTTATTTATTTCAACTGCTCCAGAAACGCTTTGGCTGAACTTTGGCCCGCAAGCGCTCCTGTGCAGAAGGCCGATTGCAGATTGTATCCGCCTGTGTCGCAGTCTACATCCAGGATTTCGCCACAGAAATACAATCCCTCAACGATGCGGGAAGACATTGTTTTTGCAACAAGTTCATCCAGCGCAACACCTCCGGCAGTAACCACAGCCCTTTCATAGCCCACGTATCCGGCAATGTCGAAACGCCATTCCTTAAGGGCTTTGGCTATGCTCACAAGATTGATCCACAGTTTGGAATCGGCACGTCCCTTTCTCTCGAGCGTCATAATCCCGGGGTTCATCTCTGTGAACGCAGGAATAAGTTCCCAAGGCATAAGTTTCCCCAGCAGAATACGGCATTTTTCCTTTTCACGCACGCCACGGCTCCTGGGATCGTGGTCTATCGAGCTCCAGAGTTCCTTAATTCGGACAGACAGTTCGGTAAGTTCTACGCCGGGCTTCATATCCAGAACGAAAGCGACCCGGGAACCGTTGATGAGAGTCTTCACCGCCTTGCGGCTGAGCTGAAAGCCGAGAGGCCCCTCGATTCCGCCATCGGTAAAATCCACGTCACCGAATTCGCTCTCGATAAGATTTCCATCCACCTCCAGGGAAAGACCGACGTTCTTTAGGCTTATCCCACAGAGTTTTTCTCCCAGGCCGGAAAGCGGAGCGCAGCGGTCGATATGACCGGTTCCCTCCTTATACGCCTTCGGCACAAGGGCGGTAAGCGACGGGAAGGTAGGAGTTACTTTGTGCCCGCACTGCCGTGCCCAGCGAAGGCCGTCGCCGGTGCTTCCTGTCGAAGGGTAGCTCAGACCGCCTGTAGCAACGATGAGGGACTTTGCAAGGTAGGAGCGGCCGTCGGCAAGGGAAACAGAGAAACACCTCGTTCCGGCTTCGATGCCGCTGACCTGGGCTCCGCATTCGATGCGTACCCCCAGTCCGTTGCAGGCATTTACAAGAGTGTCGACAACTTCCGATGCGTGATAGGACTTGGGGAACGCGCGGTCTCCCCTTTCGATGACTGTTCTCATCCCGTTTTCTTCGAAGAAATCCACAACCCTTGCCGATGGCAGATTGAAAAATGCGTTCTTAACGAAATGGGCGCCGTTGCGGATATGCTGACTGAATTCGTTCCAGTCCTTCAGATTGGTAAAATTGCATCTGCCTTTTCCCGTAATCATTATCTTCCTGGCAGGACGGGGCATTTTTTCAAGGACAGTGACCAGCGCGTCACTTCCCCGCTCGCGCAGGTACCGGGCCGCGCTGTAGGCCGCCATCAGCCCGGATGCGCCGCCTCCTATCACTATTATGTCTGACTTCATAGCACCAAAAACAAAAAAGGGAAAGCTTAGCACATCGCACCGCTACAACCTCCTACCCTTGCTTCGGTCAAGACCTGGGGGAATTCAGAGGGAGCTGGTCGTGTACGACTTTCCCGCGGCAAAATTAAAAAAGATTATTAAATAATCCAATTTTTGACTATCTTTACATTCTATATGTACACTTTACGGAAAGTGATATCGCGACTAACCTGCACCCACCGGCTCAACGCTCAGGAATACAGACAATTGCTTCTTGACGATGACTCAAATACCAGCATCCTCCTGCAATCTCAGGCAAGGGAAGCCGCACTTTCTGTATTCGGAAACGGTATCTTCATAAGGGGACTCTTAGAAATAAGCAATCACTGCCACAACAACTGCCTGTACTGCGGCATTCGCGCCGCCAATACGGGACTGCAGCGTTACAGGCTCGGCAAGGAAGAAATTCTGGACTGTTGCACCAAAGGCTATTGTCTCGGCTTCAGGACCTTCGTTCTCCAGGGAGGAGAAGACCCGGTTCAGGACGACGAGTGGCTCGAAGACCTTGTCCGAACAATCAAATCCTCCTTTCCCGACTGCGCGCTAACACTTTCTCTCGGAGAAAAATCGGAAGAAAGTTACCGCAGGCTCAAAGTCGCGGGAGCAGACAGATACCTGCTCCGCCACGAGACATTCAACCCGGCACATTACGCCAGCCTGCATCCATCGACAATGTCCAGGGAGCGACGTCTTGCCTGCATTGCCTCACTCAAGCGCCTGGGTTACCAGACAGGCACCGGAATTATGGTGGGAAGCCCCCGGCAGACTGTCGACAACATAGTCGAGGACCTTCTTTATATTCAGGAACTGGAACCGGAAATGATTGGAATCGGGCCCTTCATCCACCATAACGACACTCCCCTGAGGGATATGCCCGATGGCAGCGTGGAGCTGTGTACCAGGCTCATTTCCATTTTCAGGCTGATGAACAACCGGGCTCTCATTCCGGCAACCACGGCACTCTCGACCCTTGACCCCGAAGGAAGGAAAAAAGGCATACTTGCAGGAGCCAATGTAGTGATGCCCAACCTCTCCCCAGAAAATCTCCGCACTTCCTATTCCCTGTATGAGGGGAAGGCTCACAGCGGAGCTGAATCGGCCGAAGGCCTGGATGAACTCCGAAAAGAATTGCAAAGCATAGGATACGATATTGTGACCGGCCGGGGCGACTACCGCAACGGACATACAACAATAAACTGATTGACAATGTACAACGTTAATTCACACATAGCAGAAGAATTCATTGACGATGGCGAGATACTCGATACTCTCGAATACGCCGCCCGCAACAGGGGCAACCGGTCCCTGATAGAGAGTATCCTGGATAAGGCGGCCTTATGCAAGGGTCTCAGCCACAGGGAAGCGGCGGTGCTTCTGGACTGTGAAATCCCCGACCTCGTGGAAAAGACTTTCCATCTGGCCGAAGAAATAAAGAAGAAACTTTACGGCAACAGGATTGTATTGTTCGCTCCGCTGTACCTTTCGAATTACTGTGTGAACGGCTGCATCTATTGCCCCTACCACGCAAAGAACAGGCATATCCCCAGAAGAAAGCTTTCCCAGGAAGAAATCAGGCAGGAAGTGATTGCCCTTCAGGATATGGGACACAAGAGACTGGCCCTCGAGCTGGGAGAGCATCCCGTCGAGAATCCCATCGAATACGTTCTGGAGTCCATCCGGACAATATACGGCATACATCACAGGAACGGAGACATACGCAGGGTGAACGTCAACATCGCCGCCACCACGGTGGAGAACTACCGCAAGCTCCGCGACGCCGGAATAGGAACGTACATTCTGTTCCAGGAAACATACAACAGGAACAAATACCGGATGCTCCACCCCTCAGGGCCCAAGAGCAATTACGCCTATCACACCGAAGCCATGGACCGTGCCCGAGAGGGAGGCATCGACGATATGGGCATAGGGGTTCTCTTCGGACTTTCCGGTTACCGCTATGACCTGGTAGGGCTTCTGATGCACGCCGAGCATATGGAAGCCGCCCTGGGAGTGGGTCCGCACACCATAAGCGTGCCCCGCATCCGCCCTGCCGACGATGTCAAGACCGAGGAATTCACGGATGCTGTGCCGGATGAAAAATTCCTGCATATAGTAGCGGTAATCCGCTGCGCGGTTCCCTATACCGGGATGATCATATCGACCCGGGAATCTGCAAAGGTGCGGGAAAAAGTTCTGGATTTGGGTATTTCCCAGATAAGCGGAGCTTCCAGGACCAGTGTGGGAGGATATACCGTGGAAGAAAGAGACGAAGATACCGCCCAGTTCGACCTTGCCGACCGACGGACTCTGGACGAGGTTGTGAAATGGCTGATAGATTTGGGATATATCCCCAGTTTCTGCACGGCCTGCTATCGGGCCGGAAGGACCGGAGAACGCTTTATGAAAATATGCAAGGGAGGCAGGATTCAGGACTGCTGCACTCCGAATGCTATCCTTACCCTGAAAGAATATCTGTTGGACTACGCCAGCCCGAAGACACTGAAAGCCGGAGAAGAACTTATCCGGAAGGAGACCGAAAAAATAGATAACGACACTTTACGAGAATCCCTTCGCGAGGACCTCTCAAGCCTGGAGAAAGGAGAACGCGACCTCAGATACTGATATGACCCAGACGCCGGAATCACAACGCCTGCACATTGTTCTTGCAGGAAACAGGAACAGCGGGAAGTCCTCTCTGCTCAACGCCATCGCCGCTCAGCAGGTCTCCATTGTTTCCGACACTCCCGGCACTACCACAGACCGGGTAGCCAAGGCTATTGAAATCATCGGCCTGGGCCCCTGCGATCTGATAGACACCGCCGGATTGGACGACAGCGGAGAACTTGGGCAGAAGCGCATTCAAAGCAGCCTGGATGCCCTGAAAAGCGCCGACATTGTACTGATGGTGACGGATGCGTCTAAGCGGGAAATCCCCGTCCTGCCCAAAGGTTCAGCTCCCGTACTTCCCCTCATCAACAAAGCCGACCTGTGCGGGCTGACGGAATTGGAGGCTTTTTCGGCTGAAATCGAAAAAGAGTACGGCAGAAAACCGATCGTAACCTGCGCAACGCGTAGGGAAGGCATACCTGAACTTATTCAGGCCGTAAGGGAAACGGTTCCTGAAGACTGGGATGCACCCTTGCTGACCGCAGGGCTGGTTGAAGAAGGAGACCTTGTGGTGCTGGTAATGCCTCAGGACAGGCAGGCTCCCAAAGGACGTCTGATTCTCCCCCAGCAGCAGACCATCCGGGAACTCCTCGACCGCAAATGCAGGATTGTGTGCTGCGCTCCTGACAGCTTTGAAGCAACCCTGGCGTCATTGAAAGAAACGCCCAAGGCTGTCATTGCGGATTCGCAGGCGATGGCCGGAATACAGGCCCTCAAACCCGAAGGCACGGTCCTTACCTCTTTTTCGATTCTGCTTGCGGCGGCAAAGGGAGATATCGTATATTTCAAGGAAAGCGTCAGGAAAATCGATAGTCTCACGGAAGATTCGCGCGTACTCATAGCCGAAGCCTGCACGCACGTTCCGGCTTCCGAAGACATAGGCAGAGTGCAGATTCCGCGTCTGCTGCATTCCCGCTTCGGACAGGGGCTGAAGATCGACACGGTAAGCGGCCGGGATTTCCCCGATGACCTGAGCGCCTACAGCCTTGTGATTCATTGCGGGGCCTGTATGTTCAACCGAAGCTACGTTCTTTCCAGGGTACGGCAGGCCAAGGCTCAGAAAGTTCCTATGACCAATTACGGAGTAACAATAGCATTTTTGAAAAACATATTATAATATTTCTATAACCGAAATGAAAATCTCATCATTGAAAGATCTGGAACAGATCAAGGCAACAGAGCTTCCCAGACTCGAACTTCGCAGCGAAACCTCGCCCGAGACAGGAGCGCAGACCTGCGGACTTGAGAAAGGCACAGCCAGGATTCAGGTTCTGACCTGCGGCGGTACAGGATGCAAGGCATCCGACAGTGCAGGAATTGCAAAGGCTATGCAGGAGTGCGTAGAACGCTTCGGCATAGCGGACAAAGTTGAAATCATCACCACCGGATGCTTCGGATTCTGCGAAAAGGGACCCATCGTGAAGGTGATGCCCGACAACACCTTCTACACCAAAGTAACAGTAAAGGATGCCGAAGAAATAATCAAAGAGCACATCATTGGCGGAAGAAGGGTTCACCGACTGCTTTACACAGACCCCGAGACTAATGTGGCTGTGAGCGACTCCAAGCATATGAACTTCTACCGCAAACAGGTGCGCATAGCTCTGCGTAACTGCGGACTCATCGACCCCGAAAACATTAACGAGTACATTGCCAGAGACGGTTACTTTGCGCTTGCAGACTGCCTGCTTCACAAGACTCCCGCCGAGGTGATAGACACGGTAAAGCAGAGCGGACTGCGCGGCCGTGGAGGCGCAGGCTTCCCCACCGGCAACAAATGGGATTTCGCCAGCAGAAGCAACTCCGACATCAAGTACGTTGTATGCAACGCCGACGAGGGCGACCCGGGAGCATTTATGGACCGTTCGATTATGGAGGGTGACCCCAACTCCATCATTGAGGCTATGGCAATATGCGGCTATGCTATAGGAGCAAAATACGGCCTCATATACGTAAGGGCCGAATACCCTCTGGCAATCCACAGGCTCAACACTGCAATCAGTCAGGCTCGGGAACTGGGTCTGCTGGGCGAGAACATTCTGGGCACGGGATTCAGTTTCGACATAACAATCCGCTACGGTGCAGGGGCATTCGTATGCGGCGAAGAGACTGCGCTCATCCACTCTATGGAAGGCAAGCGCGGAGAGCCCACCCTCAAACCGCCGTTCCCGGCTGTAGAGGGTTACAAGAAGTATCCTACCAACGTAAACAACGTCGAGACCTGGGCCAACATTCCCGTCATGTTCCAAAAGGGTCCCCAGTGGTTCTCGTCGATCGGAACCGAAAAATCCAAAGGTACCAAAGTGTTCGCGCTGGCCGGCAAAATCAACAATGTGGGGCTCATCGAAGTTCCTATGGGAACAACCCTGCGTGAAGTTATCTACGAAATCGGCGGCGGAATCAAGGACGGAAAGAAATTCAAGGCCGTACAGACGGGAGGTCCTTCAGGCGGCTGCCTTACCGAAAAGCATCTCGACATTCCCATCGACTATGAAAGTCTGGGAGCTGCCGGTTCTATGATGGGCTCAGGCGGTATGATAGTAATGGACGAAGACAACTGTATGGTTCAGGTAGCCCGTTTCTATCTGGGATTCATTGTCGAAGAGTCCTGTGGAAAATGTGTTCCCTGCCGTATCGGCAACAAGAGAATGCTTGAGATTCTGGACAAGATAGTGGCCGGAAAAGGTATCGAGGAAGATCTCGAGAAACTTGAGCAGCTGGCACAGGTAATCAAGGACACGGCTCTGTGCGGACTTGGACAGACATCACCGAACCCTGTGCTTTCGACCCTCGCCAACTTCAGGGATGAATATCTGGAGCACGTCAGGGAAAAGAAATGCCGCGCAAAGCAGTGTATGTCTATGCTGGAGTACACGATTGACCCTCAGAAGTGCATCGGATGCCATCTGTGCGCCAAAAAATGTCCTGCCGAAGCCATCACGGGCGAGCTCAAGCAGCCTCATACAATAGACCAGAACAAGTGTATAAAGTGCGGCACCTGTATGAGCAATTGCCGTCTTAAAGCAATCTCACTCAAATAGAAAAGTTATGGAACAGAAACTCATAAACCTTACCATAGACAACCTCCCCGTTCAGGTAGCGGACGGGACAACAATACTCGATGCCGCAAAGGCCGGCGGTATCGATATCCCCACATTGTGCCACATCAATCTCGAGGGCACCTGCGTGAACAATCATCCCGCGTCGTGCCGTTTGTGCGTTGTTGAAGTTGCCGGAAGAAGGAATCTTGCTCCCGCCTGCGCCACCGCCTGCACGGAAGGAATGGAAGTTCACACTAACACCATAAGGGTTCTCAATGCCAGAAGAACCGTACTCGAACTGATTCTGTCGAATCACCCGCACGACTGTCTGGTATGTGCCAAATCGGGCAACTGCGAGCTTCAGAACCTTACCCGTAAACTCAAGATTCAGGAAGCGCCCTACGAAGGGGGTGAGAAAAGCTGCTATGAGGTGGAAAAGACCGTTTCCATCATCCGCGATATGAACAAATGCATTCTGTGCCGCCGCTGCGAGACTATGTGCAATGACGTACAGACCGTAGGAGCTATTGGGGCCAGGGGCCGCGGATTCGAGACTACCATCTCCCCCGCCTTCGGAACCAAGCTTTCCGACAGCGAGTGCACCTATTGCGGCCAATGTGTTGCCGTATGCCCCGTTGGCGCCCTTACCGAGAAAGACAACACCGGTAAACTTATCAAGGACCTCGCCAACCCCAATAAGATTGTCATTGTGCAGACTGCACCAGCAGTTCGCGTTGCAATCGGCGAAGAATTCGGAAATCCCGCAGGAACAATCGTTACCGGAAAACTGGCGGCTGCCCTGCGCAAACTCGGATTCGATTATGTTTTCGACACCGACTTCGCGGCCGACCTCACAATTATGGAAGAAGGCTCCGAACTGCTCGGACGCCTGAACGCCTTCCTTGCAGGCGACAAGTACGTACATCTGCCCATCCTTACCTCCTGCTGCCCGGCCTGGGTCAATTTCTTCGAGCATCAGTTCCCCGATATGCTCAACATTCCCTCCACCGCCCGCTCGCCTCAGCAGATGTTCGGTTCGATAGCCAAGACATATTGGGCTGAAAAGATGGGAATCGAACGGGAAAAACTCATTGTTGTATCAGTAATGCCCTGTCTGGCAAAGAAATACGAGTGTGGCCGCGACGAGTTCAAGGTAAACGGCAATCCCGACGTAGACTACTCTCTGTCCACCAGGGAACTTGCCGCCCTCATCAAAGAGGCCAACATCGACTTCAACGCACTCGAGGACTCCGACTTTGACCTTCCTTTGGGAGCTTCAACCGGTGCCGCCGCCATATTCGGCGCTACCGGCGGTGTAATGGAGGCGGCTCTGCGAACCGCATACGAACTGCATACGGGCAAGGCCCTCGGCAAAGTGGATTTCACCGAAGTCAGAGGTCTGGAAGGAATCCGCAAGGCGTCAGTCGATATGGACGGATTCGAACTCAAGGTCGGAATCGCCCACGGACTCGGAAATGCGCGCAAACTTCTGGAAGACATCAGGGCCGGCAGAAGCGAGTTCCACGCCATTGAGATAATGGCCTGCCCCGGCGGATGCATCGGTGGCGGCGGACAGCCTCTACACCATGGTAACATCGAGATAATCAAGGCAAGAAGCAATGCCATCTATCGTGAAGATGCAGGTAAACCTATCCGCAAGTCTCACGAGAATCCATACATCAAACAATTGTATGAAGAGTACCTTGGCAAGCCTCTCTCTGAGAAGTCTCACGCTCTGCTTCACACTAAATACTTTGACAAATCGGAATAACGCAATGGAAAACAATAAACTATCCTGCTCGGCAGCAGCAGCCATCAAAGATATCTGCGCCGCTCACAACAACGATGCCGGCGAACTCATAAATATACTCCACGAAACACAGAACGCTCTGGGATACCTTCCCCGGGAAGTTCAGCAGCTGGTTGCCAGGAATCTGGGCATACCCGCCAGCCGGGTCAACGGAGTAGTGAGTTTCTACGCCTTCTTTACCGAGAAGCCCAAGGGGAAACACCCCATTTCCATCTGCCTTGGTACAGCCTGCTACGTTCGCGGGTCCGACAAAGTGCTGGAAGAAGTCAAGAAAGTGCTCGGTATCGAGGTCGGACAAACCACTCCGGACGGAATTTTCTCTCTCGACTGCCTGCGCTGCGTGGGAGCCTGCGGACTTGCCCCGGTTATGACTATCGACGGCAAGGTCTTCGGGAACGTGGATCCCAAGGATGTAAAGAGAATTCTGGAGGACTTCGTTTAACGGATTATAAGAGCCCTGCGGCGGCAACGGCACAGCGGATTCCGTCAATGGCGGAAGAAACTATTCCACCGGAATAGCCCGCACCCTCGCCGCAGGGATAAATTCCCGGCATAGACACATATTCCAGAGTCTGTTCATTGCGGGGAATCCGCACGGGGGAAGACGTTCTGGATTCCACCGCCAGCAGCAAGGCCGCATTGGTGAAGTAGTTTCGCATTTTCACACGCGGAAACACTTTCCTGAGCCTGTCTGCAACCATAGGCGGCAGCAAACTGTGCAGAGGGGCCGAAACCGCCCCGGGAAAATAACTTGTAGCCGGAAGAGTCCTGCTCAGTTTTCCAAGGCAGAAATCTTCCATTCGCTGGGCAGGCGCCATAAGCGGATGGGGCACAGCCCCCGGGCTCAAAACCGCCCCTCTCTCCGTACGGGCCTTTGCACTGTACTCGAACATCTCCCGCTCGACCCTCTGTTGGAAATCCATCAGCCGCATCGGGTCGCTCCCGGGAACATCTTCCGGTTCAATCTGCACCACAACCCCGGCATTTGCAAGTTTTCCGCTGCGCGCCGAATTCGACATTCCGTTGAGCACAATTGTTCCGTCCACGGTAGAGGAAGGAACCAGGATTCCGCCCGGGCACATACAGAAGGAGAACACTCCCCTGCCGTCCTGCTGCTCAACAAAAGAATACTCGGCCGCCGGCATCCCGCTCTGCCATTTCCCGTGATACTGACACCAGTTTATCTTCTCCTGGGGATGTTCCACCCTCACTCCCATAGCAAAGCCCTTGGCCTCCAGCACACCGCCTTTCTCCGAGAGCATCTCATATACGTCCCTGGCCGAATGTCCGGTTGCAAGAATCACCTTGGATGCGCAATATCCGGTGCCGTCGGCCGTTTTCAGGCAATAGGAGCAGTCGTCTTTTCTGTCTATGGAAACCACCCTGGAACCGAAGTGATACTCTCCCCCGTGGGCAACAATGCATTTTCTTATGTTTTCAACGATAAGCGGCAGTTTGTCGGAACCGATATGAGGATGCGAGTCCACCAGAATCGAGGGACTGGCACCGAACTTCACAAGCTGGTACAGCACCTCCCGGTTGTCTCCGCGTTTCGATGAACGGGTGTACAGTTTTCCGTCTGAAAAGGCTCCCGCGCCGCCTTCGCCGTAACAATAGTTGGAGTCGGGGTCAACCTTTCCTTCGCGGCTCAGACGCGCCATATCGGATTTGCGGGCGTGAACGTCCTTTCCGCGCTCCAGCACTATCGGTTTCAGTCCCAGCATAAGAAGCTTGAGGGCGGCGAACATCCCGGCCGGACCTGCGCCTACAATTATTACCGCGGGAGCGTCGTGAACGTCCTTGTATTCGTCCAGACTGTATTGAGGGATTTCTTCTCCCGGCTCGTAGGCTTCATACACATACCGCCATACTGGTTCCCTTCGGGAATCTATAGAGCGCTTGCGAAGCACCCATTTGCGCCCTGCGGCCTTTGATTCTATTTCTTTCTCCCGGGGCTCCCTGTTCAGGGGACATACTATTTCGAATTCCTTCATTACTCGCTTATTACGCCACTTCCAAGGACCTCCGGAGCAGGCGATTCTCCGTTGTCGTACCAAACTGCAAACTGCCCGGGCGTAATGCTCCTCTGAGACTGGTCGAAGAGAATATACATTCCGTCTTCCTTCATCTGCAGGGTTGCGGGCTGCAACGGCTGACGGTAACGGATCCTGACCCTTACCCGCATACTCTGTCCCGGAGCCAGCGTCAAATCCGTCCTTATCCAATGCACCTCCTGAAGCAGAATGCGGAGGGCCTTGCGCATAAGTCCGGGGTGGTCCTCCCCCTCTCCCAGGTATATCACGTTGGACTCGATATCGGTAGCTATCACAAACAGAGGCTCCTTGTGTCCGCCTATTCCAAGGCCTTTGCGCTGGCCGATAGTATAGTACTGGGCTCCTATATGCCTTCCTATAACCTTTCCGTCCGAAGGTTTGTACTTTACCGGCCGGGCCATCTGCTCCACTGCCGACGGCTCTTCCATACTGTCATAGAAAGAACGGTCGATTTCCACCACGTCCCCTTCCACCGATTTCAGTTTCTGCTGCAGAAAAACGGGAAGATTCACCTTTCCAACGAAACAGATTCCCTGGGAATCCTTCTTGTCGGCGCTGGGAAGTCCGGCCTCGGCGGCAATCCGGCGCACCTGAGACTTGTCAAGCTCGCCTATGGGGAACATTGCCCTGGAGAGCTGCGCCTGATTAAGCTGGCAAAGGAAATACGCCTGGCATTTGTTCAGGTCGGTGCCTTCCGACAGGCTCCATAGAGGCTCTCCGTCTTCTCCCACAAGTTGTTTTGAGTCGGTGCCGGTAACCGGCAGCTTACGGCAATAATGTCCGGTGGCCACCATATCGGCCCCAAGGGAGCGGGCAGCCGACAGGAACGCATCGAATTTTATCTGAGAATTGCAGAGCACGTCGGGATTCGGAGTGCGACCCTTGGAGTACTCATCGAACATATAATCGGCCACCCGGGCCATATAGTCCTTGCTGAGATCCACGAAATAGAAGGGAATGCCTATCTTGCGGGCCACCATCTCGGCCACGAACTTCTCCTCTTCCCATTCGCATTCACCGTGCAGCGTTCCTTCGATGTCGTGCCAGTTCTGCATATACATCGCAAATACATCATAGCCCTTTTGCTTGAGCAACAGTGCCGCAACGCTGGAGTCCACTCCTCCTGAAAGTCCTATGCAGATTTTCATCTCACGCCTCCCCCGAATCCGCCCCCGCTGAATCCGCCGCCACCTCCGAACGAACTGATTCCTCCACGTCCCGACCTTGCGGCTGCGGCAGCCTGGCTTGCTGTCCGTGCGTTGGTTATGGAGTCGGCCATAAGCCTGGTCATATACAGGGTCCGGAACGTTGTGTCACAGTCGTACGACATTTGCTGTTCGAAGGCCTGGGGATTTATTTCCTGAAGTTCCTTAGCAACTTTTTCGGCAATTCCGAACAAAGCCGCGAAAACCATATACTCCTTCCAGAGCACAACTTCGGCCATACCTCTCTCTTTGAGGAGCGTATAATCGCTGAGGAAATTCCTGAGTCCTATCAGATTTCTCGCGTTCTGCTGCCCTTTTGCCGAAAACCTGCGGCCTTCCATATTGGAAGCCTCACGGGCGTTCCTGCGGCCAAGCAACGACAGGTTCTCGGCCCAGTCCGAAACCTCGGACACGTGAGAGCGGGACCATCGGCTGAATTCCTTCTGCTGAAGAACCGAATCTTTGCCTGAAGCCTTCTTCATCATATCGTACAGTTCATTCTCGGCATCGTTGAGAGAATCACGGGAAGCGGCATCGTTGAAAGAAAGTTCCACTCTTCCCCTGCTGTCCTTGGAAACCAGGATGATTCCGTTGTGAATCATCCTCAGAATCATTGCCCCAGCCACGCTGCTCCCGGTATTCTTCTTCCCGAGAATTCCAAGGACCATATCTGATTGCAGGATATCCCCGTCGAAGGGAACGTCGCGACACCATCCGACATCCTTGATTCTGCAGCCCAGGGTGTTTCTGACCATCTTTCTCCGCATTATCACTGCGCAAAGGACAAGAGCCAGGACAATGAAGCACGTCATAAGCATTGCAACAACAGCCTCAAAAGTGTCATCCTCGAAATCGTCCCCGTCCCGGGCATCCTCCAAAAGCGAAGCGAAATCCCGGTCCTGAACACTGGACGAATTGAAGATTCCCTTGTCGAACCTTATGAGAGAAATAACGGAACAACCGTCGAAACTGTTACCATCGCTGCAGAAACGGACATATCCCTCGGTAGTGTAGTCAACGCTTCCGCGATAGCCGAAGCCCCAGATTCGGGAATTGTCTTCGCCCAGACGCACAGGAGCCTTGACAGTTACGCATACTTCGTCGGGAACAGGAGAAATACCTGGAGAAACGGTCTGAATATGCAGGGCATCGAAGTCGTCAAGACTCTTGACGGCATTGCTCATACGGTAGGTAACCACGAAATGATGGTTCCCGTAACTGCCTATGCCCCAGCACAGTTCGCAGCCGTTGCGGGATTTTACCACCCCGCAGCGGCCGGCCTTTTCCGAAAGGGAACGGCCAACGTCCCAGTTTTCCTCCACAACGAACGGCCGGGCGAAATCGCTCACGCTGAAATCATAGATATCGATGTCGCCGAGATTGTTTCTGGTAAGATAGATTTCGGTTCCCGCGGTGCAGTCGATATCCCAGGTTTCGGTAACAACGGCCGTACCGTCCTGAAGGAGTTCCAGGAAAACAGATATGAACAATGCAAGCAGATGCATAGCGCCGTTCTATATTTTCATCGAAGGCATCTGAGCCTTGGCAGTATCCTGGGCAAGATAATCTTTTACAGAGAATCCCAGCATTCCGGCAACCAGAGAATCGGGAAACTGGCGTACAGTGTTGTTGAAGCGGGTAACGCTGTCGTTGTAAACCATACGGCTCATACGCACCTGGTTTTCATAAAGATTGACACTGTCCATAGCCTTGCCGTAATTGGCGTCGGCCTTAAGCTGGGGATATTGCTCCGCAACAACGTTTATGCTCCTGAGAGCCGTATTAAGGTATGTTTCCTGAACGTCGGCCTGCGCAGCGCTGCTTGCACCGGTAATGGTCTCGCGCTTTGCAATCACGTCGCAGATTGTCCTGTACTCGTGTTCGTTGTACGATTTGACGAGCTCGACAAGTGCCGTGAGGGCATCCCAGCGGCTGCTCTGCTGAACGCCGATCTGGCTCATCGAATTCTTGCACAGTTCTTCGCGTCCGACAAGCTTGCGCTGTACGCTAATTACCCAGAGTGCTGCCACGAGCACGAAAGCAATAATGATAATCGTTGTCATTTTTCTTAAAATTAAAAACTTACAAAAATAACTTGTATATTTGAAAATCCAAATACCGACTATGACACAAAAGGAAATCCGAATCAATTTTACCGAATACTCTTCAATCGACGAGATGCAGCCCTCCGACAGAGAACTCGCAGCCGAAGCAATTGCCGCAATGAGCAACGCCTATGCCCCCTATTCCCACTTTCACGTCGGAGCCGCGGTAAGAATGTCAAACTCACAGATAGTGCGTGGCAGCAATCAGGAAAATGCCGCCTTCCCGTCGGGACTGTGCGCAGAACGGACCGCAATGTTCGCCGCAGGAGCAAAATATCCCGACAAGGATATGCAGAGCATAGCTATTGCCGGCGGCGTGCACGGACGGCTAGCCGAACATCCTGCAACCCCCTGCGGTGCCTGCCGTCAGGTTATGGCCCAGTATCAGACAAAGGCCGGAAAGCCTATGTCGGTGATAATGGTCGGAGCCCGGAAAATCTGGAAGTTCGACCGGGTAGATGACATTCTGCCGTTTATCTTCGACAGTATCTAACGAGGCAGGGAATCCGCAGCCCTGGAGTAGGGTGCGGCATCCAGCGGACAACGCTCTCCCGCCAGATAATGGAAGTGCCCGGCAATAGCAATCATAGCGGCATTGTCGGTGGTGAACTTGAACTCCGGAAGGAAAGTTTCCCATCCGCGCCTGCGCCCTTCTTCGGTTATGCGGTTGCGAAGGCCGCTGTTGGCGGAAACCCCTCCGCCTATTGCTATGCGGTTGATACCCGTCTGCCAGGCAGCCTTGACCAGCTTGTCCATCAGGATATCTATCAGCGCCTTCTGAAAAGAAGCGCAGATATCTTCTTTATTGTTCTCCAGAAATCCGGAGTCCACGGCCATTTCATCCCGTACGAAATACAGCAGGGAAGTCTTTATTCCGGAGAAACTGTAGTCCAGCCCCGGGACCCTCGGTTTTGCGAACTTGAAGCGGTCGGGATTGCCAAGTTTTGCAAGACGGTCTATGACAGGCCCTCCGGGATAGCCCAGCCCCATCATTTTGGAACACTTGTCGAAAGCCTCTCCTACGGCATCATCGATGGTCTGTCCCAGAATCTCGAAATTAAGAGGATCGTTCACCTTCACAATCTGCGAGTTACCGCCACTGACAAGAAGGCACAGAAAAGGGAATTCGGGTTCCCTTACCGGAACGTCCTTCTGCCGCACAAATCCGGCCAGTACGTGTCCCTGCAGATGATTCACCTCTACCATAGGACAGTTCAGGGAAATGCTCAGCGCCTTGGCGAACGAAGTGCCGACGAGCAGCGAACCGAGCAGGCCCGGCCCTCTGGTAAAGGCAATCGCCGAAACTTCCGAGGGTTTGACTCCGGCGCGGTTCAAGGCTTCGCTCACAACCGGAACGATGTTCAATTCGTGCGCCCTGGAGGCAAGTTCGGGAACAACTCCACCATAATCCTTATGGACCTGCTGGGAAGCGATAACGTTCGACAGCAGGACACGATCCTGAAGAACGGCAGCGGAGGTGTCGTCGCAGGATGATTCGATACCAAGAATAATTTCAGACATTTCGGAGGTCAAATATAGTGATATTTGCCGGATAAATGTTAATTTTGTGAGATTAGGCAAGAGCAGGATGAAAAAGAGGTATTATATTCTGGCGCGAATTGCAGGGTTCCTTCTGGTAGCCCTTTGCAGTGTTGTGTTCCTGCTTCAGATGCCATCTGTCCAGACACGGCTCACCAAGGCGGCGGTTTCCTTCCTGAGCAAGAAACTCGACGCCGACGTTTCCATAGGCAACGTCAAGCTGGTTCCCGGCAGCGGACTGCTCATCACCGACCTTGCAATAATAGACCGGACTCCATATACTGCCGACCGCTACGGAAAGGGATTCGCCCCCTGTGATTCTTTCTTCGTTGCCGGTTCCATCAAGGCCAGGATTTCACTGAGCGGACTTGTCAAAGGGATGCCTTTCCGGTTCAGGAGCGTGCAGGTCGACGACGGACAGATGTGCATTGTCTCGGAGCCCGATGCCGCCCCTTACGTCTGCAATCTGCAGAGGATATTCGGTATTCCGGACCCGACCGTTCCTCCCCCGCAGTCAACCGAAAACATTTTCTTCATCAAAGACGTACAGATAAACAACTTCCGTTTCAGGCTCAAGAATTTCACCTCCATTCCCCTGGTTCTCAATCCTGAAGGATACGGCCGCAACTGGCAGGACCTGGACGTGCGCACCGACGTCACGGCACACAACCTGCGCTTCGACAACGGAATAATGAGCGGAGAGTGCGAACGCTGCGAGATTTGGACTCCTGACGGGTATCACATCCACAGCGTAAGCGGAAGCGCTGCGGTAGGACGGGGAAAAACCTTCGTCAGCGACATACGAATCATTGACGACTGGAGCGACCTCAGGCTGGAATACTTCTCTATGACCTACAAGCACTGTCTGGTGTTCCGGCAATTCACCGATTCCGTAAGTCTGGGAGGCAGAATCATTCCCGGCACCCTGTCTTTCCAAACACTCAAGAACATTGTGGGCATAATGCCCAAAAACACCGTTGTGCTCAACCTTGAGGAGGGGGAAGTGCACGGCCCGGTCAACGACCTCACGATAAACTCACTGGCCTTCCGCGAGAAAGCCAGCGGACTGAGGACAAAAATCGACCGTATCACGCTACGCGGAATAGACGGCGGGCAACCGAGTTTCACGGCCGACATTCCGGCAATCTCGGTCAATTCTCAGAATCTTCCCGGCTTCATCCGTCGCTTCGCAGGAATAAAGGGAATAAGTTTGCCTGGGGGTATCCCTCTTAAACTTTCAGTCAAAGGTTCAGGTGGACTGAACGATTTCGACGCTTCCGTCGGGCTTTCATCCGACATTGGAGATGCCCACGCCGAACTACGCGTTCTGAACCTTGTCAATCCCGGCAAGGAACCGGCAATCGAAGGGACGCTTACCGTCGATGAAATGAATGCCGGCTCTGCACTTGGAACAGCCGACCTTGGAAAGATATCCCTTGACACGAAAGTTACTGCCGTCCTGGGGAAAAAGCCAACCGTTGAAATAGATACGCTGAATATCGACCGGCTGGAATTTATGGGTTACGCTTACCGCGGCATAAGAGGAAACGGTGCAGTAAGGGACGGAGACCTCAAGGCTTTCATTGAAAACAAGGAAAAGAATCTGGATTTACGCATCGACGCATTCTCCAAAGACGAAGGTTACGAAGTTGTCGCAGACATACGTAGAGCCGACCTGTCGGCCTTGGGTCTGGAAGAGAAAACCGGACTGGACAAATTCAGCGGGAAACTCACCGCCGACATATTAGACTTTGACAAAGACTGCAAGCAAGGCCGGATAAATCTGTCGTCTCTGCACTTCGAAAAGAAAGGAAACTTGTCAAGAGACATCGACCGCCTGAACGCGGACATTCTTATAGACTCCTGCGGAACTGTTCTGAATGTCGCATCAAAGGCTATAAGAGGAAGACTCCGTGGAAAGAGCCTGGAGGAATTCGACCTCAAAGCCGACCTTTACGACAAAGACAGGCTCCTTAGTTTCTTTATCCCCGGACTGTACGTAGCCGACAACAGCACCGTGTATGCCCGGCGCACCCCCGCAGGCACGATAAGGCTCAGAGTCTTGTCACCTTTTGTCGGTTTCGACAAGAATTATCTCAAAGAACTCGACATAAACCTCGACTACAATGACACAAGGGCCGACTTTACCGTTTCCACCCCGGAGATTGGAATAGGCGGCACGAAAATCGGCAAGACAAAGGTTCGCCTCACCGGCGATTATACAACGAGTGCAAACAGCCTCACAATGAACACTGTGCGTGACAGTTCATACCTGAGTGTCAGCGATTGGCGATGGAACATTTCAAATTCCACCCTCAATTTGAGCGAAAACGGAATCAGACTGGAGAACTTCTCCCTGAACTCCAGCAATGAGGCCGGAAACTTCGAGATGGCGGCCTCAATAGACAGCTCCCGCATTCTGGTCGGTATCAGCGATACTTCGCCCGAGGGAGACCTTCTGCTCGACGCAGTGGCAGCCATCAACCCTCAGGACAGCACCCTCAATGCCAAAGCCAGGTTCAACGACTTCGGACTGGATGTTCTTCAACCTCTTCTGAGCGGCATCTTCAGCGAAACCGGCGGACTCCTGAAAGGAGAACTTCAGGCTTCCGGCAAACTGGATTCCATTCAAGTGAGCAGCAACGAACTCGAACTCTCCGAGGCTCTTCTGAGAGTGGGGCTCACCAACGTACCCTATATTCTGAACGGCAAGCTCAAGCTTTCTGACACAGGATTGAGTCTGGACAATATCCGTATCAGGGACGACGAGAACGGCACAGGAATCCTGAGCGGGAAACTGGACTTCAACAGTTTCCGTGACCCTACCCTGAGGGCCCGTCTGTCGTTTGACGGACTCAAACTCCTGGGCAAGGCTCAAGCCGGTTCGGATTTCTACGGTTCAGCCTACGGCGATGGTGACATTCTGGTGCGGGGACCGCTGAATGACCTCGATATCGACGTTACTGCAGCCACCGCAAGGGAAGGCAAAGTCCACGTGCCTGTGGGCAGCGCCCTTGCATCCGAAAGCCGGATTCTCGAATTCAAGCACGCTCACGATTATTCCGACGAATACAAACTCGCCCTTCAGGACAAGCAGAAAAGCGATGCTGTAAAAACTTCCAAACTCAAGATAAACGCAAAAGTGCATCTGCAGGAGAATACCGAAGTTCTTGTGGAAATCGACAAATCCCAGGGACACGCGCTCACTGTAAAGGGAATCGGGGATGTAAGCCTGAATATTGTTCCATCCCTCGGACTCATAGATTTGGGAGGCACCTACAACATTACCGGCGGACGCTATCATTTTTCGGCGCTTTCGAACGTAGCTACAAAAGATTTTACCATTCAGAACGGCAGCTCCATCAAATTCAACGGAAAACCCGTCGACAGCAGTTTCGACATTACTGCGCTCTACACAAGGAAAGCAAGCATTGAGCCGCTTCTGGTCAGCAGCCGTTCTCAGGGCGGACTGAGGACAGTCGAATGCGGACTTCACATAGGAGACAGGATTTCGAGCCCTGAGCTTGATTTCAGCATCAACATTCCCGACCTTGACCCTACGACCAAGTCTCAAGTTGAATCAGCGCTCAATACCGAAGACAAGGTTCAGAAACAGTTCGTAGCCCTGGTGCTCACCGGAAGTTTCATCCCCACCGAAGAGTCGGGCGTTACCTTCAACGGCGGCAATGCCGTGTTCTCAAACCTGTCTTCCATAATGTCGAGTCAATTGAACAACATTATGCAGGCTCTCAACATCCCGGTGGATATGGGACTGAACTACCAGAAGAGCAACAGCGGGAAGGATATCTTCGACGTTGCGGTATCGACCCAACTCTTCCACAACAGAGTCATTCTCAACGGCTCCGTTGGCAACAGAGCCAATACAAGTTCGAACGGCAACGTAGTGGGGGACGTTGACGTAGAAGTTAAGCTGAACAAATCCGGAAGCCTGAGGCTCAAGCTGTTCTCTCATTCTCCGGATTCCTATACCAACTATCTCGACAACACTCAGCGCAACGGATTGGGCGTTTCGTTCCAGAGCGAATTCACATACTGGAAAACCCTGTGGAAAAGCATCGTAGGAAGCAAGCAGGAAAGAGAGCAGATCAAACGGTCCAGACTAACCCGGGTCCGTTCCTTCAAAACCATTCAGATAGATGAGTAAACTGTACCTCATACCCACTCCTCTGGGAGAAAACGATCCGGCGGAAGTGCTTCCGTCAAGTGTTCTGAGCCTCATTCCTACGCTAAGGATTTTTGTAGTGGAGGAAGTGCGCACGGCCCGCAGGTTTCTATCCAAGGCAGGACTCAGGGGGCATATAGACGAACTGGAGTTCCATACCCTTAACGAACATACCGGACCCGACGAAGCGGCCGCCCTTGCCGGTTTGCTTTCCAAAGGAGATGTGGGACTGCTCTCCGAGGCAGGACTCCCCGCCGTAGCGGATCCCGGAGCCCTTCTGGTTGCAGCCTGCCACAGGCACGGAATAGAGGTTGTACCGCTCACGGGACCGTCTTCACTTATGCTTGCGCTGATGGGTTCGGGCCTCAACGGCCAGTCCTTCGCCTTCCGGGGATATCTTCCGGCAAAGACCGACGAACGCCGCACCGCCCTCAAGAGTGTAGAGAAACTCTCCTCTACCCTGCACCAGTCTCAGATTTTCATCGAAACTCCATACCGCAACGATGCGCTGTTCACCGATATGCTCTCAGGACTTTCAGACGGAACCAGGCTGTGCGTCGCGGCCGACCTTACCCTCCCCTCTCAGCTGATCCGTACAAAGACTGTCGCCCAATGGAAAAAGGAAACGGCCTTTGTCATAGGAAAAAGGCCGTGTGTATTCATTATTCTGGCTTGATTGTTTATTTCTCTACTGTTACGGCGGACATAAGGCATTCCCCGTCCACCGGGGGATTCAACTTGGAAACCTTAATGCTGAAATGTTTCAGTTGCGGGAACTCACCAGAGATGGAATCAGCGATTCGGGCGGCCACCGTTTCAATCAATCTGCAGGGAGTTGCCATCTGCGCAGCCACCAGTGCGTGGATGCGCGCACAATCGACGGTATCCGAGAGATTGTCGGAGGATGCGGCGGCAGCAATATCGTAACTGCATTTGAAATCAACCAGATAATCGGAGCCTTTTTCCCTTTCAAAAGGCAGGCATCCGTGATAGGAATGGAATTTCATTCCGCATAATTCCAATGTGCCGTTCATAATGGCTTTATTTCTTTTTTTCAAAATCCTTAAGCAATGCCAGGGCTTCGGGGAAAAGTATAATCAAGGCTATAATATTGATCCAAACTGTAAGTCCGAGTCCTATATCGCCCAGTTTCCATATGGTGTCGGAAGATATTACAGCACCCAAGCACAGCAACACCAGCAACGCATACTGATAAAGACGCAAAATGACCTTTTCCTTTCTCTTTCCCAATCCGCCCTTCTGCCTGAACAGAAACACGAAACTCGATTCGGCATAGAAATAGAATGCCATTATGGTGGTGAATGCAAAAAATACAAGCGCAATTGAAACGAACTCATTTCCGAACCCGGGGAATACGGAATCTATTGCACCCTGGGTGTAAGCCACATAATTGCGTCCCAGTTCCGGGGCATTTTCCACAATGGCATTTCCGCTGGCGTCAAAGACATTGTAACAGCCCGTACTAAGTATCATCAACGCTGTAGCCGTGCATACGAGAAGCGTGTCTATATATACCGAAAAAGCCTGGACAAGGCCCTGTTTTACCGGATGATCCACATCCGCCGAGCCCGATACAATTGCACCGCCGCCCTGGCCGGCCTCGTTCGAGAACAGTCCCCGTTTCACGCCCATAGCAATGGTGCTGCCCATAATGCCGCCAAAAAGCGGATTGGCACCGAAAGCGCTGCTGAATATCATCCCGAACATACGGGGAACGGCATCAAAATTCAGGATTATTATGACAATGGATATAAGTATATAAATGACGGCCATGAACGGAGTTACGATAGAGGCCACCTTACCTATCCTCTTCATTCCTCCTATTACGACAAGCCCCAGCAATACTGCAATGGCGATGCCCGAAAGCAACGGTGCAATGTGGAATGAGTTCTCCAATGCTCCGGATATGCTGTTAACCTGAACCAGCATAACCAGTGATCCGTAACCCAATATTGTAGCAATGGCAAAAACCCTCCCCAGAAACGGAGAATGAAGACCTTTCGAAATATATTCCGCCGGACCGCCGCGAAGGATTCCATTGTGCAGGAAACGGTACTTGTTTGCCAAGGTAGATTCGGTAAACGCAGTGGCAGCGCCGAAAAAAGCTATCACCCACATCCAGAACAAGGCCCCCGGACCACCGAAGGCAATCGCCGTAGCCACGCCGACTATGTTCCCGGTTCCAACACGTCCGGAAAGTGACACCCAGAACGCCTGGAATGAAGACAAAGATTTCTCGCCACCATTCTGTCTGCCGTCCTTGAACAGAAGCCGCGCCATCAAAGGGAGTTTACGGACTTGGACAAAACGAGTGCGTACAGTGAAATACAGTCCGGCAAGAAGAAGAAGGACCACCAGGACCGGACTCCATATTATATTGTTGATTATTTCGACAACTCTCTCCATTACCGTTCAAATATACGCAGTTTTCCCGGATAAGTCAAGAAATGAGCCGGCGATATAGTTCCAGTGCGTTGGGACCCAGACCGGACGAAGGGTCATCGACAAGGGTTCTTATATCCCGAAGGGTGGCATCAGGATTGGAGGAGAGGAATTCCTGCAGAATCTGCAGTTCGTTCACCGTACCCGAAGAACGGCAGACATCGCAATGCCCGCAAGGAGCGGAATCTTCCTGCCCGAAGTACCGGAGCAGATACCGGCTGCGGCATTCCGACTTCCGAGTAACGTATCCTGCCATAGCCCGGGCGCGCTGGCGGAAGTTCTGAAGAAGCATCTCGTAGCGGCTGGGCTGCAAGTCCACATTACCCGGCTGCAGCCTGTCGTGGTGCAGGACAATCACGGAGGAACGGTCTGCAGGGATGTAATTGATTATATGTTCCAGACTCAAACGGTACAGCAATTTGTGAAGCTGTTCCACACTCACCGAGCACCGGGAGCTGATTCTGTCTTCGTTAATGCTTACGGTTAAGCCGAAAATCCCGGGACAGCATCTCATCAGGGATTCGAGCACCGCAACCATAAGAGGATCAGTCGGTTCAATATCGTACAGTTCATTTCGCGAGCGGATTATCCTTACCCTTGTAGGGATGTCCGCATCCTCACAGTACGTAATATGTCCCGACCGCTCGAGATATACCAGAGCATAGTGAACGCGAGCCCTTTCCAGTTTGAAATGCGAACAGAATTCCGAAAGGTCGAACTTAATCTGCCGACCCTCCCCCTGGTCGTAAGGTATGGAATTGTAGATATGCAGCTTCTGGTAAATGTCGGCTATGTACTCCAGAGGAGGAAAACTGGTCTTTTCGAGCCTTTCCGAACGCTGCAGGTCGGAAGAGTTCCACAGCAGCACGGCATAGGAAGTCTTGCCGTCCCTTCCCGCACGGCCCGCTTCCTGAAAATACGCCTCAGGGCTTTCAGGAAGGTCCATATGAATCACCAGCCGGACATCGGGTTTGTCGATCCCCATACCGAAGGCATTGGTGCACACCATTATTCGGATTTCCCCCCTCTTCCATGCCTCCTGTCTGGCAGTCCTCACCTGCGGGGACAGCCCAGCGTGATAGAATGACGCGCTGATTCCTTCGGCCCGGAGCCGGGACGAGAGTTCCTCGCATTTGTTGCGGCTGCGAAGGTAGATGATGCCTGACCCCGGCACGGAATTGCACACCGTGAGAGCCTGCCCGAATTTGTCGGAGCACTCCCTCACGATATAATTCAGGTTCTCGCGTTCGAAACCTGATTTTAGAAGGGTAAACCCGCGGCCTTCAACTCTCAGCCGGTCAATTATGTCCTGCGCTACGACCGGAGTGGCGGTTGCCGTAAGCGCTATCACCGGAGCCTTCACCGAGAGGCGCAACTGCCCTATCTGCAGATAGTCAGGACGGAAGTCATATCCCCATTGAGAAATGCAGTGAGCCTCGTCCACCACAATATAGCTGACATTGAGAATTTCCAGATAAGATTTGAACAAAGAGGTTCCGAGACGCTCAGGAGAAACGTACAGGAACTTGAAATCGCCGTAAGCGGCATTGTTCAGGGCAATATCGATTTCCCTACGGGTCATTCCGGCATACAATGCCGCCGCACGAATTCCTCTGGCCTCCAGATTCTGCACCTGATCTTTCATAAGGGCGATAAGCGGCGTAACCACCAGCGCCAGGCCTTCCTTCATAAGGCAAGGCACCTGAAAGCATACCGACTTGCCGCCTCCGGTAGGCAGAACTGCAAGTACATCCTTCCCTTCCAATGCACAATTTATGATTTCTTCCTGCATCGGACGGAAGGAATCATAACCCCAGTACTTTTTCAGCGTTTCGCGTGCATTCATTATTTCACAAAATTAAGAATTTGCGTACATTTACGCAATCAAAACCCATAATGCAATGATTAAAAAAATCTTCCTGTCTGTAATGGCGGTTCTGCTGCCGTGGCTTGCAATTGCACAGACACATCAGGAGTTTCTGTCGGATATTGCCGAATCGGGATATATCCACAAACCCCTCAAACTTCATACTGAGAAATCGGTAGAGGCATTCTGCCTGAAGAAAGAAGTTCTTGCCAGCAAAGTGATATGCGATATGGAAAGCCTTGAAGGATGGTCGCACCGCGGCCACGGGGGCATCGGCCTTTGCGACGAGAGAGCCGTGAGCGGACGCTACAGCCTTAGGATGAGCGCCCCTTCGATGCCCTCCGGAAAGGCTCCCGGGATTGGCCGCGGCTCCTGCTACGCCGACTTCGACACAGGCGGTCAGGACTGGACAGACTTCAATCGCATAAGGCTCAGCATATATCCTCAATGCGAAGGAATGCGCAGCATTTACGTGAACCTATGCTTCACAAACGACGGACAGGTAAAGATTCCCGAGAAATACGGGAGAGAGGGCCAGCACGAAATCAATCTCAGGAACAACGAATGGAATGACTGCGTTCTGGAATTCCCGGAACTTCCGAGAGACCGCATCACCCGGCTAAGCCTCGTAATCGAGATTTTCGGTAGGGAACTCACGCAGGGAGATTCGATTATCGTAGATATCGACGACATCCGTCTGGAAAAAATCGAACAGCCTGAAGTTGCAAAAGGATGGCATCCTGGCAAGGACCGCATAACCCTGTCCGGCACCGGATACACCACAAAGGCTGCAAAAACCGCGGTGATCGGAGCTGCCGGGGCCTCAGAGCGCTTCGAGATTATCGACTGCGCCAGCGGCAAGCCGGCATTCAAGGGACGTACAAAGGAAGAGAATACCGTCAACGGTCGCTTTGTCACCGCCGATTTCTCGGCCCTCACCACGCCCGGAGAGTATTTCCTTAAACTCGGGGAACTTGAATCATCTTCCTTCAGAATAGACGACAACGTATGGGAAGACTCAGCCTGGAGGATACTGAATTTTCTTTTTTGCGAGCGCTGCGGATACCCTGTACCGGGCAAACACGGCACCTGCCATTCCGACCTTCACATCGACTACGAAGGAAAGATCATTCCTATTCACGGAGGTTGGCACGATGCCGGGGATATGGCTCAGCAGACCCTCCAGACCGGAGAGATATCGTACAGCCTGCTGCAGATGGCGCAGACAGCCCTTAAGAAAGGTAACATACAGCTTTACAACCGTCTGATGGAAGAAGCGATGTGGGGAATGGACTTTGTCCTTCGCAGCCGTCTGGGCAACGGAGTCCGGATGATTTCGTGGGGAACCAATCTGTGGACAGACGGAATTCTGGGAACTTCCGACGACGCCGGGGGAAGGGTCTGCAACGTTTACAACGGAGCATATGAGAATTTCGTGCTTGCAGGAATCGAAGCCTATGCCGCAATGATGCTGCAGGACGATCCGGAAATGGTAGTCAAGCTTACCGACAGCGCCATCCAGGATTTCCAGTGGGGACTTGACCGCTACGATGAAGCAGGCTACAGCGAACTGCAGACTGCCAAAAAGCTTCACGCAAAGAACACTCCTGAAAGCCAGTACAACGCCAGTGTTTCGTGGGCGGCAAGTATGCTGTACAAACTCACGGCATCTGATTTCTATGCGCAGCAGGCCGTAAGGTTCATCGAACTGCCCCTGCAATGCCAGCGGACCGAGCCGGTGGGACAGGGCATCAAAGGCTTCTTTTATGGCGATGCCTCCCGCAACAGCGGAGTGCACTACAGTCACAAGTCCAGAGACTATGCGTTTATGGAAGCCCTCGAAGCCCTGTGCGAGACCCAGGGAAGCCATCCCGACTACGGCAGATGGAACAACGCAATAAAACTTTATGCAGGCTATCTGAAAGATATAATGAAATACACGGCCCCCTATGGGATGGTGCCCAGCGGAGTTTACAACATTCACGAGGTTGACTACCCTGAACTTTTCTACCCCTGGCAGCTCGGAGCGCCCCGCGACAGCACAGCGGCACTGGAATATTATGCGCAGCTGGAAAACGGCATAAAACTGGACGAAGAATACTATCTGCGCCGTTTCCCCGTCTGGTATTCGTTCCGCGGCAACACTGTGGCAAGCCTCTCGACAGGCAAAGCGGCAGCCATCTGCGCACGGGTGCTGGGAGACCCTACGCTGAAGGACATTGCTGAGAAACAGCTCAGTTGGGTAGTTGGACTCAATCCTTTCGGACAGTCCCTGATTTACGGCGAGGGAGCATTCTGGGGACAGCAGTACAATGCCCTTCCGGGAGAAATGACGGGCGAGATTCCGGTTGGAATACAGGCTCTTGGCAACGAAGACACGCCTTACTGGCCGCAATTCAACGTTGCTACCCCTAAGGAGGTTTTCGGCCTTACTGCTTCACGCTGGCTGATGCTGGTTTCAGAATTCTGAAAATAACCCTCAAAGCCCTTTGAAAGCCCCCAAATTTATGCTAAATTTGCGCTGCAAAAAAAATCAAACAAACTTATTTCAAATAAAAATGGCAAATATCTGTTTAAACAAGTACGGCATCAAGGATGTAAAGGAGATTGTGTATAACCCTACATACGAGGTGCTTTTCAATGAGGAGACCCGTCGCGAGCTGGAAGGTTATGAAAAGGCTCAGGAAACGGAGCTCGGCGCACTCAACGTAATGACCGGCATCTACACCGGACGTTCTCCCAAAGACAAATACATTGTTATGGACCGGAACTCCAAAGACACTGTATGGTGGGATTCCGAAGATTATCACAATGACAACCACCCTATGAGCGAAACCGTATGGGCCGAGGTCAAGAAACTCGCCATCGACCAGCTCTGCTCAAAAAAGCTTTACGTTGTCGACGGATTCTGCGGAACCAACGAGGACACCCGTATGAAGGTCCGCTTCATTATGGAGGTTGCCTGGCAGGCTCACTTCGTAACCAATATGTTCATCCGTCCCAAGAATCAGGCAGAATTTGACCAGGAGCCCGACTTCGTGGTTTATGCCGCTTCCAAGGCAAAGGTCGACAACTACAAGGAGCTCGGACTTCGCAGCGACACCTGCGTGGCTTTCAACGTTTCAAGCAATGAGCAGGTAATTCTCAATACCTGGTACGGCGGTGAAATGAAGAAGGGTATGTTCTCTATGATGAACTATTTCCTTCCCCTCAAGGGCATCGCGGCAATGCACTGCTCTGCAAATACCGATATGAACGGCGAGAATACCGCCATCTTCTTCGGCCTTTCAGGAACAGGAAAGACCACCCTTTCTACGGACCCCAAACGCAAGCTCATCGGAGATGACGAGCACGGCTGGGACGACCACGGAGTATTCAACTTCGAAGGCGGCTGCTACGCGAAGGTTATCAAGCTCGACAAAGAGTCGGAGCCCGACATCTACAACGCCATCCGTCGCGACGCCCTCCTCGAGAACGTCACGGTCGACGCTGAAGGCAAGATTGACTTCGACGACAAGAGCGTTACCGAGAACACCCGTGTAAGCTATCCTATCTACCATATCAAGAACATCGTACGTCCTCTGAGCGCAGGTCCCGCAGCAAAGCAGGTCATCTTCCTTTCAGCCGACGCATTCGGAGTTCTTCCTCCGGTATCGATTCTCACTCCCGAGCAGACCAAGTACTACTTCCTTTCCGGATTCACGGCAAAGCTCGCTGGAACGGAGCGCGGAATCACCGAGCCCACCCCCACTTTCTCGGCTTGCTTCGGACAGGCATTCCTGGAACTCCATCCTACAAAGTATGCCGAGGAACTCGTTAAGAGAATGCAGCAGAGCGGTGCAAAGGCTTATCTGGTAAATACCGGATGGAACGGCACAGGCAAGCGTATCTCTATCCGCGACACCCGCGGCATCATAGACGCTATTCTCGACGGCAGCATCGACAAGGCTCCTACCAAGAACATACCTTACTTCAACTTTGAGGTTCCTACCGAGCTCAAAGGCGTCGATACAGGTATTCTCGATCCTCGCGACACCTACAAGTGCGCCTGCGAGTGGGAAGAGAAGGCTAAGGATCTTGCCGGACGCTTCATCAAGAACTTTAAGAAATACGAAAGCAACGAAGCCGGAAAGGCTCTGGTTGCTGCAGGTCCTCAACTTTAATGAAGAGAATAATTGCAGTATTGGCACTGTTGATGGTTATCAGCAGTGCCTTGTTCGCTCAGGAGCGCGAATACACGAAAAAAGTCTTCCACGCATCCAACGGCCTTGTACTCCCCTACAAAATTCTTTATCCCGAGAATTTCAATCCTACCTCACAGTATCCGATGATGGTTTTCCTTCACGGCAGCGGAGAGAGAGGAACCGACAACGAGGCCCAGACTTTCCACGGAGGCAAGCTCTTCGCATCCAGCGAGGAACTCAGGGACGTGATTTTCATCGCACCCCAATGCCCCTGGCACGACTACTGGGCTCCCGTAAACAGCAGTGAAGGCAAGGTGGAACATTTTCCCCGGTACGCCCCCATTACCAAGGCTCTCGAGGCTGTAAAGGAACTTATGGACAGTTTCATCAACCTTGGATTCGTGAATACCGACCGCATTTACGGCACCGGCCTTTCTATGGGAGGATTCGGAATTTTCGACCTTACAATGCGTTATCCCGACTTCTTTGCAGCCGTAGAGCCCATCTGCGGAGGAGTGAACGTTTACCGCTGCAGCGACTATGAGGGCCGCACCGCGTTCCGCATCTTCCACGGCCTCGCCGACAAAGCCGTCAATCCCAACTACTCCATACAGGCCAATGACGTTCTGCGTTCCTGGGGAATAGACTGCGAACTTGTAACTTACCCCGGAGTTGGACACGGCAGTTGGAACAACGCCTTCGCGGAAAGTGATTTCATAAGCTGGTTGCTTAAGCACTGAGAACCGTTATGGGAGAGCTCGGGAGCAATATCCAGTACTTGAGCGGAGTGGGGCCCAAGCGGGCCGCCCTCCTGAAGAGTGAACTCGGAATAGAAACCCTGAACGATCTCATTCATTTCTATCCGTTCCGCTACATAGACAGGACTCGGGTTGTCCCTATTGCACAGGTGCAGCCCGACCTTGCTTATGTACAGATTAAAGCAACCGTAATAAAGACCGACGAAATTCCGCACAAAAGACTGAGTGTTATTGTCGAAGACGAAAGCGGGCGGATGGAACTGGTTTTCTTCAAAGGGATAAACTGGAACAAATCCCGTCTCGTTCCCGGAAGCAGTTTCATTTTCTTCGGAAAGCCCCAGACTTTTTCCGGAAAGATAAATATGGTGCATCCGGAGGTTGACCCGATCCAGGAAGGAGCGATGCAGGGCGGCCTTACCGGGGTCTATCCCAGCACCGAGAAACTCAAGAACAGCGGAATCACCGGAAAGGTTATGTGCAAGCTGATGGCAACGGCGCTTAGTCTCTGCCTTCCGGAACTTGAAGAGACTCTGCCCGAATACGTCCTTTCCGAGAATGCGCTCTGCCCGCTGTCCTATGCCATCCGCAACATTCATTTTCCAAAAGATGAATACGCCCTGCAGAAATCGCAGCGGCGGCTCAAATTCGAAGAACTGTTCCTGCTGCAGCTGAGTCTGTTGAAACAGAAATACGTAAGGACCAGTGCGAGCCGCGGTATCCTTATGACAGCGGTAGGAGACGCCTTCCGCGCGTGCTACGACGCTCTTCCCTACTCTCTTACCGGAGCACAGCAGAGAGTTGTCAAGGAAATCCGCGCCGACCTTATGAGCGGCCACCAGATGAACCGGCTGCTCCAGGGAGACGTAGGCTCCGGGAAAACCCTGGTTGCCGTTTTAAGTTGCCTCCTGGCCATAGGCAACGGATACCAGGCCTGCATTATGGCTCCCACCGAAGTGCTGGCCCAACAGCACTACACCAACATTCAGAAATTCCTCTCCCCCTGCGGAATACGGAGCGCCCTGCTTACCGGCAGCTCTACTGCAAGGCAGAGGCGTGAAATAGATTCAGGTCTGCGGGACGGCAGCATAGGAATCATAGTTGGCACTCACGCGCTCATAGAAAATTCGGTGGTATTCTCTTCATTGGGGCTTTGCGTGATTGACGAGCAGCACCGCTTCGGAGTTGACCAAAGGTCCAGGCTCTGGAGCAAATCGGCCGTTGCTCCGCATATTCTGGTTATGACGGCCACACCTATCCCCCGCACTCTGGCGATGACCCTGTATGGAGATCTCGACATCAGTGTCCTTGACGAAATGCCTCCCGGAAGAAAGCCCGTACAGACAATGCTCATAACCCCTCGACGCAAAAGCGCGATGTACGATTTTATCCGCAAGCAGATTGCGGCGGGCCGTCAGGCATTCATTGTATATCCTATGATTTTCGAGAACGAGAAAATGGATATCAGCAATGTTGAGCAGGGGTATGAGGAAATTATGAAGGAATTCCCGCTGCCGCAGTACAAGGTGGCGATTGTTCACGGGCAACAGACATCCGAAACTAAAGCCTTCAATATGGATGCCTTTGTTGCCGGCAGGGCCGACATTCTGGTTTCGACTACCGTTATCGAGGTAGGCGTGGATGTTCCCAACGCCAGCGTAATGGTAATCGAAAGCGCCGAACGTTTCGGACTCAGTCAGTTGCATCAGCTCCGCGGGAGGGTGGGCCGTGGAGCCGAGAAATCCTATTGCATAATGGTGGGCGGTCCGAAAATTTCTTCCGATGCACAGAACCGCCTGCAGCTTATGGTAGAGACCGAGGACGGGTTCCGCATTGCCGAGGAGGATATGCGTATGAGGGGGCCGGGCGACCTTGAAGGCACACAGCAGAGCGGTCTTCCCATCGACCTTTCCATTGCTTCTCTTGCCAGGGACGGAATTCTTCTTTCGGAAGCCCGCGCATACGCCCAGGCAGTCCTTGAGAAGGATCCGGGGCTGAACGACAAGCGGAACTCCCTTTTGGTCCGGGAGCTCCGCAAGAACAAATACAACGTTAAGGATTACAGCGCGATAAGTTAGCGTCCGTTGGAACTTTTGCAGCCAGACTCGTCAACTACAATTTGCTGCCGCAAATCAATTCCTCGCTCGCCCGCAGTGCTACGGAGGTCAACTATCTATTTCTGAGAGCGGCCGTCCTGTTCCAGGGCGGCGAAGATGTAGGTGAGGCCGGCCGTGCCGTCCATTGTAGGTTCGTTGCTGGCGTAATCGTGAATCAGGTCGTGATATACGGCCTCTCCATTGTTGAACACTCCCCAGGGGTCATCGGCTCCGACTACACCGCCGGCTCTCTCCTGGAAAAGCTTGTTGTAAATGGGACCGTCAACGAGGCCTCCCCAGGTGGGCTGACCTTCCTTGCTGGTGTAGGACGAATGAGTCTCGGTAGGATAGTCGTAACCTTCCCTCATCTTGAACGGGATTCCGGGAATCATTGTAGTACCCCAGGGGTTGCATCCCAGCAGCCAGTCGCGCAGGGCGGCTTCCATCTCTCGGAACGACTCGTCTGAGGTGGCGCGGCGGTAAAGCTGAGCGTGGGTTACCGCGGCCGACGTGAGGTTGTTGGAGCACCACAGGTATGGAACTCCGTGCAGGAAGGGCTCATTGCCGGCCCGTTTCTGCATATCCAGAAGGCCCTGCTTCATATAGCCGGCAAACTCCTCGCTCACTGCCTTGTCGGCGCTTGACGCCAGCAGATAATGCCCCAGATTGATGAACGGATACCATTGGTAATGGTGATATTCCTTGCCGGGACCGCGACCCTTTTCCATCCAGGGAGAGACCGGTTCCTGTTCGCCCCAGTATGACGCCTGATTCTTCCAGTATTCCTCGCCGTTGAGAGAATACATTGTAGCGGCGGCAAGCTCCACGTCATCCACCCAGGTGTCCTCTTCATAGAAATACTTGGAAACCACGCAGGCCGTTTGAGTATTACCGGGTTTTTCCAATGCAAAATCATAGGCAGGTTTTACCTTGGCCCTGATTTTTTCAGCAAGTTCGGGGTACCATTCCCCGATTACGTCGGCGCCAAGGGCAAAAGTCGAAGCGAATTTTCCCGCAGCCGACGAAACACCGGTAGTGCGGTTTACATAGCCCCACTTGCGACCGGCAACCTGAGGTTCTCCGCTTACGAAATATACCGGGCGGCCCTGCCCCGGGCCATAGCCGTAGTCGGCATTGTCGTCCTGAGGATAGCGCATTCCGCAATGGTCGCGGTCATCGCCTATCTGATAGTACATTTCCTTTGGCGATGGATTCATCTTGTCCAGCCAGTCGAGACCCCATTTCACCTCGTCCACGATATCTGGAATGCCATTGGAGCCTTTTTTTCCAAAGGCATCGTACTCATCCTTGAAGATACTCTTGTCCTTAGTATATTTATAAGCGAACGCCATATGGTAGATGGTGGTGGACGAAGTGGTCATATACTGCAGATAATCGGCGGCGTCGTGCCATCCGCCCGTTACGTCGATATGCTGGCCGTTCTTTGTAGGATGGTAGAGAATATATCCGTCGTTCTGATGGCAACAGGCATCGTTGTAGGGATTATATCCGCAGCGCTGCTGTCTCATATACACAAGCAGATAATCGGCTATGCCGTCGTAAACGCCGGCGCCGATTTCAAAAACGGGAGACTTGACCCCGTTTGTCCTGATATAATATTCTCCTGCAGTCTCGACTGCCGAAAAATCCAATCTCCAGGCGCTCTTCAGAGCCCATTTCGACGGGTCCGCCTTGACTCCCGTGCCCTTGAAGACCAGGTGGTCGTCGGCTGCACTGTAAACGGCAAACTTGCCGTTGGTCTCGGATGTGGAGATAAGCACGGCGACCTTAACGTCCTTTGGCAGATAACCTACCTGATTTATTCGTACCCAAGTCTGTGCGCCTGCGCTTACGGCAAGCAGACAGCAGAGAATGGAAAGAAAGGTTTTTTTCATTTTTCGTTATTGTTTAATGTCATTGTTTTGTCCAGCGATTCAACCAGTCGAAGAATTCGCGATGCCAGAACAAAGCGTTCTGTGGCTGCAGCACCCAATGGCATTCTTCGGGGAAAATTATGAGTTTGCTGGGAACACCCATCATTTGCGCAGCATTGAAAGCTGCCATTCCCTGCTCGTAGGGAATACGGAAATCCATCATTCCGTGGATACATAGAATAGGAGTATGCCAGTTGGTAATACGGCTCTCGGGATCGTGCGCATAGTGCTCCCTTGCCTTGGCAGTTACGGCATACGGGGCTCCGGCCTGCTGCATTCCTCCGAAAGTGACACCGTCACCCTTGGGGCCGGTCTGCCCGGCTTCGTAAGCATATGGTGTGAGCCCGCCGTTATCCCAGTTGCCGAACCAGGCTTCCTCGGTAGTGTACCATAGCTGTTTCTCGTTGAAGATACCTGCGTGCGAGATAAAGCAGTCGAAGAGGTCACCGTGGATACCCATCAGATTATAAGCCGAAAAGCCACCGTACGAAGCTCCAACTCCGGCGAGTTTGCCACACCAGGGCTGGCTCTTTATCCATCGGCCTGCGGCCAGATAATCCTGCATATTGAGTCCCTGATAATCGCCGCTTATCTGTTCCTTCCAAGGCTGGCCGAATCCGCTGTTGCCGTGGCGGTTGGGCAGAATCACCACATAGCCCTGCTGGCACATAAGGGCGAAATTCCAGCGGTAGCTCCAACTTTGGTCCAGAGGTGTCTGGGGGCCGCCGTTGAACATCTCGATTGCCGGGAAACGCTTGGAAGCGTCGAAATGCGGAGGATAGAGCACCCAGCATTGAAGATTGTCTGCGTTGCCTCCCGCTATGGTTATGCTTTCCATCCGTATGGGATTGAGCTGCTCCAGAATGCGGGTATTTTCGTTTGAAATCTGCTTATAAGCAGTCTCCCCTGCCGCCGATTCGTTCACGGCCACGATTTCGCCGGGAAACTCCATACTTTGGTAGCAGCACAGGATTGTGGTTCCCTCCTCGCCCTGTTCATACGCAAAAGGAACGCTGAATCCCAGCCACCAGCTGGCGGGAGTTATGCGCTGTACACTGCCTGTACCGTCGGCACATACCCGACAAAGAGCACAGAGTCCGTCGATGGTAGAAGGAAATACAATCCGCTTTGAATCCGGAGTCCAAAAAAGGTCCTCAACGTCATAGATATAACCTTTTGTAAGCTCTCTGGCTTCTCCAACCTCCAGGCCGAAACCCTGTCCGTCGGAGGGGTGCTCCTGCCATATTATTTGCGCAACCATCAGCCTCTGCCGGTCGGCCTCATATCCGTCTCTCTCCATTGAAATCCAGGCGAGAGAAGCGCCGTCGGGGCTCCAGAGAGGATTAGTGTCGTACCCGCCTTCACGCGTAACTTCGACCGTGGTTCCGGTTACAATATCATATATGTATATATTGCTGCAGGTACTGAAGGCATACTCCTTGCCCGTCTTTTTCCTGCAACTGTATGCAATGTGGCGGCTGTCGGGAGCCCAGTCGAGCTGTTCAGCCCCACCGAAAGGCTCGGTAGGAAGTTCAAAGCCCGGTTCTGAGGCGAGGATGTCCAGAGAATTCTCTGCAGTGACCGTTCCGTTTCCAAGGACAGCCACATAACTGCGGGGAGTGCTGGTAACCCAATGGTCCCAATGACGGTACATAAGATCGGTTGCCACATAAGCCTGGGCCTTGTCCAGCTCGGGATACTTGTCCGATGGAGCCGTAACGGGGCCCTGGACCGAACTTACATAGATAACCTGGTTTTCATCCGGGCTCAGCTTGAAATCACTGATACCGTTTGCCACGTTGGAGAGTTTTTCCCTTTTGCCGAGTTTCTTTCCACGCAAGGGAGCCTTCCACAACTGTCCATCCATAAGGAAGTAGATGTGTTTTCCGTCCTTGCTCCACCGAGCTGAACTTACGCTCTTTGCGTAGCGGGTAAGCTGTCGGGCTTTTCCGCCCTGCGCATCACAAATATAAAGATTGCGGCAGCTGCAGTTTTCTTTGATATCGGTATAAGACACTCCGTAAAGAATGGTTTTCCCGTCCGGGGAGAGCTGCGGATCGGACAGCCGTCCCAGGGACAGCATAACTTCAGGAGTAAGAGTACCATTCTCCACAACTGGATTCTGCGGTCCTATATAGCCTTTTTCCTCATTGCCTTTCATTTCAATGTACAATTTACCGATTCCGTAACCCATTGCAAAGCAAGCGATTACCAGTGCGGTAATGATTCCAATAGATTTTTTCGCTAACATATATCAGGTTCTGTTATTTCTTCAGGAAGAAGTCATAATACGTAGGCAGCAGAAGTTCCGTCTCCTTCGGAAGAGGATTCTTCTCTACGCGAATCTGCGAATCGCGGCCAACAATGATAGTGCTGCGCTCGGTCTTCTCGTACTCGGGGATGTCCAGGCCTTCGATGCTCGGATTGCCGGTGCGGGCAAAATTCACGAAGATATTGCTGAACTTTCTGGTGAGAACCGGGTCGTAAGGGGCGCCGTCTTCATATACAAGGTTGTTGAATGCGTAAGTGAGTTCGCAGGCGTGGCAGGCCTTCATATAATCCTCCCCGTGATTGGCACCCTTTTCAAATCCTTTGCCGAAAACGTACATATAGGTCTTTCCCCTGCCGCCGGCCTCGGAGTGGTTCTGGGCTATGGTGATGCTGCCCAGGCGGAAATTGTAATTGTTCAGAATCTCGGTGTATTTCCATATTCCGGGATGCTTCTCGTCCCACTCGTCGCTGTCAGGGTCGATGATTTCGAGGCTCTCGTCTATGCGGCGGGCAGTCTCGGGGCCTCCTATCTTCTTGATTCCTTCCACCTTTTCCTTCGCCCAATCGTAATAGAAAGCAAGAGGTCCGGCCTCATCCGTAGGGTCGTATTGCAGATGCGCCCAGTACCTTATCTCATCAGCTACGATGCCAATCATCACGTCCACGTCCTTGGACTTTCCTTCCAGAATGGCCTTGTAGCCGTCTGAAGGAATAATGCTCCTGAAATCACTGCGCATAGGCCAATTATTAAAGTCGCCGACGCGGCCTCCTATGCCTTCTGCACTTCTGCCACCGGCTTCGGTGTTCAGAGCCTTGAGAAGGTCAGCCTCTGAGAGGGCCATCAGTTCATCCATGTTCGTGCAGCCCGTAGCGGTGAGCAACTTGGCGGCCTGTCCGGTCTTCTTATAGTTTTCAGGCGTATGCTCAAGGCATATCTCTCCGGACATAGGAATGGCCCTGCGGAACAAACCTTCGGAACCTTTGGCTATAAGATGCGCACTGACGGAACCGCCGCCAGCAGACTCTCCGAAGATGGTTACGTTGTCCGGGTCTCCACCGAATGCACTGATATTCTTCTGAATCCAGCGGAGCGCCTGCTGCTGGTCGAGTATTCCGAGGTACGGAGCATCAGGGAATGCCTCTCCGCCGGGAACATCAACGAAATCGATGAATCCCATAGCGTTTACACGGTATTCGACAGAAACCAGCACCACGTCAGGGTATTCTGCGACAAGGTATTTCCCATCATAGAGAGAGTCGATGGTGCCGCCCCATCCGTATGAGCCTCCGTGGAACCAGACCATTACAGGACGGTCCTTCTGCATCCTGAGGTCATTGGTCCAGACGTTTAGATAGAGGCAGTCCTCGCTGAGTTCTCCATGGCTGGCCGCCTCACCCTCGTCGTAAGACTGAAGTCCCGGAAGTCCGTAGGTCTTGGCCTCGAAAACATCCCCGGAAGCTTCCACAGGCTGCGGAGCCTTCCATCTGAGTTCCCCCACAGGGGCCTTTGCGAAAGGGATTCCCTTGAAGGCAAGGACTCCGTTGTCCTCGACATATCCCACGAACTGCCCGTTCTCACAAACGGCAACCGGGTCGTTCTGTTTGTCCGAACAGGACAATACGGCAAAACACAGACCTATGCACAATGCCGGAAAATTGATTCGTTTCATTCGTATCTTTATTATATATACTCCAAATATAGGCAAAATTTCGTTAGAACCGTCAGAACGGATATCCGATTCCGAAGTTCAGCCTCAAGCCATCTTTCCAAAAACTTGGAATATTGTAGTATCCCGGACGTTCGGTAGCATAGGGGGCGTGGATAGCGACTCCAAGGTCGAGACGTATTACAATGGATTCATAGTCGAGACGCAAGCCGGCTCCCGTTCCCAGAGCAATCTGATTAAAGAAAGTAGCGGCGTCCAGATGACTGTTGTACATCCGGGTCAGATCAAAAGCCTTGAGAAACGCCTGAATGTCTTCGGAAGTCAGGTAATCCTCGGGGTTTCGTTGATTCCAGACGTTTCCTGCATCAACGAACACTGCTCCGTTGAGTTTCCACACTATGGGAAAACGCAGTTCGGCGTTGAGTTCCAGCTTCATATCACCCTTATGGAAAATCTGCGAGCTGTAGTTCCTGTTATGGAAGTCTCCCGGTCCGATGGAGCTGGGAGCAAAGGCTCGGATGCTGTTGGGCCCGCCTATCGAGAAAGCTTCGGAAAGAGGAGAGCCTAAACTGTTGCCGTAAGTGATGACCGCTCCCATCATCGCCCTCGTGGCGAGTTCAAGTCCGGCACCTAGTCTGAACCTGTTCCTGAGTTCGAGTTGCATTTTCACGAACTGGTCGTAATTGATACCGAGCAGGGTCTTGTTCTTTTCGTTGAAATCCCTTCCACAGGCTGCCATAATACCGGAAATGAGATTGGCAGATTCCTTCAGCTGAATGTCCATGGCGGTAAGTGCATCCCTGTCCTTGTCGCGATAGTTATTGTAACTGAATGCATATCTTGCAGACGGTATGAACTCGTTGTTCGCAAAGAGTTTCAGAAGGTCAACGAAACCGATATCGGTTGTCAGTTTCTCCGAAGCCCTGTCGGCAAGTACAATCGAAAGATAGAGAGGTGAGAAACTGTGGGAGACATATCCGGTCCTGCGGATACTGTAATCAACCCCACCGTAGAGCTTGTGCAGGCCATAGTCGCCGGAAATGTTCTGGTTCAGATAACCGAGACGGTAGGATGTCCGGCCAATATACTTTTTCGCCCAGTCCCCAAGCTGCATATAAGGGAAAGCGAGAGAAAAATCGGCACCGAACCGGTATGTGTCGTTTCTGGAAGGGTCTTTCGCTTTTTGCCTGTCCAAATTCCAGTAATATGCCCCATTGATTTTTGCAGTGAAAACGTCACCCCTGCCGAAAAGGTTGTTCTTTGACAGAGAAACCGCCGCGTCCGGCCCCCACTGGTTGTTGCTCCTTTCAACAAAATTGGCTTCCACGCCCAAATCGAGGGATCTGTCCAGGCTGTCGCGCTGTCTGTCAAGGGTCTTGTTGTAAAGCAGGCCTATGCCTGATTTAATGAGTTCCCCTTCAACGATATTGTTGTAATCCTTCATACTGAACAGCCTGGCCCTGAATGTCCCGGCAGTGTCAATCCTGTATTCAGCAGAGAGGTTGTTCAGGAAGGATGCGGAATTCCTGTTGACCTCGGCATTGTCGGACACGCTGCCGCCCAGCCTGACGTTGAGTCTTTCATTGAAAAAACTCTTTGAGACATTCAGATGGTAGTCGGTGGTCTCGATTCCTCTGCCGTGCTTCCCTTTTGCCACACCGAAATCCAGGTCAACCACTTTCCCCAGTTTGTTGGATGACAATGCATTCAACTTTGACTGAACAATGCTGGACAGGGCATAACCGTCCATCTGCGCTGCCTCATTGCTCTGAGATGCATACATTCCGGTAGCCAGCAGCACAGCCGCAAGACCCTCTCTGTCTTCTGAGGGCATTTCCGCCAGTTCCTTTTGAATCCCATCATCCTTCGGAGCGTCGAGATAGAAGCCGATTTCCGGTTTCCTGAGCGTCCCCCCTACTTTGACTCCTGTTACAAAATCGACCATTCTGGACACCTCGCCTACCGGCTTGTAGGTTGCCTTTGCGCCTTGGGAGGCCGAAACGGCCAGTTCCGTATCGTCAATGGCACCGTTGAATAAGATATGACTGTCCTTATCGACGGCGAACGGCATCATAGGATAGAGTTTGGGAGAAAAGAATATCCTTCCCTTCGGGACGTCCAACCGGCCGCCGAGACTGAGCCCGGTCCCGGTATTGAACCCGACTTTTACCGTACCGGAAGGGTTCACCTGAGCAAGGTTCTTTTCGTCGATGGGATAGGTAATGTCGGTCTGGGGGAGAATACTTACGTCGATATTGGCTTGCAGGCTGTCCACGGGACCGAAGATACCGCCGTCCAACGCTGTGAGAAGTTTCCCGTAAACCGGAAAGGGACCGTCCTTCGGAAGTTCTACGGGCTCGAAACCCTCGGATTTGACTGATACGTCGAGAAGCATAGTATTGAGGTCCAGTCCACCGTCAAGGCTTACAAAAGTACTGTCCGCTCCGAGGATGGAAATCCCGTTCAGATTTATTCTATCGTCTTCCAAGGTAATTTCCCTCTCTGCGAGCCGCAGCCCAATATCATACGGACGATACGACGCCGCCACCTCGAGCGGAGTGATTCCGGCGAATATTTTAATTTTGTCGGGCAAACCCGAGACTGCGGCGCGAGCCCGGATTCTCCCCTGTATGTCCAGATCATCCGGAATCGTGACAAACTGCTTCGCCAGTTCAACGGGAATGTCGTCCAGATCGGCGTTCGCCACGAAATGATTCGGATCAGCACTGTTCGGACGAAGGTTGAAAAGGACAATCCTATCCCCTATATTTTTCCCGTCAAATACAAGTTTGGCTAGTTTAAGGTCTCCGTCCAGTTTGAGGTCGTCCCCGTTGCGGGACAGGACTGCCTCCATATCAACTCCCGAATCGATTCCATATACGGACATCAGGCCGTCCCTGATTTCTGAATTGAACCTCAGTGTTGCATCCATACTGTTCCCGGACAGGGAGGCTACAAGGCCGGCTTTCATCGCCGGGAGCCTGTATTCCCCGTTCAGGTAAGGAGTTTCCAGGGAGACTTCCATATTCCTGGAGGCTCCTGTGGAGTGCAAACCGGCCGTGAGTTCCTTGAGGTCAAATCCGCGCTTTTGAAGCATCCTTCGCAGCGGATTATCCTGCAGGACAGTCAGGTCAGCATTAACCTCCGGGATGGCAGCAATCAACGAATCAAGCCCGGCGAGAGTCTTCGGCGCGCCGGAAAAAGACGGCAGGAGTGACGGAATTTCCAGAGCGTGAGTCGGAACATTTGCGGAAAGAGAGATTCCCGGCATTCTGACAGCAATGTCACTCAAATTCCGGACGGTCTTGAAATCAAGGTCCAACTTACTTGCATTCAGTGTGTCACCGGATATTATTGCATCTATGTCCGCGAGTTCTGCTATAAGTTCCAAACCCGGATATCTTCCCAGAAAATCGCTGAGAGTAAAACGGCTGTCCAACTTCAAGGACGCAGATATGGAGCTGTCGCAGTAGCAGACCGCAGAAGATATTGTGCCGAATGCCGTACCATTATGAAGATTGCCGGATGCGCGCACGCGGCCTGCTACTGTCAGGGCGCTTCCCGACATCCCGAGAATTTCCGCCACATCCGTCTTTTCCAAATCGAGATCGGCTTTGAAAGCCTCGTCGTCTATATCATAATCGGCGTTCAGCGAGAATCCGGCTCCGGAGAAACTTCCCCTTCCCACAGTCCTGACACGCATTTCTTCAAGATCAAGCCCGGTACCGTGAAATTCGGCTTCCGCCTGCAGCGCAGGGACGGTTGCGTAGAGATATTCCGAAGAAATAAGAGAATTCCCCAAGTCCACGACTGCATCTGCGGTAAGTTTACCGAAAGGAAGTTCAAAAGAACCTACCCCGAAATCAGTATCGGTAATATCGAGACTGCGTACAGTGTAGCACATTGCTCCCAAATCAATCAACGCACTGACCCCGGCCTTGCCTATATCGAGCCTTAGTCCAACAGGTTCCAGACCGAATTTCACGTTCTTGAGCACAATGTCCTGAATGTCGAAAGCAGGTACCGGCGAAACGCTGTCGGATGGAGCCTTCTGCACGGCATCTTCAATGCCGGTCAATGCAAGCATAATGAAGGCGTCTTCCAGAACGGCATCGCTTATAGGAAAAACCAGTTTGTCGATGGAAATAGCCCCGACTCCGGCCTTCATACGGCCCAGTTTGCCGTCTATTTTGAGTTCTGGTATCAAATCTCCCGTGTGGGCGGTCAGATTCTCTATTTCCAAATGCCTGACTGCCACAGAATCCGGCAAGGCATCAATGCTAAGGCGGGCATCCAGGCGTCCTATGAAGGCAAGTGTGTCTGCCTGAGCGTCCCCCACAAAAACATCTTCAAGAAGCACGTCAAAAGGAGGTCGCACTGAAAAGTGCCCCACGGAAGCCTCGATACCGATTTTGTCGGACAGGATGCGTGCGGCCGCAGTTGCCGCCTTCTGCTGCACCCAAGGAATGGTCAAAGCGAAAAGGATTCCCGCCAGCAGTAAAAGAGGCAGAAGAATCAGGCACGCAATGACAATTATGATCGGTTTGAGTATCTTCCTGCGTGCCATAGTTTCAGAATATGAAATTTACACCTAGAAGCGCCGCCCTGTGCATAGGCGTGGTGGAGACTACTTTGAGATAATTCCCGGCTGCATTCCAGGTCTCTTCGTAAACGTCCTTGTCCACTATGTCCTTGAATTCGGCGTAAAGCTCCAGACCTTTGACAAGCATCTTGGAAAAACGCAGATTCGCCACAATGTCTTCTCCTTTCAGATTGTATGCCGACTGCTTGGCACTGATGTACGCAAGGCTGGAAGACAATTTAGTGGTCTCGTTCAGGAATACGTCAACGGAAGTCCCAAGTTCATAATTTAAATCTTCCTTGTCGACCTTGTCGCTTTTCCAATACCTGTCATAGTTGAATGCAGCCCATATCTCCGCCTTCACGTCCTTCCCGTTCATCTTGAGGTCCAGTTTCGCGCCATAGGAATTCTGCCTCTTGTTATTGATCCAGGTGAAGAGAGTTCTCACTCCCGGATTGGTGATATCCTTTGACTTTTCAAGGTCGATGACTTTCTCCGCAGTATTTTTCTTGTCACGATAACTTAAATCAAGTCTTGTAACGAAGATGCCTTTGGTGTAGGTATAGCCGAGGTTTATCTTGTCGGTGACTTCAGGGAGGAGATCAGGATTACCTATAAAATATTCTCCTTCCGATTTGCCTATCATCAGTGTAGGGCACAATTTCTTATAGTCGGGACGGGTAATGGACCTACCGTAGTCCAACACGAGACGGTGCTTGTCATTGATGCGGTATGTTACGCCGGCATTCAGCAGATTCTTCGGGTCAAACTTATCGAACAGGCCCTTAATGTCTTCAGGCTTTTGTATGTTATCCAACTTGTCCATCATTGCGTGCCAATATATCTGCACCCTTTCCTTGATGAAGAAGTCGAACTTTCCGACGGACCAGGTGAGGTTCACATACGGCTCCGTTGAAATTGAATTGTAATAGTAGGACTGTCTGTAGGCAATGGAATCCCTCCAGGTCCCGTTTACATACGTTTCTGCAAAGTAGCCGTCAAGGTCCTGATTGGATATAAGGTCCAGACCGGCCTTCAATTTCAAATCGCTCTTCCCGAAACGGAATATATCGTCATAGAAGGCGGAAAGCTTGGAGTCGAAATCATTTATGCTGCTGTAGGTAGCGTAATTCTTCTGCCTGGGATAGAAATTCCCGGAAGTGATTCTCCTGCCCCTCTCGCCGTCAAGCTTTGTCGTATTGGAAAGAGTCACTCCCAGCCGCGCGTCGGGTCTCGATGCGAATCTATGATTATATGTCGCAGTAAAAATCACATTGTGGCTGCTGACATACGCTGTGTCGTTCTGCGTTCCGTTCAGGACTGACGTATTGGGATTGCCGTACCGTTCTGTCTTGAGAATGGAGTTCTCGTTCTTTCCGCTGTAGCCGTAAGACAAGGAGGCGTCCAGCGCATTGTCCGGATTGAATGTATAGCCGAAATCAACCCTGGCTCCGGCATTGAATTTCCGGGGGTATGTGGAGTTGTTCTCACCCTTGTAATACTCGTTCTTCTCCCTCTTCGCATCCAGAATGGTGGTCGTCTTTACAGATGGAAGGTAACTGTGACCGAAATAAACATTGGAACCGACATAGAACTTTTTGTCGGAATATTTCAGCTTGAAATCCAAATTCTCGCTGTTGCTCTGCTTGAAGTTCCACGAGCCGTCAGCCTTCACACTCCCGCTCCATTGTGCAGAAGCGGAAGTGAAATTCAAAATTGTCAGGAGTACCGTCAGAATCAAGCCACGTTTAATTTTCATCGCTGATTATGTGTATATCCCTTTGAGGGAACGGTATGGTAATGTTATTATTTTTAAAGGCATTGTATATCAGCTCTCTCGCCTTTGCTTCATAGGCATATCGCTTGGAAACCAGCACACGCTGCCTTACCATTATGTCCACCGAGTTGTCACCGAATCCGCTCAGAGCCACGGACACACCTCCCGCCGGATCCACGACATCCCGGTTGAAATCATCCTTGGTCTGCAGTGGAACGAGGGCCTCAAGAATCACATTCCTGACCTTTTCGATGTCTGTGCCATAAGCCACACCCACGAATATCCTGACCATCTCATAGTCGTTATTGCGGGTGAGATTCTTGAAATTATCGTTGAAAAGGGCAGCATTCAGGAAAGACATCACGGCTCCGCCGGTAACCTCCAGCTGGGTGCTCTGGTAGTTGATTGACTTAACTTTTCCACGGACGTTATCGCATTCCACCCAATCTCCTACGCGCAAGCGTCCGGACATAAGCTGGATACCACAAATGAAGTTGTTCAGAACATCCTTCATTGCAAGTCCCAGACCGGCCGCCAGACCTGCGGCAATGACAGACATCGCACCCGTAGGAATCTTGAAAAGTATCAGGGTGAATATTATATAGATACTCCACACAAGCACACTTATCACATTATCCGCCAACGACAGATTCACCTCATTCGTATTTACGAAAGTCTTTCCGCTGCGTTTTGCTATGCTTCTGAATCTGACATAACGGTACATAGAGCGGCTCAGATAATCCAAATACTTGAAAAGGAAGAACATTGAAGCCGCCAGAATTATCATATAACCCGACAGTTTGAACATTTCATTGCCCTCGGCATCAACGAAATCAAAGAAGGTTGTGGATATCATCATCTGGTAGATGTCGTTAAGGTCGAATACGTTCAGGGCATAGTAAAGAGATATGGGCACCGACAATATCGACATTATGGGAATAGCGGCTATCAACAGGAAATCCGCAAGCCAGGTGATGCGTATATATTTGCCTTTGACCTCTTCGTTAACGTTTTCAAGCATCACTACAGTTGACTTGTCATCATCTTTCTTTGCAACAAGTGAACTCTCGTATCTCTTGAAAAGAAGCTTGAGAACCATTATCGTTTCGATGGCGGCCACCTGAAACAGCCACCATATGAGTACCTGCATCCCCATAAGCATTGAACCTATCCAGGACATTACCGTCACGACAAGCAATACCAATACACTCATCCAGGCCATGGTCTCGTCCGCATCGGACGCCTTGTCCCCGGACTTTATGCAGATGACTGTCTGCCATATGAGTACGGCCGACAACGCAGGCGGAAGCAGCAGATTCAGCAGATTGTTTGGAATGAAAATGATTCTGCATATTATTATCACTATACCCAGAACAATCATAGGCATAAACAGGAACAGCCCCTCCTTCGCCCCATTATGTTTGTTGCGAGCCATTACCGATGCTTCTATCGCGGCCAGAAGCCAGGAAAGCACAATCATCTGTCCTGTGGCCATTCTGTAGAAATTGTTGTGTGTGACCACATACAGTATACAGTTCGTAATCAGGAATATGGCAGTACCGCACAATAAAGTCAGCAGATTCTTATCGAAACCGGACAACACTTCGCCGGAAAGTTTGCCAAACCGTCCGAACAATGCTATGCCCAGCCTGCTGAATATTGTGGCTAAAATCAGAAAAACCAGCATCAGGCCCAGGAAATTGAAAACCATCGCACCCTGCCAGTCACTATCCACCTGCCTGCCATCCAAAATAGCTTTCCGCCCGTATTTAATCCTGGCATCTTCAATGGCATATTCCCAATATGAAGAGAATGCCATCAGCACCGATACATACGGAGTCGACCTATCCGTAAAAATCTCGTCCTGCAGGAATTTGTAGCGACTCTGGGCATAGTCGTATGATGCCTTCAACCTTGAAGCGACATTCTCAAAATGCAGGCTGTCCTCAATGATTCTGGCCCTTGAGGCGTAACAGAACTTCAATATGGCTTCCACGTATGATATGCAACTGTCCCTGTCACTCCGGTAATCCTGTTCCTGTGGCAGTTTGTTGAGCGTTTCCTCCAGACGCTTGTAACGTTCCAGCTCAAAATCCAAGTCGGACAGCATACTGTCATACGGCAGACGTTGCTTGTTGAATTTCATATATTCCGCAGTTGTTTCCTTCAGCGCATATGTCAGGTCAAGCGTATAGTCCAAATTCTGGGAATAAAGCATCAGGGAAAGTTTGTTGCATTTTTCCTGTATTTCAGAGAGATGTTGACGCTGCGATTGTTCCCTGCTGGAGATAGTTTCTTCGTATAAAGAGCGTTTGCCCAGTTCCTGCTCCAATTCGGAACGCAGTACCGCCAATGTCTTTGTCATATTATCCTCATTGAAGACAGCAGCGGCACGAACTGAAACAAACAGTGCGAGCAGACAGGCGAAAATGATTTTTTTCATTCGTAGATTATTGACAATATGTTATATGATTGGGGAACGGTTAAGAAACGAACCATAGCACTTCGTGACACATAACCCATGATAGCACTGTGGGCTATCAGAATTTCTTGACTAAACCTATACCGTAATCGGCAAGGCCCTGCGCGATACCCGAGAAACCACCCTTGTGAAGATCCCAGGAACTTGTCGTGACAACCCTATCCGGATAGTCGGCTCTGGTGCCGTACCAGCCCAAAGATATAAAGCCAAGATGAAGTTGCAGGGCAAGCTTTTCGGTAAGGTCGATGTTCACCACAGGAAGAATCTGGAATCCGTATTCCATCTGATTGCTCCATTCCTGAGAGCCTGTCTTCGGCTTGTTTACATTGTAATACTGACCTATGAAGGCATTGGCTTCCGCCCAGACGCTGACGGCTTTCCAATTCAACAGCTTGTACCCGAAGAAAGGCGACAATGACCAACCGACCGCCCTGTTCACGTTGACGGTCTGGTCTTTTTTCTCCGATTCAAAAATAACTCCGTTGGTAAGACGCCCGAAAGCGAAACCGATTCGGCCACCAACTTGCATTTTTTCACCTATATTCCAATAGACTTTCGGTTTCAGATTCACCAAATAGGCGTGTTCCTTATTGTCGGTGGCACCTGAAGAAAAATCGGTGTGCTCGTTGGCAAAATTAATGCTGAACTGCCCTCCGAAATGAAACTGTGCATTTGCAGAAAAAACAGCAAATGCAAACAATAATGTAAGAAATATCTTTTTCATTGGCTGGAATGTCTTTAATTATTTCTTCAAAAAAAATCGTAATAAGTCGGAAGTAGAAGCTCTGTTTCCTTGGCAAGAGGATTCTTCTTATTTTTACAGTTTGAACTCGTAATGTTTCTCGTACTTCTCGCGTACCGTTACCCAGAGAGTTCTGTTCGCGATGTCATAGACGCTGTTGTGGGCGGTGAACCACATTCCGTCTGCGGGGTTGTACTCACCGGTCTGCTCATATACCTTATAGGCATTGAGCATTTTCTGTGTTTCAGCCTCCTGAAGAAGCTGTTCCTTTGTCCAGGTGATATCACCGCCCGGTACGCCGTCTATGTGCTCAGTACACCAGAAAGGCTCGGTCGACTCGTCGTATGCCTGGGTATATTGCACCTTCTTCATAAGCTCCCACATTCCCTGCATCGTGTTTCCGCCGTCGTAATTTGCCTTGAGAATCTCATATCTTTCAACGCCGCAAGCGTGAGGGGGATATGCTCCTGTCGCTTCGTACATATGATTGTAGAAGTTGGTCATGATGTTCGTCTCTATATACTTAACTTCCGAACCCTTCTCTCCCGTAAACTCGACGATTACATTGTTGTCTGCGTCCGCAATCATTATGTGTCCGTCCCAGGTACCGGCAATATCGTATGGCATAGGTGTTATGTCGTGAGCGGAGATGAATTCCATTGCCTCAGCCACACTGGCGCAGTTGTCAAGAAGTGCACGGACCAGCTGCATCACCATAATCTGAGGTTTTCCAGGATTGGTGTGAGTATGCGGAACAGCTTCGATGTCGCTCATATTCACCACATTGATGTTGCACACGAGCCCAGCATCGTTTACGCCGTCCATCATCATCCACGGAATGAAATTGAGTTGTTCCTCACTGAGTCCGGCCTGAACCATATCTTCCGTGATATTTGAAAAGCAGGTGTTTGCCACGCCGATGGAGGCGTGCCTGCGCTCTGCCGTGGCCTTGGTCCTTATCACGAATTCACAGGTTTCGCTTATTCCCAGGTCGAGATTCCTTCCGTAGAAGTTCCCGTTCCTGACTGCACTGCAACCGAATGTCACGGGGCCGTCGTCTGTCAAGAGCGTCGTGGGAGCCTCTGTGCCGTAGCCGTCAGCCTCATATTCATACAGATAGTCAGCAACTTTGGCCATTTCTGCCTGATAGACCTTCTCTCCCTCGAACCAGGTAGAGACAACCTTTGTCTTATGGATGTCAGTCACAGGACAATCGAACACATCCTGGTCGGCAAGCACGAAGTCGGCATATTTGCCCACTTTGATGCTGCCGCGCTCGTTATCCAGGCCGAGCTGCCAGGCTCCGCCCATGGTGAGTGCCTGAAGCGCCTGCTCAAGAGTGATGAGTTCCTCCGTGTCGAATGCGGGATATACTGCACCTGTATAAGGATTAACCATCTGCCCTGTTACGGCAATCTCCATAATTCCGAACGGGTCCTGAGGGCAGGTTCCGTTTGCAGGGAAATCGCAATGGCTTGAAACCTTAGCTCCTGCATCGAAGAATGACTTGATGGGATATGCGTGCTTTACGTATTCTTCGTCAACAAGGGATGCCATTACTGCTTCTTCCTCGGCAGAAGCCCCGACGTGCCAGGTCAGACTTGCCACACAGGCGATGTTGTTGTCCGCGAAGCGTTTGTAATCTCCCCGGCGAACGTTACGAAGATGCACGAGGCAATTGCGGTGCTCGCCGTCTCCACCTTTTACGTATGCATCAGTGGCTTCGGCGATGGCTTTGTCTCCCATAGTGTGAGTGTGTACGGTTATGTCTTTGGAGTTGCACTCCCGGGTGATATCCGCGAGGCGGTCCACTGCCCAGTGACTGTTATAAGTGGTGCCATTCACATATGGCTTGAACATCGACCCGGTAAAGGACTCCACACAACCATCCATAAAGACTTTAAGATACTGCGGACGCACGTGTGATGTACCATATTTCTCCCTGAGGGACACAAGATAGTCAATCTGTTCGCTCATATCCTTCTGCCAGGGTTCCACTTCGTAGGACATTGAGAGGAGCAGTTTGAGCTTGCCTTCCTTGTCAAAACGGTTGGCGACCTCATAGAACTTGCTTGGATGGAGGCAGTTCGACCAGCCTTCCATATACGATACAAAACCTGTTGAAAGCAACAGTTCCTGAGATTTTTCAAGTGCTATGCACGCAACTTCATCATCTATGATTTCGTCGTAGATGATACCTCCCATACGCATAGGATAACCCGTTACACGCTCATCTATGAATCCTGTAATATGTCCTTTTTCATCCAATTCGAGCAGTCCGCCAGGTATTTTCTTTATGAGCACATTACCCTTGTCGTCGATGATGCCGCAACGACGGAAACATTCTGAATTGCAGTACATATTGTGTCCGCCAGAGTCGAACAACGCCACGGACAGTCCGTGCGACACGGCATCCAGTTCCGCCAGGGAGATCTGTTCCTGTTCGGACATTCTGATGATGTAGAAATTCCATCCGAAGCCAAAAAGACACTTTTTCCCGGCATTGGCGGCTTCGAGAGCGGCAGCGTCGACTTTCTTCAGAACCGCCGCCTTGTCGTCATTGGCATCGAAAAGCACGCCGCCTTTCATATTGGCAAGAGCCATAGGCATAATGTAATGCGCATGGCCGTCGAAACAGCCCGGCATCACCATACCTTTGCCGGTATGGTCAATCACCTCGGTGGTGCCTTTTTTAATATAGGCTTCGGCCCCGGCCTTGTCACCTACGTAAATGAACTTGCCGTCCTTGACGGCGACAGCTTCAGCTACAGGGTTGTCCTCGTCCGCTGTGCGGATGGTCCCGAAGACAACGGTGTCAGCCGCCTTGTTGCAGCTGACCGCCATAAGGATGGCGATTGCGTAAATGATTTTTTTCATTGAATATTATGGTTTTGATAAGAATCAGGCTATAATTGACAAAGTTACTTTATTTCTTATAATTTTACAATGCATATTAACCATTCCAATTGCGCGAGTGCGGAATGTCAATAGGCCCTGCAGGTCCGTCCTGTTCCCAAATAATCCGCCTAAGGCCTCTTCAGTGATTTCGTTGAATTCAAAACGCGGCCTTAAAAATTGTCAGAAAATTACCCCCACCTGCGTCCGTACAATAATTCATCTGCGCTTACGCATTCCGCTTTGTCTGTCCAGATATATGATTCGAACATACTGAGAAACCTCAATAGTGAGTAAGAATGGGGTGAAACTGCTTCCTAAAATTCGGCCAAAACAAGCAAAAAAACTCCGTTTTGGCCGAATTTCTATTGAGGTTAAATTTTTATTATTATCTTTGTCTCAGTAAATTATAGCAAAATGAACCCATCAACAGTTATCGGAAGAGAAGAAGAACTTGCGACAATATCAAGGCTCTATGAATCAGATAGGTCGGAGTTTCTTGCGGTGTATGGAAGGCGGCGTATCGGCAAATCTTTCCTTATAGAGGAAGCCCTTGAAAATAAATTTACCTTTATGACGGTTGGTTTATACATAAAGGTTGACAAGGACGATGCCGAAAAACTGGAATCATATCGTCAGCAGCAACTGCGTCACTTCTACAGCAGTCTGCTGGAATACGGCCTGCCACAAGAAGGGACCCCCTCACCGACAAACTGGTTGGACGCTATGAATCTGCTAAAGAAACTGCTGTTAAGCAAGCGCGCCCGCCGCAAGGTTATTTTCATCGACGAATTGCCTTGGCTGGCAGGGCCTCAGTCCTCTGAACTTGTCAGTGAGCTTGGATTCTTCTGGAATCAATGGGCCAGAAAACGCAAGGACATCTTCCTGATAGTTTGTGGTTCTGCAACAAGTTGGATGATGGATAATGTTATTCGGGAATATGGTGGTCTATATGGAAGAACTACTGAGACAATTCCTCTCAAGCCATTCACTCTGGCAGAATGCGAACGCTATTGGACAAAGAGAGGTTTCCATCTTTCCAGATACGAAGTGGCCCTGACGTATATGGTCATTGGCGGTGTGCCGTATTATATGGATCGTTTCCGGCCAGACAGGACTATGGCGGACAACATCAACACCATTTATTTCGGTAAGGATAAAGCCAGGCAGGAGTTCAAGGATGTCTATGCCGGACTCTACTCGACATCCGAGGTATATATCAATGTCATCCGCCAGCTTGGAAAATTCTTC
>JAZRVN010000016.1:0-11333 GCA_045599225.1 Candidatus Cryptobacteroides sp.
ATCATATTGTCAACGAAGATTGACTTTACGAATAAGCTTAGATATTCCATAATAGGTAAGTGTTATAATTATTTTTCCTGAAGTGACTTGTCTATGCTGCGGTGAATCCATATTATGCATCCCAGCAGAATTAGTGCGAAAGGAGGCAGAATCACCAGTCCGTTGTTAACGTAGCCGGCATCGTAGAGCGCCTGGGGAATTATCTGGAATCCGAAAAGGGTTCCGCTTCCCAGAAGCTCGCGGAAGAAAGCCACGATAATGAGTATCATACCGTAACCGGCGCCGTTTGCAATGCCGTCAAGCAGCGAAGGCAGGGGCTTGTTGCCAAGTGCGAAAGCCTCGATGCGTCCCATAACTATACAGTTGGTAATGATGAGGCCAATGTAAACCGACAGGGATTTGTCGATTGCGTAGGTGGCTTCGAATGCCTTGAGGAACTGGTCAACAAGGATAACCATAAGAGCAACCACAACCAGCTGCACGATGATTCGCACGCGGTTGGGAATGGTGTTGCGGAGCAGCGAGCACACGAGGCTCGAAAGTCCGGTGACAGCTATAACCGACAGCGCCATTACGAACGCGCCCTTGAGTTCTACGGTAACCGCGAGCGAAGAGCATATACCCAGAACGAGGACAGTTATAGGATTGCCCTTGAGAATGGGATTCAGTATTGTTTCTTTCATTTTGCCCATAGCTTATTCCTCCTCTGTAGTTTTTCCGGATTCTTCGATGCCTTCGGCGATAGCCTTGATGGCCTGCCCGACCTCTATCCGGTGATCGATGAACTGCCTGTATGCACCGAGCCAGGTTGCGATGGCCTCGTTTAGTCCCTTGCTGGTCATTGTTGCACCGGTAATTGCGTCAACGCCGTTCTCCATACCTGCCGGGGCGCCGCCCTTTACGATTGAAAGAGGACCGTTTCCGTCATAGATGACCTTTTTGCCGGCGAACTGAGCGCGGAAAGCGGGGTCGTCCTTAATCTTTCCACCCAAGCCGGGGGTCTCGCTGGCGTGGTCGAAGTATGCTCCCACTACGGTCCTGTAGTCGTCGGCTATTGCTACGTAGCCCCAGACCGGACCCCACAGACCTGCACCGTAAACGGGCAGTACTACAACTCCGTTTGAGAAAACATAAACGGGAAGCTCATCTGACGTTATGCTTCCGTCCTTTATTTTATAGTTGAGAGCCTTGAGGTCGGCGGTAGAGTAAACCTTTGTCTCTGAGGAAATGTTCTCCTTGAAGAATTCGATGGTCTTGGCATTTCCTGTTTCCTGCCAGTGCTCTTTCTCTCCGAACTGAGCGGCGGTAAGAATCTGGCTTATGGTCTCGGCCTCTTCGTTTGCGGCCTGCAGGGGCCCCAGTTTCTGAGAAACGATAGCCAGGACAGCCGCAACAATCACAACCACCACTGTGGTGTAGATTACTGTATATGTATTACTGTTGGTATTCATAACTTATGCGGCTTTGAATTTTTTGTTTCTTCTTGAAATGCTGCAGCTGACGACTACGTGGTCGATCAGCGGGGCAAACGTGTTCATAAGCAGGATGGCAAGCATCATACCCTCGGCATAACCGGGGTTGAAGAGCCTTACCGTGATGCACAGTGCGCCGATGAGGAATCCGTAGATCCACTTTCCGCAGTTGGTCTGAGCCGATGTCACAGGGTCGGTGGCCATAAAGACTGTACCGAATGCGAAGCCTCCCAGAAGAAGCTGCTCCCAGCAGGTGATTTCGGTGATACCGGCAATTTGGCCGATTCCGCCTACGAACAGGGCTCCCAATACCGATGAAAGCATTATCCTCCAGCTTGCAACGCCCGTCCACAGAAGCAGGATTGCGCCCAGCAGGATTGCTATTACCGAAGTTTCACCCACACAGCCGGGAACCGTTCCAATGAACAGGTCCCAGAATCCGGTGCCGTACTGCGCGGCCCCGTCCAGTGCGAGGGGAGTTGCGCCGGTCACTGCATCGGGGCCGGGGTTCGAAATCCATACCTGCGAGCCGGACATCTGGTTAGGGTAGGCGAAGAATAGGAAGGCACGGGCTACAAGCGCCGGGTTCCAGATGTTCATACCGGTACCTCCGAACACTTCCTTGCAGAAGATTACGGAGAAAGCGGTAGCCAGGGCCACCATCCACAGGGGAGTGGTGACAGGCAGGATAAGGGGAATGAGGAAACCCGAAACCAGGTAACCTTCGTTCACTTCTTCTTTCCTGATTTGGGAAGAACCGAACTCGATGGCCAGTCCCACGATATAGGAAACCAGGTAGAGAGGCAGGACGTGCAGGAATCCGTACCAGAAGTTGGCCAGAATCTGAAGCCTTCCGTCTCCCATGGAGAGGTTGTGCTGATAGCCTACGTTCCACATTCCGAACAGGGCTGCGGGAACCAGGGCTATCACCACCATAATCATAATTCGCTTGAGGTCGATTGCATCGCGCACACTCGAACCCTTTGCCGAAACGGTGTCGGGAACTTTCAGAAATGTGTCAAAAGCATCGGCGGTGGAGTGCAGCCAGTAGAGCTTTCCTCCTTTTTCAAAAATCTTGTTCATACTTTAGGCCATTTCTTTGCGCATCAGGTCAATGCCCTTTGCAATTATATCCTGAATCTCGTTCTTGCAGGGATCTATGAATTCGCACACTGCGAGATCCTCGGGAAGAACTTCGTATATTCCGTATTTCTCCATCTTGTCAATGTCGCCGGCGAGGCAGGCCTTGGTAAGATAGATGGGGAAAATGTCCATAGGGAGTACCTTTGCATAGTAAGGGTCGCTCATTACGAATGCCCTTGGCCCGCCGTGGATGTTGGTGTCCATCTCGTACTTTCTCCAGGGAGTGAGCCAGGAGAAGTAGCTGTGGTCGGTGCTGAACTGTTTGTAGCGGATGGGACGGATCCAGCCGAACCACTCGCGTTCGTTGCCTTCGCGAAGCATCGTAATCTGATTGTCGAAGAAACTCAGGTATCCTTCGGTTCCGACGGTTGTGCCGCTCAGAGGGTCTCCGCTCAGGATTCTGGTTTGCTCGGGCGAATTTCCGTAGAAAGGAGCGAGTTCCTTGACGGGCATACCGGGAACCGTGCAGATGTAAGCGGTTTCAATGGCCATCGGGCCGGTAACGGCCACTTTGCGGTAAAGATTCACCTTGCCGGTTTTGAAAAGCCTTCCCATAGCGGCAAGACCGCACAGGGAAACGGTCCATACAGTCTCGTCCTTGCGGATGGGGCATATATGGCTGATCTGTACACCCACGTTGCCTGCCGGATGCTTTCCGGTGAAGCTGTGCTTCTGAGCGTTCTCCAGCTTGTTGAAGATACTGTCGGGAAGGGAACCGTCGAGACTCAGGTGGACTCCGCCGGAGGAAAGTCTTGCAAGTGCGTCGATACCCGCCTGAATGAAAGAGAGTTCATCCTTGAACGCGAATTCAGGGTCGGCGGCAAGAGGGGCGGTGTTGAAGGCTGATACGAAAATTGCCTTTGGGGTGGCGGCAGGGTCGGCAATGACGCCGTAGGGCCTTTGAATGATGAAGGGCCACAATCCGCTTTCCAACAGCGCTTTCTTCACTGAATCGGCATCGAGGGCGGCGGCATCTGAGGTTTCGAAGGATGCGCACGCCATCTTGCAGTCCGATTCGATTAGAACCGCGAGCAGTTTCCGTTTTTCACCCCTTACAATGGCGCTTACCTTTCCGCTGACGGGAGAGGTGAGCAGAATCTCGGGGTGAAGTTTGTCTGCCAGGACAGGGGAGCCGCAGAGCACCTCGTCGCCCTCGCTTACGAGAAGGCGGGGAATGAATCCCTTGAAATCGGTGGGCTTGACGGCTACAATGCCAGGCACAATCGTTTTGCTGATACGAGGCTCCGCACATCCGCTGATGGGAATGTTCAGACCTCTTTTCAAATCGATGTTTGATGACATTTTTATTTGTTTTGTTAGAATTGTCGAAATACGAGGCGAATATACTAAAATTTTCCCTAATTTTGCCCGGATATGGAATCAAAAAAGAACTCTATTCTTGAAGGTCTCAACAGTGAGCAGCGGAAAGCCGTGGAATGTATATCGGGACCTGTGTTGATAGTGGCGGGAGCGGGGTCTGGAAAGACAAGGGTTCTCACCAATCGTATCGCTAATATCCTGACCTCCGGGGTGGAATCCTCGAAGGTTATGGCTCTTACCTTTACAAAGAAGGCGGCAACCGAGATGAAGGAAAGGATTGCCCGGCTCATAGGGGAGCAGGCAGCCCGAAGGCTGGTGATGGGTACATTCCACTCGGTATTCGTGCGTTTCCTCCGGGAATACTGCGATGCCCTCGGGTATCCGTCGAATTTTACCATCTACGACAGTTCCGACCAGCAGAGCGCCGTCAAGGGCTGCATCAGGGAACTGGGGCTGGACGACAAGCTCTACAAGCCCAAGGAGGTGCTCTCGAGAATATCGATGGCCAAGAACAATCTTGTAACGGTGGGCGGCTACCGGTCCAGTAGGGAGCTGCTGGACGGGGATTTGCGCAGCAGGCGCCCGCGCCTTATCGATGTCTATGAACTCTATCAGCATAAGCTCAAGGCTGCCGGAGTGATGGATTTCGACGACATTCTGGTGAATATGAATATCCTGCTGCGGGACGTCCCTCAGGCTCTCGAGGTTCTGCAGAACCGGTTCTCCCATATACTTGTGGACGAGTACCAGGATACCAACCGCGCGCAGTACGTGATAATTAAGAAGCTTTCGCAGATTCACCGGAATATATGCGTGGTGGGTGATGACTCCCAGAGCATCTATGCCTTCCGCGGGGCTAAAATTGAAAATATCCTCAATTTCAAGAAGGATTATCCCGAGTGCAGGCTCTTTCGTCTGGAGCAGAATTACCGCAGTACCAGGAATATCGTTGAAGCGGCCAATTCGCTCATCTCCAAAAATGAAGGCCGTATTCCCAAGGAGTGTTGGTCCGATGGCGAAAGGGGAGAGAGGATCCGTATCCTTCAGTCCTTTACCGAGGCCGAGGAGGCTGCGATGATAGTTTCCGAAATTTCCGGGCGGATAAGAACGGCCGGCGCTATGTATCAGGATTTTGCAATACTATACCGTACCAATTCCCAGTCGCGCGCATTGGAGGAGGCGTTGCGCCGGAGGAACATTCCCTACGTAATATATTCCGGCAACAGTTTCTTCGAGAGGGCCGAAATAAAAGATATGATGGCGTACTTGAAGCTGGTGGTCAATCCCAATGACGACGAGGCTTTCAAGAGAGCTGTCAACAAACCGGCCCGGGGAATAGGGGAAACTACCAAGGACGCTGTGTTGCAGATAGCAAACTCTATCGGTACAAGCCTGTTCAAGGCCGGCTTCCAGGTCCCCAAGGTGCAGGCGTTCTGCCGGATGATAGACTCCCTGGCACAGCTTCGAGGCACGCTCGATGCCTATGCTCTTGCTCAGAAGGTTTACGAAGAAAGCGGACTGTACGCTTTCTACAAGTCCGACAATTCCATCGAAGGACTGGCCAGGGTGGCCAATCTGGACGAACTTCTCAATTCCGTTTCGGTGTTCGTGGAAGAGCAGCAGTCCAGAGAGGACGAGGTGCTGGACTCTCTGGAGGACTTTCTGGAGAATGTATCCCTGCTCAGTAACGTGGACCTGAACGAAGATGAGGATTCTTCCAATAATGTGTCCCTTATGACCGTGCATTCGGCCAAGGGTCTGGAATTCCCATACGTTTTCGTGGCAGGAATGGAAGAAAACCTGTTCCCGAATGTGGGTAATCTTAACGGAATGCGGGAACTGGAAGAGGAACGCCGGCTCTTCTACGTTGCTATAACCAGGGCAATGAAGGCGGTTTACCTTTCATTGGCTTCTACCCGTATGCGCAACGGAAAGCACGAGAGCAATCCGCCTTCCAGGTTTATCCGCGAGATAGACGGGCGTTTTATTGAAAACCCCTCTTTCGGAACTGCCTCAAAGTGGCAGTCAAAGCCTGCGACACAACCTGTGAAGCCTGTTCAACCATCGAAACCGGATGTCCTGTACACAGACTTCGTGCCGGTTGATATGTCGCAGCTTTTCGAAGGCGAGAGGGTAGAGCACAACCGCTTCGGCCCCGGTAGAATCATTTCCATCGACGGGGTCGCTCCCGAACTCAAGGCCAGGATAGCTTTCGACAGATACGGAGAAAAACTTCTCCTTCTCAAATATGCTAAATTAAGACCCGAAAAACATTGACATCGACTATGATACGATTCGACTGTGATTATATGGCAGGGGCGCATCCCAAGGTGCTGGATGCGATTGTAAGGATAAACAGCGCCCAGACCCCGGGATACGGACACGATTTTTATTGTGAGCGGGCCTGCAAACTTATCAGGGAGGCTTGCGGAACCCCCGAAGCCCGGGTCTTCTTTATGGTGGGCGGCACGCAGGTCAATGCAACGGTGCTGGACGGATTGCTTCCCAGAATCGGGGGAGTGATGGCAGTCGAATCAGGGCACATCAACGTTCACGAGGCGGGAGCAGTGGAATTTTGCGGACACAAGGTGATTACCCTGCCCTCCCATCAGGGAAAGATGAACGCCGGGGAACTGCGGGATTATCTGCACAACTTCTATGCCGACGAAACCTGGCCCTTTATGACAGTGCCGGGTGCCGTTTATATTTCCTTTCCAACAGAGTACGGCACAATCTATTCCCTGCAGGAACTCAAGGACCTGCACGCGGTTGCGAAGGAATACAATATTCCGTTGTACGTCGACGGAGCCCGGCTGGGATTCGGCCTTGCCGCAAGCGCGGACATTACCCTTCCTCTTCTAGCTGAAAATTGCGACGTTTTTTACATAGGCGGTACAAAGATGGGCGCTCTGTTCGGAGAAGCTGTCGTTTGCCGGAATCCCGCTTATCTGCAGGGTTTTGAGACTCTTATGAAAGCTCACGGCGCGGTACTGGCAAAAGGCAGGCTTCTCGGGGTTCAGTTCGAGCGGCTCTTTACCGATAATCTGTATCTGGAAATAGGAAGGCACGGCGTGGAACTGGCAATGGAACTTCGCCGTATCCTTGAATCCAAGGGCTTCCGGCCATTTATCGATTCTCCAACTAACCAGCAGTTCTTTATTCTTCCCAACGAGGTGATTGACCGTATAGGTTCGAAGATTTCTTTCGAGTACTGGGGATTGAGAGGGGAGAAGGAGTCCAAGGTGCGTTTCGTCACTTCCTGGGAGACGACTCCCGATGATGTCCGCGCCCTGGAAACGATATGAACGTTTTTTCGGGTTTTGATGTTGATTTTCGGAGAAATTGTGTATTTTTGTTCGATTATATGCTTACTTGCACATCAAATAGAAGTATGTTCTATCCTTTCCTTGGTTTAGGGGGGGTATAACTTCGCATATTTCAATGACTTAGATTTTCAAGGCGTGGCAATCCACAAGTGGGTTGCCGCGCTTTTGCTATCTACTCACTTCAGTGTAGAGGTGCCAAACAATGACTTTGTAATATAATATCAATCAAAGTGATGTATAACGACTGTAGACTAGCAAATAATAATAAATTTTACAAATGAAAAGAATCACATTCTCAATGTTGATGCTCATCGCAGTATCAGTACTTTCAGTGTCATGCCGCAAAGGTGACAATAACCCAACGCCAGGACCTGAGGGCCGCGAGACATTTTACGTGGGCCAGGGTGGCACACCTGTATCGAATCCCGTAAACAGCGGGTTCTGTTTACAGGACAAAGCCAAGGAAACCCTGGAGTCAGTCCGCCACATAGCCGGCCTGGTGTATAGGATGGATTACCTCTCTCCAAGTATGATGGACGAATTCATTGAAGCGGACATTCGCACAGGCGGTCGAAGGGATTCGCTTATCAATGAATGGTATTTTACCAAGGAAGGATGGGAAGACCCCGTGGATTACTCAGGAGCCTGCTCAGGATTTGTATGCAGGAACGAGAAGGGCGACCTGCTGTTCTGCCGTAACTTTGACGGTTCAAACGGAGACTGCCTTGCCGTGTTCGACAGAATCAACGGCTACAAGAAGGTGATGCTGACAGCACCTTTCTACAATTCCCAGCTGTATTGGTCGGACAATGCCCTCAGCAACGGAAAGTCTTCCTTGCACAGACTTATGCGACAGCCTTTCGTGCCTATGGACGGAATGAACGAATACGGTCTATGCTACGGAGCATTCCAGCTGGCATCTCTTTCTCCTGCATTTCCGGACGCGGAAAAGAGTAAAAACAATCCTGACGATCTCAACCAGAATACGGGCAAGACAGCCATACACTCCGCACTGTTCCACAATATGATTCTCTCACGCTGCAAGACAGTGAAAGATGTGGAAACTATGATTTCCCAATATGATATGGTAGCCGTTATTCCAACTCTCAACGTTCACTGGCTCATAGCCGATGCCACTGGTGACTGGGCCATTTTCGAGTTCTGGAAGAATGAATTGCACGTTTACCGTGAGAATGACTTGAAAAAGCCTGAGATGTTAGGAAAGCCGGAGGTGGCATACGAGTGGTTCTCCATTGAGAACTATTACAGAAACCCTGAACTTGTGGCCACATACGAGAAAGACGGATGGCAAACGGAGTACAGCCCGAAGGTGCGCGTTGAACACATGATGAAAGCCTACAAGCCTGTCATGACACTGGAAGAGGCTCTGGCATGCAGCCAGGAGGGTAGATTCGATCTGGAGCAGGGTAATGTCAACAAACTGACCAACTGGTCTTGCATATACAATCCTAAGGAACTCACTATACATTTCTACAACAGAAATGACACTTCCAAACTGTATGTCGTGGATTTGAAGAAAGACTTGTAGGAAAGACAGAAATACAAACAGATAACATAATATTAACAATTAACACCAAAGCACATGAAGAAATTTCTTTCAATCCTTTCCCTCGCGGCCCTGACAATCGGGTTGCTGGGCTCCTGCAAAAAGGAAGATCCCACCGTTACACCAACCAAGGTGACCAAGATTGCAGATTACCTGTATGAATATACGGCCGAAGGCTACAGCACAGAGGCACCTTCAGAATTGCTATCGGATTTTGGCCCTATTCCGATATTCGGTTGCAGTGCTGTCAGAAATGACAACTTCTACGGACGTAATCTGGACTTCAACATCAACGAAATCTGTGAATTTGTAGTAAGGACCAAAGCCACGGCAACGCGTCCTCACGCTTCCATCGGTGTGGCGAACACCTGTTTCCTGAACATCACTAACGATATGGTGGCAGCCGGACTCAGTGAAGAACAGCTCAAGTACATTCCGTGGATGACGATGGATGGCATCAATGATGCAGGACTTGTCTGCAATATCAACGTTGTGAATGCGGCTGACATCAAGGAGAATCCGCACGCCCACACCAACGAGGGCAAACCGCAGATTATGCCGATGCAGCTTATCCGCGCGCTTCTTGACAACTGCGGAAGCGTGGAAGAAGCAAAGACGTTTATCAAGAACCACGATATCATGCCTATTCCTACGACTTGGGACGGTCATATAATGGTTGCAGACCCGAAAGAGAGCATGATTGTGGAATTTACCGGCGAGAAAGACAATGAAGTCAAATTTGTGGTGCAGGAACAGATGATTATGACAAACTTCTACAATCACCTGTATAAAGAAGAAAACTTCTTGCATGATGGCAGCAGTAATAACTTCCCTGCCCACGCCTGCGGTATGGAAAGATATGATATTCTCTCTAAGAACTACGCCAGCAGCAATTCAATGCAGGGTATGTGGAACCTGTTGAAGATGGTTCGCTACACACAGACATACGATGTGAACGTAGAACCGTTCTGGTGCTCGGAATATTATGACACTCCCAAGATTCCTACATTCGACGACTATCCTATGTCCTATTGGTCCAAAGAAAAGGTACTGGCTGAGGAAGAACCTCAGAAAGAAATAGCAGCATACGAAGAATATGTCAAGACCGGCAAGTATGACGAGAAGGACGGTCTGTGGTTCACGTCCCACAACAGTACCTACGACATCGCAAACAAAGCCCTTTGGGTGACCATCCGCGAGAAGTACGAAAACGTCTATAAATTTAAGTTGTAATCTTCTTTATCAACCGCATCCATCTGAGACGACGCTTCGTTGTAAAGCTATAGATAATTAACAAATCACCGATACTCTGAAATACGGGGTATCGGTGATTTTTTCTGGTAAACACGTATGTACAGAGTCTGTTGTGCCATCAGTTCAGACAAGTTGAAATCTGCCCGTTTCTTGAAAAATTTGACGGTATCTGTCAATGCATTTTCGCAAAGGATTTAATGTCAATAAATTACCGCTAAAAAACTTCGCAGTACGTCAGAATCATCGTTATGCACGAATGCGTTTTAGAATACTGAAGAAAGCAATGCCGCCGCATAGATAGTATGAGGCATACTGATATTGGGCGACACCGGATAGTCGCTGTGGAATGTCACGTTGCAGATATTGTTGGCGCCTATCTTTTCAATATCCTCGGCTTTGACAATCTGAAGATGGGCCATCGTATTGCGTGCATCCGTGATGCCGTAGCTGAACGCCGCTCAATGGCAACGGTATTGATCCTTTTTCATTTAGAACACTTTTTTCAAATCAACGGTATATACCTTCGACATATCGTTGCGCAGGGCGAATGTAAGGGTTCGCCGGCTGGGATTGTAGATGCAGGACCAGTTGGTGAAGTCGTTGGGAACCTCTATGCTGTAGCGTCCTTGCTGCAGGCAGTCCATAGCCTCCTTCTCTGTCATCGTAGGATTGTAGAAGTTCATCATATGACCCACACGTATCTTGGCCGACATCACGACCTGCCAGTTGTAAGGATCTGACTGGATTGGAGAAGGATAGGCAAGGTAAGCCTCGGGATTGCGGTAGTAATTTTCTATACTGTACCACTCGTATGGTATGCTTAGACCTGCGCACATTCCATAGTAATAGAGCTCCTTCGTGCGCATAACGTATAGCGTGTCGTTCCAATATTCGAAGATGGCCCAATCGCCTGTGGCATCGGCTACCATCCAGTGGACGTTAAGACTCGTCAGAATGTTGACCATATCATAGGAGCGCAAGAGGGCCTCCACTTCCTTCACGGTCTTGCATTTGGAAAGGATGAGGTTGTGCATAAGCGATGCCGAGATGGCTTTTTTGCCCGTATCCTGGAAGAGAATCTTAAGATCCTTGTTTTTTTCATCAAAGCTGGGAAGCTGGTAGGCACCGAAGCAGAGTCCGTGCTCATTCATACCGTCCATAGTGGCAAGAGGCTCGCGCATAAGGCGGTGAAGAGAGGTTTTGCCGTCACTCAGGACACCGTCGCCATGAAGGCCGTCCGGACCCATATAG
>JAZRVN010000017.1:0-4871 GCA_045599225.1 Candidatus Cryptobacteroides sp.
ACATAAACAGGCCTGGAGAAATCATCGGGAGAACACAGGACGTTCTTTTGAAGTTACACGATTATATGACAGAGGAAGGCATCGATGAGTCTGTATGGAAAATGGTTTCGGCAGAATTGAAATCAAAGTCACTTGCTGAGTCACCGTCACCCTGAACTTGATTCAGGGTCTCTCATCAAACCGGGGATTGCGTGTGTACGAGTCGAAGATATTCATTTTGTCATCATAGATGGGACTTCGCATCCCGAAGAAATTCATCACGCTGTGGAAGACGTGGAACTGAGTGAGTTCCTCGCTTTCGTCAGCGCGCACCGAACCGTCCGAGGTCCAGACGATGAAAGGTATCATAAACTGCTCGGGAGGGGCTAAAAGGTCGGGAGTGCCGTGCATATGGATGCCATTCTCGCCCAGAGACTCTCCGTGGTCGGAAACGAACATCATAGCACATCGGCAGCCGTCCAGACCCTTGAGCATCCCAATGATTCGGTGCAGCAGATAATCGGTATAGACTATGGTATTGTCATAGCTGTTTATCAAGCCTTCCTGAGAACGGACGGGACCTTTCGTATCTTCCCGGACCGGAGTGAATCTTGCAAATTCGGCAGGATAGCGCTTATCATAATCGGGCCCGTGACTGGAATTTGTATGCAGAACTACAAACACCCTATCTTTGTCACTTGCGGCTATGGCCTCGCTGAGCCCGTCCAGAAGCGCTTCGTCATACCCGTCTTTTGCAATTCTGCGGTAATCGTCGATATGCAATTTGGGAGCACCGCCGTTGTTGGCCCGCCATATGACGTCAACGCCGTGGCGGTGCAGATAATTGGGAAGGAACTCATAGTATCTGTCCGTATCGTAGTGGCGCATCATCGAATACACTCCCAATACGGTAAACGTCCCTTTCGAGACGGCCTTGAACTTGTGCAGATGCTCCCCTTCGGCATCGAGAAACGGTGTGGTATTGCGCTCATAGCCATAGAGGGAGAAGTGGTCCCATCTTGCCGATTCGCCTATCACAAGCACCACAACCTCCTTTTGCTCCGTCCGGCTGAGGGTTGCGTAAGGGAGCAGAATCTCGTTGGAGATTCTCTTCCCTCCGTCGGCGACATAGCGTACGGAGTTGGAGACATAGCTCCAAGGCAGCAGCAGATTGAAGCACACGCGCCCGGTTTTTCCGGACCAGTCCCCGGCAAAGATGCAGGGAGATGCCAGCAGCATACCTGCAATCAGGCTTCCTCCAATGTTGAAAACGGTGCTGCGCATGCTGCCGCGGTCGCGCCTTCGCCACCAAACAAGCACACAGGGAAGCCCTCCGAGTACAATCACATACAGCACGGATTTGGCACAGATAAAGGACGAAGCCTCCCTCCAGTCTGTATTGAATACGTTCCCTATCATAGTCAGGTCCAGCATTGCGCCATATTCCCTGAAAAAGTAGAGACAGGCGGCGTTGACTATGACAAGAAGAGTCAGGATTATGCGCCCTACAACCCTTCCTGCGGACAAGAGGAAATACACTCCGGCATAGAGCAGGCACAGAAGCGACACGCCAAGCAGGGCCGTTCTCCACAACGAGCCGCCCGAGCCATAAACGTAGCCAAGGAACGGCAGGTTGCAAACCAGCCCTACAAGAGCGAGCACCAGTGCACGAAGCCGCAAGGTATTTCCCGTTCCGTTCAAAATTACTTATTTGTTGCGCAATTCGTCACAAGACGGACGGCATTGCCGGCATCGCACCAGATATCTGTAAATTCCGGGTCCGAACTGGAATATACCCAAAGATAGTACGCCCAAGAAGCCTTTGTAGACTCGTGTGTTGACGTCCAATAGTAGCAATGTTCGTTTTGCCCATAGTATTCAATATTATTACCATTTCTTCTGCCTGCAGCAGGAAGGAATACAAGGCCGTTCTGGGCAAATTCATCCCAGGTCTTATAAGCATTAACCCAGGAATCCTGATCGGCAAACCCGTCAGGATACAGCACGAGTCCATATCCGGTGACGTCATTTTCATCTTTATCCTTAAGCGTAATGCCACCGCTAAAGTCATGGTAACGGGCACCGCCATTCTTCATTTCACGTGAATACAGCAAATAATTCCACTCATCTTTTGAAAGGGTACGCCAGGTTCCTTTATCGTCAATGGTGTTTCCCCAATCCGACTTTAATACATCATTTACGTCGTTGCTATAGTCTTCAGATTTATCATTGTCTGATATGCCATATACTGCGGCACCGGTAAAGGAAGAACTTTTTCCAACCCAGCCGAAAAGGTCTACCACATCTCCATTACTCGGAGAATCCATAGACATATTCCCCGAAGTTTCCGCTATGTAGTCATACTGATGCTCAGCAAATCCCCAGACATAATCGGTGACCTTGTACGTGGCCTGCAGGTTACCCTTGGAGAAGTGTACCTTGGTTGGAGGCAGCCCCTGACCGGTAGTGTCAACTGCTACCGTAAATTCTCCGGGAAGGGCACCGTTTGGTATAGCCGGTGCAGGAGTTTCGTAAATAGGACGGATGGTATTGCCGGCATAGCGATCCGAATTTATACTTGTTGGACCGTAATTTTTTCCGGAAAAAATAAGTGTCAAAGCATATTCATCACCAGATAAATTGGAAGTCCAATAAGATCCGTCAATTCCAGGATTAGTTACTGTTTCGCCATATCCATGCCCAGTAGCCGGAAATATCAAATCTGTACCAGCGATTTGCAAATGTCTATATCCAACATCCGAGATGTCCTTACCGGTCGTTTTCGTATTGTCAAGGAGTTTTTGAAAATCAGACCAATTTGGTATACGCCAATTCCCACCCAATATAGCATTTGCGGCATCATATTTCATATCAAGAACTCCGTCCGGACAAACTGTTTCCTTTAATGTTGTGAAATATTCCGAATTATAATCTTCTGATCCGTTATTGAACGGGCAATTCGCCCAATTGAAATCGTGTCCGTCTTCAAACTTGTAAGTTTTGTCATTGTACTCGTGTCCGGTGGTCTCTCCCCAGGCGAAGTAGAGACCCTGTTCCTCGGGAAGGAAGGCGCCGAGGTTGCAGTATGCCCATTTTTGGTCGCCGACCTGTATGTAGTAAGGGAGGAAAACGTTGTACATTGTGCCGGTTGCAAGGGTGGTTTGCTCGTTCAACTGTTTCTGAACGGGAGCACCCTGCGAAGATGTAACGCTCGTGAAATTAAGAGCAGTGTGGGTTCCTGCCAACACCGCGACATAACAGATTCTTTCATTGGAGGTTCCTTTGGTGATTTCAGACAAAATGCTGTTTTCATCAGCCCCATCAACCGTTATGTTGGTAGAATTGTCTGCAATATATTCCTTGTTTTCTATGGTGATGGATTTTACCCCAATGCTGTTATCTATGTAGAATTTCAGGATGGCGGTCTCGTTAATAAAGGTAGCGGAATTGCTGCCTGCAGAGATATCTGCTCTGCAGATATTGGCATCGGCGAACTTGCCGGTCTGTTTCGGGGAGACACAGACTCCATCGATGAAATTTTCTTTTACATTTGCGGCGCTTGAAGGATACACTGCGACAATATCTCCTTCAAGGTTGGTATGTATGACCGCAATATCGTTTTCGATAGCCACATGGCAATCCTCGGGTGCGGCAGTGCCGTCTTTCAGGGCAACCTTGATAGTGTCTCCGAGCTGGAATCTCGGCGTCAGGCCGTCCTTGTCGAGGGCGGTCTTGGTGGAAGGCGCGAATGACACCACGATGGTGCGGGAACCTTCGGCAACTGCTGACGGCGCAGATTTCTTCTCAACAGAAATATCCTTGGCACAGGCGGCCAGCGCCACTGCTGCGACTATAGTGGCAAATATGAGGCGGAAAGATGACTTCTTCATTTTAATCAAAGTTTATAGGTTTTCCCCTTCATTATATTTATTAACTTCCAATCCGTTCCCTTCGGGAAGAGGGTCACCGTAGATGGGACGGATGGAACGACCATGGTAACGGTAAAAATCTTCCGTTTCAAAATAATCATCGGAAAAAATCAAGTATCCAGCATACTCGGGATCATCCTTTGAAAGCGTGGAAGACCAATATGAACCTTTTGTGTTAATATATTCATTACTATTCTCCCGGCCACTTCCGACGGCAGGGAAAAATATGTCACCCGCGAAGCATCCGTATTGTGGTCCTTCACGATAGGACCCCCAAGAAGGTTTAAGAGCGCAAAGAGCGTCAAACTCTGACTTTGTAGGCATACGCCATTTGCCACCCCAGGCGGCAGTGGCGGCGTCGTTTTCGGCAGTTATGCTGCCTGTGAGTTCCGAACCGGTCGTTTGGTTGTAATTGTCTTCGGTGAAACCACCGGCAAGGGCAGGTCGTCCCGAAGGAAGGAACAATTCTACATTTTCAGTACTCTCATCATATTTCGCAACATAACCTTGGATGTTGCCCCAGGTGAAGTAGTAACCCGTCTCCTCGGGAAGGAAGGCGCCGAGGTTGCAATAAGCCCAGTACTGGTATTCCGGCTTCGTGTCAGTGCCGACATTCACCGGAATGTAATAAGGTATGAAGACATTTGCCAAAGTGTTGGCAGGAAGATTTACGTTGTCGAATGTCCTGTTAACTTCAGCCTGAGTATTCGTGTAGCTCGTAACTGTCAACTTTTTAAATTTTCCGGGCAGTACTGCGGCATAGCATAGCCTTTTCGCAGGGTCATCGGTAATCTGGTCAAGAGGAGCCCCGTTTTTAATATAAATAGTAAGACCGTTATTATCTGCAATAGGGATTCCCTCACTATGTATTTCAATAGAGTTGACCCCGATGCTTGCATCTACGTAGAAACTTAGAATTGCGGTCTGGTTCTGGAATACAGCAGTGGGGGCTCCTTCCTTAAT
>JAZRVN010000018.1:0-7959 GCA_045599225.1 Candidatus Cryptobacteroides sp.
GTGCTGCATATTCACCTTCACGAACATGTTGTAGTCGCTCACGCCGGCCGCCTTGTTCTCGAATCCGCAGCGGAGCAGAGGCATGATGCCCTTGTACATCTGGATGATGTTGCCCCACTTCATGCGAACCCTCTGCTGAGCCGCTGTCTTGCGGTCGGTGGTCGCCGTAATCTTCTCAGAGACAATCGTGCGTCCCTGAACCTGGCTGAAAGTAAAGTCTCCAGCCGATCCCGACATTCGTCGGATAAGTCCTTTCAATATTGTCATAATCAAAAATCGTTTTTTGGGTTGAACAATCTTCCGCTGCCTTCTGGCTCATCGTTCCGGCCTCATCCTCCGTTGCAAGGCCCTTCCCCGTACACCCCTCCTCCGTTCGTTGTCCGTTCATTGTCCGTTCTGAAACGGAGAAATAGCGGAGGTAGAGCGACCTTGGTACGAACCTGCTTCGGAGCTGCTGCCGCGAGCGGCACGGACAGAGCCTTCCGGCTGCGGGTGATTCACTCTTGAACCACGATGCAAATTTATGGCAATAATATGGGCTGGCAGTGGGTTGTCCCGAGAGTTGAAAGGGTGTTGTCCCGGATTTTGAAAGGGTGAGGGGTGAGGGGTGAGGGATGAAGGGTGAGGGATGAGGGAATCGATTCCTCGAATTAACAAATTAACATTTTAACATCACATCCGGCCCTTTCATTATCATCCCGAGAAAATGTGAATTTGTTAAATTGTTAATTTCACTTTCCGGCACAACTCACACCCAAGTCCCGAGAGTCGAAATCACCGTCTCATCCATTCCTCTAGGGACTTTTCTCTTCTTTTTTTTGTTCTATTGAAAGTTATAAAATCTATTAGTAGCGGTAGTACATAGTATATCGCGCAGGCGCACGATACTTATATGTATTCACAACTCCTTAGGGACTAATCGGTTACGCGGCACAACACGATTAACAAATTAACAAAATCACATATTAACAAGCTCACGTGCGGCTTTACTGACTTCGTACAGACGCGTATGATTCGCGTTGTACGAAAACTTACACGCCAACATTTGAACTCCCGAAAGGAAGTGCTATATTTGCCCGTAGCAAGAAGACACTTCTGTCCTCAACCAGTTTGAGCTTACGGGTGTCGCGCTTGCAGATCGAGATTATGTGGACGAGATTCAGTGGGGAGTATCTGCACGCCTGGCATATTCGTAGCGCAGATCACTCCCCTGAAACTTCAAGTCAGGCAAACGGCCCGAGCCAACACACGGGCCCGAGTCATTATGTCCTGTTCCAGCATCACGCGAACGGGACACAACCCCCTCATTCCCAAAGCAATAAACTTTAAATCAACATAAACTATGGAAAACAACGAAATTCGTACATACGCGAATGATTCGCGTTGTCCCAAGCAGATCACGGCAGAAATGATTCCGGAGGGGAACAGTCCGGAAGCAATGAAAGAGCGGCAACGCACAATACTGAAATTCTATACTTGGTGGGGATATAACCATCCATCCAAAAAAATATTCAATTCCGCATTGCAAGAAGATATCTTCGTTTCCTACAGATCAAAACAAGAAACTTCCCGACATGCTGCAAAGAAATACGAATCCTCGCTTGCCATCCTGCATCTTGACGAGATCCTAGCTGGTGCGGTACCCATTCTCTCATCTAATGCCGACCCAAACACAAAATCACAAAGTCGATATGAACGCATCATCATGATGAAATACGACTGTGCAGACATAGGAACCGTGAAAATGACCGTTGGAGTATATAAAAAAACTCATAGGAAAGAGCAATACTGCATTACTGTCATAGAAGCTGATATTGAGGATGCATTCAAAATCAGCGGAAAGCACAAGAAAAGCAAAACAAAATCGCGTCCCAGAAAAAGAAAAACAAAGAAGCCTCAAAAGCAAAAAAACGAACCGGAAATAAACCGGCTCGTTAAGATCTGCCTCAAGAAAGCGTGCCGGAGTTTACTTCAAAAAGCGAGGGGAGGCTGGGCGAGGACTTGGCACTATGCCGTACCCTTCCGGTGGGCGTCTAACATCTCACCGGCAAATATAACAACAATTTCCGAACTATGAACAACAAAACGCAAAGCAGCATGAACTTTTTTCGTACAGACGCGAATGATTCGCGTTTGTACCAACACCTGTACCTGAGGGGGAACTTCCAGCAGGAGATGTTTTTCGACAAGGTTGATATGATCAATGTGTGGAACAGGCTGTGGCTGAGCGCGGAAGCGACCGGCACGCAGATATTGTCAGCTGTAATCCTGGACAACCATTTCCACCTCAACGGGATTTTCCGCGACGAGGACCAGAGGACGCATTTCAAACGGCATTTCCGCCTCAGCATCACGCAGTACCACAACCGCAGGTACGATGTCCACGGCACTCTGGGCACCCGCACCCTCAAGCACGCAGACCTGCACGACCACGATGACCTCAGGGACTGCATCTGCTACCACCTCCGAAACGTGCTCCATCACGGCATCACCAGCAACTACATCGATTATCCCTACAGCACAGCCAGATTCGTTTTCGATCTGACCTCAGCGGACCAGCAGGGGTTCTACACGTCTGAAAACCTTCCCGAGAACCTTGCGCGTGCTTACCTTCCTGCTCGCGTGCAACTTCCAAAAGGATGGATGATGACCCGCGAAGGCCTCATAGTCCCGCCAGACAGCGTCTTCCGCAAAGACTTCGTCGAAGAGCTTTTCGGCGGCTCCCGCGACACCTACCTCGAAACCCTCTCCCACCGCACCAGACGCGAAGCAGACGACACCGGTCCCGAGGACGGTTTTCGTACAAACGCGAATGATTCGCGTCTGTACGATGAGCAGGTGGTGGAGTTCGTGAAGGAGAACTCCAGGGTGCCGATTCCGTCTATGAGCGAAGGGCAAAAAATGGCGGCTATTTATCAGATTATCGAGCAGTTTCCGAGAGCGAACCGCAGGCTTCTATCCAGACTTTTCGGCATCCCACCCACCACATTGGCCTACCGGCTGAAGACTTCGTACAAACGCGAATGATACGCGAGTGTACGAAAAAGTTATTAACAAATTAACGCTATTCTCCCGCACTGGTAGGCTTGTAGTTTATCTCTTTGAGATCAGCAAGTTTCTCGTGTACCTCATCAGCCGTGGATTCGAACAGGTCATCCTGCCCATCAAAATCCGCCACTTTCCGGGACATCGAAACACGCATCATACTGAACGGCTGACCATTCGCAGTCTGCTTTCTATAGTAATCCCGCTGCTCCTTGTCCATACTCTTCAAAGCTTTTTCAGGCACAGGTCCCACACGTATCGTAGAGTAGTTGTCCAAGCCAAGCCTGACCGGAAGTCCATATTCCGAACAATGCAGGGCTAACTCCTCGAATAATTCATCAGGATTGTCGGGGTCCAGATTCATCGTAGTCCTCGGCCGTGTACCTTCGGGCAACTCTTTCTTCTTGATTCTTTCCTTGGTCTCCTTGTTCAGTTGCTTTTCAACGCTCTTGTTGAATGAGTACTTCACTGTACCACTGGCATACACGTTCGATAGTGAATCCTTTAATGGAGAGAGGAACTTGTCACCCGTGCGGCCCATGTTGGGAAATCCAACATCGAACTCCGCGCTTTTGATATGATCTCTATATTTTCTTACCGTTTGAAACAAATCAGCTTTATTCCATACTGGCTCTATCTCAATCATGAGGCGATACGCCTTCAACTTTTCGTTAAGAGCCGCCTTGATTATATTGGCAAGTGTCTCAGTTTCAGGCCAAGTAGTTGTAGACTCCAGCAAAACCCTTTGTTGGTCTGTCGAGTTATCGATAATCACCAAGGCAGAAGGTTCATCAATCCAACTTCCACGCAGAAAGTTGTGCTCTCTGTTCTTTCTTGTAAGTTTGGCCACCCTAAGCATTATCAATCCATCCCCTTTTTCACCTTGTCTGGGGATTAACACCTTGAAAGGATACATTCTTCCGCCGACGGAAAAGGCAAGACAAGGTTCAAAACCTCCCTTGTCATTTTTCTTGATTGCCATGAAAAGTTTGTCAACATCGCTGGTGAGCATGCGTCCTATGATTTCCTGATGATGCTTCATGTTCTCCAAAGCACGGTCATCCTCCTTTTTTGTCTCTTCAGGAAATGGGTCACCCTCATAAGGAGGGCAACGTAAAGGAGCTGCCTTATATACGTTTACGCTGAAATCTGACATATTATGAATTGTTTCTATGCTGTTCTATTACTTTGCAAATATAATCGTACATCTTTTCATCGGGGATGCCACTGTCACCAGTGCCGAACTTCATAAACTCCCTCTCTTTGAAGTATTTGTCCTTCGTATCGTCGAAGAACATCTTGCTGGCATTCGTTGCGGTGGTTAGTACCACATTTTTACTGATGAGGATACCAATGATATTCAGCACCATTTTCAGATTATAATCATTCGCCTTGACTTCGTCTTCAGCCTCAGGATCACGCTTCCCCAACGTGTTTTCTATTCGTGAAGTGCGCTGGAGTTCATGAAGTATATTCTCATTCAGCAGAAGGTCATTCCAGATATTGGCAAACGATTCCGGGGTGTATTCAGAAGATATCTTTGTCTCGGTTGCCAATGCACAGGAAAAATAGTTGAACACTACACTCATTTTCTTATGTACCGGTTGCAGTTCAATCGGAAGTATCTGTTTCTTGTGCGGCTGAAGAACATCCTCTTCAGGGGCTACATTGCCATATCCTTCTTCTATTTCTTCCTCGTCATAATAAGCACAAGTCAGACGATATACCATTTCCTTGTCCTGACACTGCAAGGCCATTTTGCGTATGCGCTCCATGATAGGCTCATATGGATTGACCATATTGTCCCAGTACTGGGCCAGCCTCATTCCAAATGCCAACAGCACGCACATTACGCTTCTTTCAATCTCTTCTGCTTTCCGCTTCTCAGGTGTTTCATAGCACCACTTGTCTCCCTGCATGAATATAAAGCGGTCATATTTCTTCATCAGGTTCGTTCTCTCCGTTGCGATATGTCTGTCCATACGGAAATGTTGAGGAAGTCTCTCTTCCAGACCAAGTACCTCTTGCCACACTTCCACAGCTCGCAATCCTCCCTTGCTGCTTTCAATATCCTCAACAGCACTGGAGATGGAATTATAGAGCACATACTTGTTGCTATACTCCGAATCAAGCCTGTTTATTTCTTCTTCTGACAGTCTCCGGAACATGTAGTTAATACTTTTCTAATAGTTTTCTTGCTCTATTCTGCTTTTGCCTGATACTTCTCAATACTTAGCCAACCTATCCTTGGTACATCCTGATACTTAGTGATACATAAGTGGTCACAAATAACTTAATGTATTGACATTCAACACATAAAGTCCACATCAGAAATACATAAGGTATTATCAGGTATTACACCCCCCATTGGAAAACATCTTGCTGGTATCCGGTTAGACAGGCAACTCAGCAGGCAGGCGCCAAAGCTTGCTGTTTTGACCACCCGGGCTCCCTGTTCAAGACAAATGTACAACTAAAATTTCGTTTTTATATGGAACAAAACATTCAATTTCATTTCCCACCGTCTGTTCAGTCGGACTTGTTCAATTACCTGCGCCCTGAGCAGCAGGAGTTCTTGAAACCAATCCTTCGTGTGCTGAAGAAGCCGGCTCAGGAGGAGCTGTGTGTGGCTCTTATTGACTATCTCGAAACTGGTATTCCAGAGCCGCCGGTGACTTTCAACCTTGGTGTCATCTTTATGTACATCATCCACGGGTGCGAGCCCAAGGGCTCCGATCCCGCCGACCGCAAGTTCCTCTATCCTCTTCGTCAAAAGGATGAGGGATTAGGGGTGAAGGGTGAGGGATTTCATCGCCCATCACCCAACTCCCTCACCTCTCACCCATCACCCATCACCTCTTATATCAAACAGATTTTCAACAAGTAAAAAGCACTACAATCATGAAATCATTATTCAAAGTCGTTTCGCAAAGCGAACCAGTGAGCATCAACACTCAGAATGGTGCCACCCAGAAATCAACCATCGTCCTGCAGGAGGCAGGCGGCAAGTATGAAAACTCGTTCGTCGCCTCACTCATCGGAGGTCAGATCAAGGTCAGCCCCGGAGACATCGTATGGGCAAGCCTCCGCTTCTCGGCACGCGAGTATAACGGCTCCGTCTATCAGGACATCACCATCCAGGAAATTGTGCCGTTGGCACAAAGGTGAGGGGTTAAGGGTGAGGGGTGAGGGATTTCGTCACCCATCACCTCTCACCTCTCACCTCTCACCTCTCACCTCTCACCTCTCACCCATCACCCAATTTTTGTATCAAAAATTTTATCATTATGTCTAAGAAAGTTTTCACAAACACCACGCTCGCCTGCAGCCTTCAGGACGGCAGCGTAATCGCAAGCAACAAATGTCTTCACGGCCTGCTCTCTCGCACAACCGACGGATTCCGTTTCGAAGAGGAGGTGCGCAACAGCAAGCCTCACACCCGCAATCCGAAGATATTCGACGGAGAGCTCATCTCGCTTGTGCGCAAAACCGACAACAGCATCCAGTTTTCGTTCAAAACCACCAAGGAGGACTTCAATCCGGAAGATTTTGCCTTCAAGGTCTATCAGGAAGTATCTAACGCAATTCTAAGAATTGGGTGAGGGGTTATGGGTTATGGGTGAGGGCACTAAGGGTGAGGGGTTAAGGGTGAGGGGTGAGGGATTTCGTCACCCATCACCTCTCACCTCTCACCTCTCACCTCTCACCTCTCACCTCTCACCCTTCAAGGCCTTGTAAAGTCCGGAGAGCGGACGGGCAATATCTTGAATATCACCTTTCACCCTTTGGAACTCCTCATCCGAAACATAACCTAACCTCTTGGCTATATCCAGTTGGCAATAGGTCTCCATCAACGAACCGTATGCAATCTCAATGAAATGCTGTTGTTCTTTATGCGACATTCTGCTTTTGCCTTCGGCAATATTTGAAGGAACCGAAACCACGGCTCTTCTAAGCTGGTCACAAAGTGCAAACTGTTCTTCCTTAGGAAACCTCTTAAGAAGACCATATATGGTTTCAACGAGATCCATAGCCCGCTGATACGCTACCAGACTTTCAAAATTAAAAATATCCATATTCAATATGAGTACCCAACAAAATTTATTCCCAAATACCGAGAGTGAATCAACTCCCTCACCTCTCACCCATCACCCATCACCCAGTTCCCTCACCCCTCACCTCTCACCCCTCACCCCTTCATCCGAGGGAACCGAGGATGAAACTGACGATGATTTCGACACTCCATACAAGCCGGTGGAGTATATCAAGCTGCCATTCAAGGAGGCGGACTTTCCGGTCATAATGCGGCAGCATATCGCAATGTCGCCCCTCAACCGCAAGGTGCCTGTCTTCATCTCCGACATCGCCCCTTTGGGAGCCATCGCATCGCGCATCCGTCTGTCCTATCCTTACGACCTGCAGCCGCACGCCATCCTCATTCAGACCATCATCGAAGCACCGCCATCCACAGGTAAACGCTGCTTCTCGGAAGTGGTGCGCCAGATTATCGACCCTACTCTCGAAGCACTCGACGAAGCACAGCGGCGCGACGAGCAGGAGTACCGCGAGAAGAAAAACGCACGCGCCCAGAACGAGAAGATAGGTCAGGCGCCCAAGACCACCATCCGCTGCATACCCCCTGCCACCAGTAAGACTGTCATCGTCAAGCGTTCCGACTACTACAAGCGCATCCTCGGCGACTACCTCACCTTCTGGATGTGGGCCGAAGAACTGGCTCAGTTGGGCGATGCAGGCAAGAGTGCCTTCTCCAACCTGCGCACCGTGATGCGCGTGGCCTACGACCTGGGCAGCAAATTCGGTCAGGACTTCGCCTCCGACAACAGCTACTCCGGCAACGCCGATGTCTGCATCTGCTCCATGTTCTGCGCCACACCCCAGGATGTGGACGAAATC